>WFNH01000107.1 GCA_015488685.1 Marinosulfonomonas sp.
GCCGATCAGGACACCATGTCCGATACCGGATATGTAATGGCCCGTGTCCATCGGTTAGCCGCCGTTGCCGTCAAGCGTCGGGCCACCGGTTTCCGTCACCAGTCCGATGTTGGAAAACCCGCCCGCATTCAGCGCGCCCATGACCTGCACGACCTGCTCGTAAGCAATCGCCCCATCGGCCCGCAGGAACACCTTGTTGCTGTCGCGTTCCGCCGCGATTGAACGCAGTTTCGGGATCAGCTGATCCATTCCGATTTCGGTTTCCTGCAACATGATCAGCCCGTCCGCCGTCAGCGTAATGGTCAGCGGTTCTTCCTGTTCTGCAGGCAGGGCCGTGGCCGCCGTTTTGGGCAGTTCCACCGGCACCCCGACCGTCACCAGTGGCGCCGCCACCATGAATATGATCAACAACACCAGCATCACATCCACAAAAGGCGTGATGTTGATTTCGCTCATCGCTGCCGCGTTCCCGCTACGACGCCTTCTGCGACGTCGCCCGCTCTGGTTTTTCTGGATTACCGATGCCATATCAACTGTCCAACTGGCGGCTGAGGATGGTGGCGAATTCGTCGGCAAAGGCCTCGTAACCCGAAATGATCCGGTCACTGTCGGCCGACAGTTTGTTATAGAACACCACCGCCGGAATCGCGGCCAGCAGGCCCATGCCGGTGGCAAGCAATGCCTCGGCGATGCCGGGCGCGACCACGGCCAGATTGGTGCTTTGTTGCTGGGCAATCTCGATAAAGGCGTTCATGATGCCCCAGACTGTGCCAAACAGGCCGACAAAGGGGGCAGTTGATCCGACTGTGGCGATAAAGGACATGCCCGAATTCAGCCGCTCGGCCTCTTTCGCAATCGCCACGTCCATGGACCGGTCAATCCGCGCCTGCGCACCGGCAATCAACCCGCCATCCTCGCGGTGACTACGCCGCCATTCCATCATCCCTGCCGCGAAAATCTTTTCGGCGGGGCCTTCGGGGTTGGGGCCGATCTGGTCAAACAATTCGTCCAGTGGCTCGCCCGACCAGAACTTGCGGTCGAATTCCTCGGCCTCGGCCCGTGTTTTGCGAAAGGTGATTATTTTGGTGATAATGATCGACCATGACCAGAACGAGGCCACGATCAGCAACAACATCACCAGTTTTACAGTAAGGGTTGCGCGCAAGAAAAGCGCCAGAAACGAGAAATCAATCGCCTGCGCTGCTGCAAGGGTTTCAGTATCCATATGCCTGCTCTTTTTGTTCGGCCGCTCTGTCGGCGGCTCTGATTAAAGGCAGATATAGGGGATAAACACGGGGAATGCTATCAATTGCGCGTCATTAAGGGGTAAAATCGGCAGATTTCGGGCGATTAATGCAACAATTGGCGAATATTTGCTGGCATTCGGGCCACTTGCCCTGTGTCAGACACCACAACAACGGTCACTACGGCGTGGAATATCGCCTCTTCCCCGCGCTTGACCCATTGATCCATCACCAACCGCGCACCGGTGACCTGTAGCACATCAGTCTCCACCACCAGTTCATCGTCCAGATAGGCCGAAGACAGGTAATCGGCTTCAACGCGGCGCACCACGAAAACCTGCCCCTGCTCTTTCATCACTTTCTGGTCAATCCCCAAGCCCCGCACCCAGTCAGAACGCGCCCGTTCGATATATCGCAGATAGTTGGCGTAATAGACGATACCGGCCATGTCGGTGTCCTCGTAATATACGCGTATGTCCAGCTTATGTGTCATCCATCGCCCCTATCCGTGCAAACATGCGCAACGCATGGGATTTGTCATCCGCCGCGATTGGCATAACCGGATCATAGGCCGCCCGCACCAGCGCCGCAATCTCGGGGCGCAAAATAACCGCACCGTTGTCGGGCAACACCGCGAGGGGGGAGCGGGTGGCAAAAGCCGCCTCAGACCACAACAAAACCGCCTGCACCGCTTGCCCCAGTGCAAGGGTATCGGCCGGCAGGTCCGCCATCGCCCCGCCCATGCGGATGAATACGAAACAAGCCTGAATGGCCCCGTCATTGTCAAACCTGAACGCGCGGTATTGCTGCGCGTCTGCTGCATTTAGCCGTTCGACCACACGCGCCAGATCGGGGATCATTTCGTCCAGTCTGGGCACCTGAAGCAATTCGTCCCACTCGCGGAAAAAGAACATCATCAGGTTGGCACCCAGTTCCGCGTCGGTTTCGGCCATTTTGTGGCCCGCCAAAGTCACCACCGCCTCGATCGCGCCTTTGACAATCGAAAGGGTTTCGTCATTCACCCCAAACACCACCGGCACAATCGGACGGCCCCAGCGGGCAAAGTGATAAGTGCCGTCGGCGCTGGTGAAATGCTGTTCAATTTCGTCAGGAGTCATCACATCTTTGTTCCATAAATATCCGCGCCGCAGGCATAGAATCTCTTCTGGCGAACCTCAACCAAACAAATCAGGATTGCTTTTGGGTGCAGCCATCCCCAGATGCCGCCACGCCTTTTCTGCCAGCATCCGCCCGCGCGGGGTGCGCTGTATCAGGCCCTGCTGCAACAGATAAGGCTCGATCACCTCTTCCAGCGCATCGCGGCTTTCGCTAAGCGCGGCCGACATGGTTTCAATCCCCACAGGCCCGCCCGCGTAATTTTCGGCGATCAAACGCAAGTAGCGCCGGTCGGCCCCGTCCAGCCCCAGATGGTCCACCCCCAAACGGGTCAGCGCATTATCGGCCAAGGCTTGCGAAACCCTGCCGCCGGCCTCGACCGTGGCAAAATCCACCACGCGGCGCAGCAACCGGCCCGCGATCCGTGGTGTTCCCCGCGCCCGCCGCGCAATTTCACGCGCGCCGGAGTCTTCGCATTGCACGCCCAGCAGACGCGCGCCACGCACGACGATCTCGTGCAATTCATCCTCGGAATAAAACTGTAACCGGACAGGTATACCGAAGCGGTCGCGCAGCGGCGTGGTCAGCAGGCCCAGCCGCGTTGTCGCCCCGACCAGCGTAAAGGGCTGCAATTCAATCCGCACCGTGCGCGCCGCAGGCCCCTCGCCAATCACCAGATCTAGTTCGAAATCCTCAAGCGCAGGATAGAGCACCTCTTCGACCACCGGATTAAGCCGGTGGATTTCGTCAATGAACAGCACATCCCCCCGTTCCAGATTGGTCAGGATCGCCGCCAGATCACCCGCCTTGGCCAATACGGGGCCAGATGTCATACGAAAATTCACCCCCAGTTCGCGCGCCATGATCTGCGCCAGCGTGGTCTTGCCCAATCCGGGCGGGCCGTGGAACAACACATGATCCATCGCCTCTTTGCGCATCCGCGCGCTTTCGATGAACACCCGCAGGTTGGCGCGCGCTTCGGCCTGACCGATGAATTCATCCAGCACCTGCGGGCGCAAGGCACGATCCGCATCCTCGGGGCGCGGTTCGGGGCGCAATGTGGGGTCGGGTTCGGTCATGCGTTCAATCCAAATTCACGAGTGTGGAGCCGGTCCATCCAACTGTGTTCCAGCTTGATCACCTCATCAGGTTCGGCGTCCGGTGCAAGCAGTTGCAGGATAGAGAACCGGAAAGTCAATGGATCACGCTTGGCCAACTCCCGTGTCACCCCCCGTTCACCGGCCACATGTTCGCGCCAACGCCCCAACAGGTTCTCACCTCCATAGGCCGAACCAACATACCTTGCACCGTCTCGCTCATCGACAATCAGATAAACCCCGCGCCATTCTTTCAATCGCGCAGCCCAGTTTGCCGGAAGCGATCGCATCATTTGCCCTGAAACGATAAACTCGTGCCAGTGCGGCGCGGGCGAGATCAGCATATTCTCCGCACTCAGCGCGACAATTTCAGCGTCCAGATTGCTGGCAACACGCACATAGGCACGACCGGCAGGAGCCGCGATCTGTAGCCGCCCCCTGAACTGTTGCATTGCCTCCAATGGCAACATCGAAAACCTGAACTGGCTGCCGCCGGCCTGAATATGTTTTCCGGGGGATGTATCGGTCGCCCCGAATACAAATTCCAGTTCCTCAAATCGCGGGTCGGAATAAATCTCGGCTTTTGGCAATTCTACGGCGCTTACCTTGCCAAGTCCGACGAATAAAAGATTACCATTTTCAATTCGAACAAAGGTTGCCGCGAAGGGGCGGTTTAGCAATGTCGCCGTCGCCTGCGCGCTATGGACGCTGTTGTATGCTTCAAACAACTCAGGGCGCTCGCCCGCCAGATGGGGGAGCAACCGGCGCAGTCTTGGAATAGTCGTTGTGTGCAGGATCAATGACACATCTCCGGGCGATATTCCCTCGTCTTCCAGAACTGTATTGAGCCTGAATACACTCATCCCCTACCCCTTTGGTGCCAGCAGTTTCAGCGCCGCGCGGATCAGGTTGGGCGTGTCGGCATCGGGGTTTTCGCCCGCCGCCTGCGCCACTGCCATTGAAGCATCTGCCGGGGCATAGCCAAGGTTACCCAAGGCCGACAAAGCCTCGCTCTGGGCCGCGGCCGGTGTTGGCGCGGCGGCCGGAACCACGGGAGTTTCGATCACTTCGGCTTCGGCTACCACATCGCCCTGCGCGGCCGCCATCGTGCCGCCCATCGCCATTACGACCGGCGCTTTGTCTTTCAGTTCCAGCACGACCCGTTGCGCGGTTTTCGGGCCAACACCCTTGGCCGCTTTCACCGCATTTATATCGCCCAAGGCAATCGCGCGGCTGACGCCTTCTGCCCCAAGCGTGCCCAGAATGGCCATCGAGGCCTTGGCACCGATCCCCTGAACGCCCATCAGCAAGCGGTGCCATTCCTTTTCCAGCAAGGTGGTAAAACCGAACAATTGCAGATTATCCTCGCGCACCAGCAGATCGGTGAACAGCGCCAGCGCCTCGCCATTGGCGGGCAAGGTCGCCATCGTGCGATCCGAGACATAAACGATATAGCCAACCCCGCGCACGTCGATCAGAATGTGATCGCCCGCGCGATATTCCAGCCGCCCCGAAATCTTGCCGATCATGCGCTTGCCCTTTTCAGTGCTGCCTCGTAATGCCCCGCCGATTGCACGTGATGCGCATGGCAAATCGCAATCGCCAAAGCATCCGCCGCGTCCGGTCCGACCAGTTCTACACCGGGCAGTTGCAGCCGCACCATATGCGCCACCTGCCCCTTGTCGGCATGACCCACACCGACAACTGTCTTTTTGACCTTGTTCGGCGCGTATTCACCGACACTCAAACCCGCTTGCGCCGGAACCAGCATGGCAATGCCGCGCGCCTGCCCCAGCTTCAGGGTGCCCGCGCCATCCTTGTTGACAAAGGTCTGCTCAACCGCCGCCGCATCGGGGGAAAACCGCGCCATGATTTCGCTGAGTTGCACATGCAGCGACAACAGACGCGCCGCCAGATCATCGCCGGTGGAATGGCAAACGCCATTGCCCACATGCCCCAAACGGGAACCGGCAACGTCAATCACCCCCCAGCCAAGGTTTCGCAACCCCGGATCAATTCCGATAACGCGCATACTGCTCCTCGCTGCCGCCGGCTTTTGTTGCCTTTGCGCAACGTCTAGCACGAAAGGGGAACATTTGCCAAATGGAAAGCTGTGTGAACAAAGAATAAATATTCTGCCCGATTTACCGGATTCACGGCAAAATTCGACATTCCGCAGGCCAAATACGACCTCCTCGCGTCTTGATTTTGCCTTAATTTACAACCCATTAACCGCCTTTTCAGCCATGCACAAAACGCATATTGGGTATGCGGTTTCACCGGCTTGTTTGGTCATGGGGCAAGGACTAGATGCCGTTTCAGTAATTAACGACAGCACATCGCTGCATCCAACACCCGAAAAAAGGAAGACGAATATGACTGCCTATAACAACACCCGTCTGCTGGTCGACGGTGCACGCGGTTCCGATCTGGGCATTTCCCGCGCAGTATACCGCCTGACCACATTCATCGCCGATCTTGGCACGTCTTTTGCCAACTGGAATAGCGCCCGCAAAACCCGTGCCGAATTGTCCAAACTATCGGACCATGCGCTAGAAGATATCGGCCTGACCCGTGGCGACATCCCCTATCTGACAATGCACAGATAGGTTTCATTGGTAGAAAACACAAAAAAGCCGCGCTAATCATAGCGCGGCTTTTCCGTATTTTTGATCGCTTATCTTAGTGTATCAGTGAATTAATCTGGCCAGCAATCCATTTTGTCAAAGGATCGGCAGACATTGCATATGCGCCGGCCTGCTCGACAACTGTGCCGGTCTGCAGTTTTTCAACACGATCGTTGAATGTTGCTTCACCCAGTTGAACCAGCAGGAACCCTTTGAAGATAAAGAAGGCAACAAAACACAGCGCAATACCCTTCCAAGGAAAACGCGGACCGCTACGCCGAACTTTGGCGACAATCAAGCCGTCATGATTCACCGATGCAACATATCCGTTCGCAAGCTTGTTGTGACGCTTGTTGATGCGTTTCACCCGCTTACCGAAATCTTTCATTTGTGGGTCAGCCATAATAGCCTCACTATTTATCCAAGAAATTTTACAAGAACGCCTAATTATGGCGTAATTTGGACGATTATGGCGTTTTACGCTGTGATATACAATGGTTAAGCGGGTTTCCGCCGTAATAATAACGTCGTCCACTCGCCATTTTCGCGCCTCTCGGCCAATTCAAACCCGCTATGCGTGTAAATATTAACAACTTCTTGCGCTTGTTCGTTCAAAATACCCGAAAGGATCGCATATCCACCATTTTTGACCGAATCGTCCATATCCGGCGCCAGACTGATCAGCGGGCCTTTCAAAATATTGGCAAAGACCAGATCAAAGGGCGCGGCCTGTTTTAATTCCGGCGCGTCAAACCCCGCCGCTTCCACACACATCACCCGCCCGTCCAGATCATTGCTGGCCACATTGGCGCGGGCCACATCCACCGCCTGTGCGTCGATATCGCTGGCCAGCACCGGATTGGGCCAGATTTTCGCCGCCGCCATCGCCAACACCGCCGTGCCACAGCCGATGTCGGCCACATTTTCACCGACAAAGCCGTCCTTCGCCAACTGGTCCAGCACCTGCAAACAGCCCAATGTGGTGCCGTGGTGACCGGTGCCAAAGGCCATCGCCGCCTCGATCAACAGCGCGATTGAACCTTCTGGCACCTTGTCAGCGTCATGGTTGCCATAAACAAAGAACCGCCCCGCCTGCACCGGCGACAATTCGCGCCGCACATGCGCCACCCAGTCGACCTCGGGCAGTTCCGACACCACAAAAGGTTTCGCATCAAAAGCGGCGGCCAGCAGTGCCAGTCCTGCTTCGTCCGGTTTCTCGACGAAATAGCCACCGACCTCCCATATGCCCGAGCCGTCTTCGACCTCGAACACCCCGACGCCGGTGGGTTCCGGATCCAACCGCTCCAGCGCCTCGCCCAGCGCATCGGCCGGTTGCTGCCCGTTCAAGGTGGTCAGGGCTGTGAATGTGGGCATGATGTTCTCCGGAATTGGGATGTTTTCACTGGATTGGGTTTGACCAGATACGCAATGTGTATCCAAGGCCGGAACAGATTAAAAGGCGTGTTTGCCCCCGTAGGGTGGGGTTTTACCCCACCGTCTGTGATCCATATCTTGCGCATTGCCTGATAATTCCACCAAAGGCGGAGTGAACCCCGCCCTACGATCCGATCGGGCAACTTACCCCTGTGCCGCCAATGCCGCAATAACCGGCGGGGTTCTTGGCCAGATATTGCTGGTGATAATCCTCGGCATAGTAAAATTCCGGTGCCAGCAGGATTTCGGTTGAAACCGCCCCGAACCCGGCCTCTTCCAGTCTGGGTGCAAAGGCGAAGCGGCTGGCTTCGGCCTGTGCCAGCTGTTCGCCGGTATAGGTATAGATGCCCGACCGATACTGCGTGCCGCGATCATTGCCTTGCCGCATGCCCTGGGTCGGGTCATGCCCTTCCCAAAAGGTTTTCAGCAGGGCATCATAAGACACCACCGCCGGATCATAGATCAGACGCACCACTTCGTTATGGCCGGTTTGTCCGGTGCAAACCTCGTCATAACTCGGGTTTGGGGTATGGCCCCCCGCATAGCCCACCATCGTCAGCCAGACACCTTCGATCTGCCAGAATATCCGCTCTACCCCCCAGAAACAGCCCATGCCGAACATTGCCTGTTCCATGCCCTCGGGCACGTCGGACTTTAACGGGCAGGCGGTCAGAAAATGGGTTTCGGCCGTCGGGATCGGGTCGGGTCGGCCCGGCAGGGCGTTTTCGGGCGAAACCATTTTTGACTTCTTGTGCAGCATGGAAAACATCGGCGCTCCTTCGGGTTGTTGCCTGGAACATAGGCATAAAACCCCCGCAGTGCTACTGCGCCGGTGCCACAACTTTGTGTGAAAACACTGTTTCATGCCCCTTTTCGGGATGCCGAGGAACCAGCAATGCCAACCCCAGCGATATCACCGCAATCGCGGCAGCAAAAATAAACACCCCGCCAGGCGAAGTGACCCAAAGATACCCCAGCAAAGCAGGCAGGAACACTGCGGAAAAATGATTAATAGTAAAAGCCACAGCCGCCGTGGGGGCAATATCCTGCGGGTCGGCGATTTTCTGGAAATAGGTTTTCAGCGCAAAGGCCAGCGCGAAAAACATGTGGTCAATCACATAAAGCGTCGCCGCCAGCACCACGCCCCAGCCGAAATAGAATATCCCGCCATAGAGCGAAAACACGATTACCAGCCCGGAATATTCGAAAATCAGCGCCCTGCGTTCACCAAACCGTCCCACCGCGCGCCCCATCAGCGGGGCAAAGGTCATATTGGCAATCAGGTTGATCAGATAAAGGGCAGTGATTTCATGCACTTTGAAGCCGAATTTCTCGACCATCATAAAACCCGCGAACACCACAAATATCTGCCGCCGTGCACCAGCCATGAATTGCAGCGCATAATACAGCCAATAGCGCCGCCGCAGTATGAATTTCTTGACCTGCGGGTGCGGGGCCTCGAATTGCGGATAGGCCAGCAGGACGAAGATAGCAACCAGTGCAGCAAACCCGCCCGAAACCATGTAAACAAAATTATAGCTAAGGTCGAAAGCCTTCCACGTCAGTACGATCAGCACATAGGACACCAGCGTCGCTGCCGACCCTGCCGCACCGATCCAGCCCAGAACATGCGGCGCGCGGGCCTTATCGATCCATTGCAGTTGCAGCGACTGGTTTACGGTTTCATAGTAGTGGAACCCCAGGGAACTGAGCATGGTGATGGTCAATATCCCGCCCAGTGACGGAAATTGCGCCGTCAGCGCCGTAGCCACCCCCAGCAACAACAGCGAAACAGCCGCCAGCACCTGTTCACGGATGAAAACGATCAGGGCGATCACGCCAATCGCCAGAAACCCCGGAATTTCGCGCACCGAATGCAGCCAGCCGATTTCAACACCGGTAAATCCGGCCTTGTCTATGACAAAATTGTTCAACAAGGCCATCCAGGTTGCAAAGGCAACCGGCATTGCCATCGACATCAAAAACAGCAACGTCACCGGCCTGCGCCAAAAAGGCAAGCTGCCGGTTTCGTCAAGGGGAATGGTCGTGCCACGCATTTTCATTCCATACCCTTAGATGTATTTTCCTGTTGGCACCAGTACTGCTTTTGTGATCTATATCAAGGAACACAATCACAAATTAGAATATGTTCACGCCAACCAAATCGCCCCGAGGAACCGATGGATATTCTGCCCCTTGTTGAATGGCTGGACGAAAATCCCACAGCCGCCCTGTTTGGCCTGGTCACAGGCATTATTTTCGGCGTGGCTGCACAGCGGTCGCGGTTTTGCCTGCGGGCGGCCACCATCGAATTTGCCCGCGGTCAAATCGGACCCAGCGTTACCGTCTGGCTGCTGACCTTTTCAACTGCCATGTTCTGGGTGCAGGGGGCCGACCTGCTGGGAATGATGCGGGTCGAAGAGGCGCGGATCATGGCCGTTCCCGGTTCATGGTCAGGCGCGATCATTGGCGGGCTGATCTTTGGCGTTGGCATGGTGTTGTCGCGGGGCTGTTCCGGTCGTTTGCTGGTGCTGGCGGCTACCGGAAACCTGCGCAGCGTGGTTTCGGGACTGATTTTTGCCGTGGTCGCCCAGATGAGCCTGCACAGTTGGCTGGCCCCGTTGCGCAACCGGCTGGCGGCACTCTGGACCACGACGGGGGGGCAGAATATGGACCTGCTGGCCGAATTCCACCTGCCCGACTGGGGCGGATTCGCGCTGGGGATTATTCTGTCGGCCTATGCGATTTATCAGGCAAGACGCAACCAGATGAGCACGATGCGGCTGGTATTTGCTTCGGGCGTGGGGTTCTCGGTTGCGGTAGGCTATCTGCTGACCTTCTCGCTCTCGGAAGTCAGCTTTAATCCGATCACCGTCACCAGCGCCACCTTTACCGGCCCATCGGCCAATACGCTTATGTTCGCGCTGGACAGCACGTCTATTCTGAAATTCGATGTGGGGCTGGTGCCCGGCGTTTTCCTTGGCTCGTTCCTGGCGTCAGTGATCGCGCGGGATTTCAAGTTTCAGGGGTTCGAGAACGAGGCCAACATGCGCCGCTCGATGTTCGGTGCGGTGCTGATGGGGTTTGGCGGGATGCTGGCGGGGGGCTGTGCGATTGGCAACGGTGTGACCGGCACATCCATCATGGCCGGCACCGCATGGCTGGCGCTGCTTTGCATGTGGATCGGCGCGATGACCACAGATTTCCTGCTGGATCAGCGGCGGGTTGCGGTGCTTGCCTGATCAAAGCATTCTGCAGCAAGTCCCTGATCACACCCAAGTTTGCCGTTGGCCATCTTGTTAGTGTTCACTCTCAAACAGGTTAACCTTCACTCCCTGCGATTTTAAAACGGCTATCTGGGACGGATCACTGATCTGTAGGTAATCAAGGTTCAATTCTTGCAACTCATCCATACCAAATAAAGGCGACAGGTCACTGATCTTTGTACCGCGAATATTAAGCCATTTCAGATTATTCAGGCCAAGCAATGGCAAGCGATCCACGCCTGATCTACTACGCAAATTCAGTTTCTGAAGCCCGGTTAGACCAGATAGAGGTGATAGGTCACTGACGTCTGTGGCGCTGATATCCAACCGCTCCAATCTGCTCAGGTTCAGCAGCGGCCTGATATCCGAGATTGGAGCGCTTACTTTGAGTTCTTTAAGCGAGCTCAGGCTGATCAGCGGCGTGATATCTCTGGCCGGTATCTCTTGTAGGATCAGCTTTTCCAGCTTGCTTAGCCCTGAAAGCGGTGAAAGGTCGCTGATTTTTGCATGTCTAATGATTAGCCACTGCAGATCTGTCAATTTCGACAATGGAGTCAAATCAGTGTATGTCCCCCCCACGATTATCAACCGTTTCAGATTACTTAGGTGAGACAGTTGCGAAAACTCGCTTGCCCCCGGCCTTCTAAGTTCCAAATCCTGCAACTCTGTCAGTTCAAACAACGGTGAAAGGTCTTTGGGCAAACTCCTCTTGTAGAACCGTCCCCACCTAAGGAAAAGACGCTTAAGGCTTTTCCGGCCAGAGAGAGATGAAATATCTTTCACCTCCCCTATGAGCATCAAACCCTGCAATCTTGGTAGTCTGGGCAACGACGAAATATCAATGTACCCCCCCGCTTCGAGTGTTAGCCATTTCAGATTACTTAACTTAGACAACACAGACAGGTTTCTGACTTTTGTGTCTTGGATAGACAAATACTCCAACTCTGTCAGTTTCAACAGCGCGGAAAAGTCTCTGGCACCCACCCCAAAGAGAGTTAATCGCTTCAGATTATTCAGGCCTGATAGCGCCGAAATATTGGTTACTTCCCCTGAAAGTTCCAAATCCTCTAACTCTGTCAATCCAGACAATGGTGAAAGGTCACTGTCCGATCCCACCCTGAGGACAAGACGCTTCAGATTGCTTAGGGTGGATAGCGGCGAAAGGTCATCTACTTCGCTTAAAAGTTCCAAATCCTCTAACTCGGTCAATCCAGACAACGATGAAATGTCGCTGTCCCATCCCGGAATAAGGACCATACTCTTCAGATTGCTGAGGCCGGATAGTGGCGAAAGGTCTTTTACCCTGCCGGAAAGCCGCAAATTTTGCAGCCCTGTCAATCCGGACAATGGCGAAAGGTCACTATCCCGTCCCAGTTCGAGGGTTAGACTCTTTAGTTTGGTGAGGCTGGATAACGGCGAAAGGTCACTTTCCCGCCCCAGTTCGAGGGTTAGACTCTCCAGATTACTGAGGCCGGATAACGGTGAAAGGTCATCATACTGCCCGGGCCCGAGGCTTAACTGCTTCAAATTGCTAAGATTGGACAACGCTGAAAGCGTTTGAACCTCGTTGGCGAGAAGGGATAAGTTCCGCAAATTTCTCAGACCAGATAACGATGAGATATCGTTGATTCCTATGTAACCCAGGTTCAAATCCTGCAGTAAAGTCAGCTTCTCGATTTCGCGGGGCAAGGTGCGTAGGTTTTTCAGATGACTAAGGTCTAGTTCAGTTCCCCCGGCTTCCAGCACTTCTGCAATAACCTGTTTGGCCCTGTTGAAATCAGCAATTTCCGCGTCATCTTGCGCTGATGCCCCGCCGGAAATCGTGCACAGGAATATGAGGATAGCTGTAAACGTTGTTAATACCTTAATACTCATTGCCCTGATCCTTACCGACTACACGTTCCTATCTGTAATCCTTAGTGTGTTCGCGGTAAATACAATAGCGCATAGGCAGCCTATGTCTTGCACAGTGATTGCAAAACCCGCATGGCTGACACTGGTGCCCATTGGGGACGGCAATGACCGCTGATGTTCTCTGGATCAATATTGGTTTTGCGCCACCTGATCAGGAAAACAGCGACCGCATCAACAGCATTGCATTGGCCGGATTTTCCCCGATCCGCCGTGCTGCATGGGGCCACCAGTCACGCCCGAAAGGCACATACAGGCGCACCCGCTCGCCTTTGGCGGCCAGCCCTTTGGCCACATCCTCGCGCACGCCCAGCAGCATTTCGAATTCGTATTCCCCCGCCTGCCAGCCATTGGCCCGCGCGGTTTCAATGGTGAAATCCTGCAGGGCCGTGTCATGGGTGGCGATGATCGGGTAAAATCCGTTTTCCCGCGCCTGTGGTGACAGCATATCGCCAATCAACACCCGCGAATTGGCCTTTATGTCGGCCCGTTTGGTAAAGGCAATATCGGAGGGCGCCGCAAACGCCCCCTTGACCAGCCGCACCCGGCTCCCTCGTGCGATCTGGGCCTGCAAATCCTGCTGTGTGCGGCGTAAATAAGCCTGCAAGGTCAGCGCCACAGGCAGCCCCATATCCTGCATGTGGTTGTGCACAGCGATGGTTGGATCATTCAGGCTGGCGTCCTCCATATCGAACATCAGGCAGTTCACGCCGCCCTTGTTACCCACCGCCGCCTGCACTGCCTTGGCGATCCGTTCGGCGTGGCCCGCCACCACATCCGGGTCCAGATGGTGGCCGATCTGGGTGGGGTCAACCGATACATGCACATCCAGCCCCGCCTGCCCCAGTTTGGCGGCAACATCCAGTTTGTTGTCGATGTTCTGCGTCACCAGATCCCAGTCATCCACATATTCGCCCATGTAGAACAGCGAACTGCGGATGCCATTTTCGGCCAGCAATTTCTGCGCCCGTTTTATTCCGGCGTCGGATGTATCCCCCGACACATATTTGCCCGACAGAAAACTGGTTGCGCGGGAATGCTGGGCGAAATTCTTGACCCGTTTGGAGCGCGCCAATGCGATCATCCCCGACTGCCACAATTTGCGAAACATCAAAACGCCCCTTTTGCGCGGTTACTTTTTACCCAAACGCCAGCCTGCCAGCAGAACATAGAAAAACAGCACGCCGAACACCACGGCCCCGACAACGCCGATCGCAACCATCGTATCGGCCACCGCCGCCTGTTGTGGCGAGGCGGGGTTGTCGTAGCGGCCAAAGGTCAGCACCTCGAGCGTGCCACGCCCGACCATGCCAAAAGTGTCACGCACCCGCCACCAGAAGGCAAACAGGCCAGAGGCCAGAGAACCGCAAAACGTCAGCCCCAGCAGGGTGGATCTGTTGCGGGCAATAAACCCTTTGGATTGCTGTTTCATCGGCACATCACCCACGCCGGAATGGCGCTGCGCGGATCATAAGAAGCTTTGCGGATCAATATCAATAGCCAGCCGCACGGAATTCGGCACCCGCAGTTGCCCGACCCACGCCTTCAACGCCGCCTGCAACGGCACCCCTTTGGCGGCCTTCACCAACAGGCGTACCCGATGCCGTCCCCTGATCCGTGCGATCGGCGCCGGTGCGGGGCCGAACACCTGTGCCGATACCTGCCGCAAAGGACCATCGCGCCGTGCCAGTTCCGAGGCGAAACCGAACACCTCGTCCACGTTTTCCGAACTCAGGATAATCCCCGCCATTCGCCCGTAAGGTGGCACGCCTGCCGCCTCGCGCTCGCGGGCTTCGGCTTGCCAGAATGCCTCTTCATCCCCTGACAGAATGGCGCGGATCACAGGGTGTTCGGGCTGTGTGGTTTGCAACAACGCCAGCCCCTTCTTTTCCACCCGACCGGCCCGCCCAGCCACCTGCCGCATCAGCTGGAATGTGCGTTCCGCCGCCCGCAGGTCGGAGCCTTGCAAGCCCAGATCGGCATCAATCACCCCGACCAGGGTCAGCAGCGGAAAGTTATGCCCCTTGGCCACCATCTGCGTGCCGATGATGATGTCACAGGCCCCCGCAGCGATTTCCTCGATCTTTTCCTTCAGCGCGCGGGCCGAGCCGAACAGATCCGACGACAACACCGCCACGCGGGCATCGGGAAACAGCGCGCGCACCTCTTCGTCCAGCCGCTCGACACCCGGGCCAACGGGGGCCAATCGCCCCTCGGCCTCGCAGGAGGGGCATTTGTCGGGCATCGGTTTGGTTTCGCCGCACTGGTGGCACATCAGGCGTTTCTGGAACCGGTGTTCCACCATCCGCGCATCGCAATGGTCACAACCGATCTGGTGCCCGCAGGCCCGACACACCGTTGTCGGCGCGTAACCTCGGCGGTTGATAAACAGCAGCGACTGTTCCCCCAGCGCCACCCGCGCCGCCACCGCATCGCGCAAGCTTGGCGAAATCCAGCGGCTGGACGGAATATCCTCGGTGCGCAGATCAATCGCCCGCATATCCGGCATTTGTGCGGTGCCAAAGCGCGAGGTCAACTCCACCCGTTTATACTTGCCCGCCTGCGCATTCGCCCAAGTCTCCAACGAAGGTGTGGCCGAAGCCAGCACCACCTGCGCCGAACACAAGGATGCGCGCAAAACCACCATATCGCGGGCGTTATAAAGCACGCCTTCTTCCTGTTTGTAGGAGGTATCATGTTCCTCATCCACCACCACCAGCCCCAAGTCGCGGAACGGCAGGAACAGGGCCGATCGTGCGCCAACCACCAGCCCTACATTGCCCTCGCCCGCCATTTTCCACAGGCGGCGGCGTTCGGTCATGGTGACGCCGGAATGCCATTCGCCAGCACATGCTCCAAAGCGGTCCTCGACCCGTTTCAGGAATTCCGAAGTCAGGGCGATTTCGGGCAACAGCACCAGCGCCTGACGGCCCTTGCGTAGACATTCGGCCACGGCTTCCAGATAGACCTCGGTCTTGCCCGAACCGGTGACGCCTTTCAGCAACGTAGTGCCATAGGTGCCGCTGACCACCCCGTCGCGCAGCACATCCGCCGCCGCGGCCTGATCCGGTGTCAGATCCACGCCGTTGAAATCAGGGTCCAGCGGCGGATAGGGCAGATCGCGCGGGCTGTTCTCTTCCCGCACCACGCCCTGTTTCACCAGCCCCTTGATCACCGAAGAAGACACACCGGCCTGTTCCGCCAACTCGCCCAACGTAAACGACAAGCCGCCATAATCCGCCAGCACCTTCAACACACGTCGCCGCGCGTCGGTTTCGCGGTCGGGTGCGCCGCAGCCCAGCCGGAACACCTTGCGCATTGCAGGCGCATCGCCCAGCCCCGGCGCGCGGGTCGCCAGCCGCAGCATCATCGACAACGGCGTCATGGTATAGTCCGCCGCCCGTGTCAGAAATTCGCGCATTTCACCGCGCATCGGGGCGACATCCAGCACGCGGATCACACTGCGCGCTTTCTTCAGGTCAAATCCGCCGCGCCCCCTGCCCCAGACCACACCAATCACCTTGCGTGGACCCAGCGGCACCTCGACAAAAGCGCCAGTCATGCAGCCACCTTCGGGGGCCTTGTAATCCAGCAGCCGGTCAATCGGTTGCGCGGTCAGTACAGCCACCAGCGTGCCTTCGTCGAAAAAACCGCGATCAGACATGCGTTACCCCGCTGTTTAGGGCTTTCTGACCCTTGCCGGTTGCGCTAGAACGGACAAAATGTCGCAACAAATATGCAAGGGAATTACAGATGCAATTTTTCATCGATACCGCCGAAGTCGAAGACATCAAGGAACTGAACGATCTGGGAATGGCCGATGGTGTTACCACCAACCCGTCGCTGATCATGAAATCGGGCCGCGACATTCTGGAAGTGACCAAGGAAATCTGCGGCATCATTGATGGCCCCGTTTCCGCCGAAGTTGTGGCGATGGACGCCGACGAGATGCTGAAAGAGGGCCGCAAGCTGGCCAAAATCGCCGACAATATCGCGGTAAAGGTGCCGCTGACATGGGCTGGTCTGAAAACCTGCAAGGCGCTGTCGGCGGATGGCATCATGGTCAACGTCACCCTGTGCTTCTCGGCCAACCAGGCGTTGCTGGCTGCCAAGGCTGGGGCGACATTTATTTCGCCGTTTATCGGGCGTCTGGACGACATTAACATTGATGGCATGGACCTGATCGCCGACATTCGCACGATCTATGACAATTACGGTTTCGAGACCCGCATTCTGGCTGCCTCGATCCGCTCCGTCAACCACATGACCCAGGCCGCCCTGATCGGTGCCGACGTGGCCACCGCCCCGCCCGCCGTGATCAAGAAAATGGCCGACCATGTGCTGACCGACAAAGGGTTGGAAGGGTTCATGAAGGATTGGGCCAAAACAGGTCAGAAAATCCTGTAAGGCGCAAAGCTTTTCACAACACGACAGCTAAATCCCCATCTACCTTGGCTTTAAACGTCAATGGTAGGTGGGGCGCGATAACGGCTTAATCGGCAACGGGTTTGGGGCTGATCAGCACATATCGCCTGCCAACTTCGCTTGCCATCAGAATAAAATCCGAGGCGGGATCGCTATAAAGAAATGTGCGCGCACGCTGGATCTGTGGCCAAACAAACTTGAGCGCCTTGCCCGCCGTTTCAAACGTATAATACGCCTGACCGGACCATGCCGCAGATAGCGACCCTCCGGTCGGGCTGCCCATAACCGGCCCGCGCCCTTTGTAAAATTTCTCTTTCAGAAAATGATCCAGAGTGATGCTGGCCTGACCGCCATTCAACGACACGCTGTTTTCTGCGTCATCGTAACTTGGGGCCGTTGATTCCACGAAGCTACCGGTTTGGTTTGCCGCCAGATCATCCTGCCCTTTGTCTGGAAAACCTGTGTCCAGATCGCGGTCCATCCTGACTTCCAGCCAGCGCCCGTCAACAAAGAAAACATGCGCCTTGATTACGCCTGTCCGGAAATGCCTTTCGTTTAATATCGCATGTTCATCATACCGGTAATACTGGCTTTTCTCATACAGCCCGCGAAGCAGCCCTTCGGTGACCGGACCATTGGGTGCGTATGCCTCATAGGGAACAAGGGCCGTGCTGCCGTCGATCAGAAATGTGTAATACCCCTCAGGTCGCAAGATGTAGTTGTTGAAAATGCGCAGGGGTGCGCCGGTTTGGGTGACCAGCATCTGCCCAAGGGTTTTGTCCAGAACGATACTGGTCCAATCCCGCTCGGCCCGTATATTTGATGAATTGAAAAATGAAAGAATGACGTGTTTGTCGGGGCCAAAAACGACCAAATCCCTGAAATTCCCATATTCGCTATTGCTCAAATCCCGAATATTGAAATCATCGTTTGAGGCCATTTCCCTTAAGGGCGTGTAATCGGCACCCGGTAGGCTGGCCAACGCCTCTTTGGATATGTCGATTTCCTTGGCAATCTTTCTGTCGGCCAGAAAATCACGGCCCTTTACAAACCCAACCCCCAAGGCAACGGCGGCAAGGCCAAGCAGGGCAAGTTTGGCAAATCCATTCATCTAAACAATCCACTCCGGACAATGCCCCGACAACATCGGGAAAACCTTTAAGAACCGTAAATCGGCTCCGATACTGGCCCTATTGGTAAACGATTGTTGCGCAAGGGGAAAGCGGCAGGGCGCAAGCCGGCATGATTGCCCTTATTATCATCCAGATGAAAACCGCGCGCCAAAACTCCCCTGTTGTTGCCAAAACACGATCTTGCCCCCACTCGGCCCGCCCTTAAAAACCCCATGACTTGACTTAGGAAATTGGTCTATAGTTCAGAAAATCAAAACAAATACGGCAAGGCAGGCATGACAGACACAGCAAAACAGTTGGGAAAACTGCGTGACAAGCTGATCGCGGAACCGCAGGTTATTCTGGACGATCCGGATCTGATGCAGGCCCTGATCGACGCCAAAGAATCCAAAATGGGCGAAAATGTCGTAGATCTGCGCGGCCTTGCGATGGAACGGCTTGAGACGCGGCTGGACCGGCTGGAGGACACACACCGTTCGGTGATTGCCGCCGCTTACGACAATCTGGCGGGGATGCAACAGGTGCACCGCGCGATATTGCGAATGCTGGACCCTGTCGAATTCGATGACTTCCTGCGCAATCTGGACGGCGAGGTTGCCGACATTCTGAACGTCCATTGCATCCGGCTAGTGCTGGAAACCGCACAAGACGAAAAAGGCGCGGCCCTTAAACAGCTTGGCGATGTGTTAAGCGTTGCCGAACCCGGCTTTGTCGAGGCCTATCTGACCGGCGGCAAAAGCACCCATTCGCGGCAAGTCACCCTGCGCCAGATCCAGCCCGACAATGCGGCCGTTTATGGCGATGCCGCCAGCAGCATCAAATCCGAAGCCGCGTTGAAGCTGGATTTCGGCCACGGCCGCTTGCCTGGCCTGCTGGTCATGGGCGCGGACGATCCGCAGCAATTCAAACCCAGTCAGGGCACCGACCTGCTGGCGTTCTTTGCCGGTGTGTTTGAACAAACCATGCGACGCTGGTTGTCATGACCCTGACCGCCATATCCCCTGCCGCGACGGATGCGCTTGCGGAATGGCTGACCTCGATCAAGGCGCTGAACAGTGCCGCCGATAACACCATTGCCGCCTACCAGACCGATGTTCTGGGCTATCTGGCCTTTATCACGCAGCATTTTGGCGAGGAAACCGGCCTTGCCCCGCTGAAACGGGTGCAGGTGCGCGATATGCGGGCGTGGATGGCGCATGAACGGGCGCGCAGTGTGTCCGCGCGGTCCTTGGCGCGGTCCCTGTCCGCCGTGAAATCCTTTTACCGCTGGCTCGCCGAACGCGAAGGGTTCGATCCCACCGTGATCCTGTCCGCCCGCGCGCCGCGCTTTCAGAAAAAGCTGCCCCGCCCGCTGGCCGTGGATGCCGCCAAGACGCTGATCAACACGGTGGAAATGCAATCGGGCAAGGAATGGGTCGCGGCCCGCGATGTGGCCGTGATCACCCTGCTGTATGGCTGCGGCTTGCGCATATCCGAAGCCCTGTCCCTGACTGGCGCCGATGCCCCCCTGCCCGAGGTGCTGCGCATCACCGGCAAGGGCAACAAGGAACGCATCGTGCCGGTGATCGACGCGGCGCGCGTGGCCGTCAACCGCTACCTGCGCGCCTGCCCGCACCCGCTGGAACCCGACGCCCCGCTGTTTCGCGCCATCCGCGGCGGCCCCTTGCGTCCGCGTGCAATCCAGAAAGTGATGGAGGCCACCCGCCTGCAATTGGGCCTGCCCGCCACCGCCACCCCGCACGCCTTGCGCCATTCCTTTGCCACCCATCTGCTGGGCGCGGGCGGAGATCTGCGCGCCATTCAGGAACTGCTGGGCCACGCCTCGCTGTCGACCACGCAGGCCTATACTTCGGTCGATACGGCGCGGTTGATGGAAGTTTACGAGAAGTCACATCCAAAGGCGCGGTAGAGGTGATGCTCAAAGGCTTCATGCAGGATTTGGCATCTGTAGCGGGCCGAGATATAGCAGGACGTTTTTTATGGCCGTGGTCAGCAAAAATACTAAGATAGCAAACACTGTTCCAATACCTGCAATCTCAATTTCACCTTCTCTTAGGGCCTGTTGACGTTCCCTGATACCCCATAGATTGCACTCTAGATCCGCACCCCTGATGTCCAGAAGCGATACATCATCATCACACCGGCCACCCCAAGGCCGACCACCAGCCCCAGCCAGACACCGACCGCGCCCATACCCAGGGTGAAACCGAACAGATAGCTGGCACTTAACCCCAGCGGCCAATAGGCAATCGCGGCAATCACCATTGGCACGCGGGTGTCATGCACCCCGCGCAACAGGCCCAGCGCCACCACCTGCGCGCTGTCGGCAAACTGGAACAGGGCCGCAACGGCCATCAGGCTGATCCCGATACCGATAATCGCCCCGCGCTCGGGATCATCGGGGGACAAGAACAGCCCGACCAGCGGGGCGGGCACGGTCAGGAAGGTTGCGATCACACAGATCGCCACCAGTGCCGACATCCCTATTACCACCAGCGCCCCGCGCTTCAGGTTTGCGGCGTCCTTGCGGCCAAAGGCCTGCCCTGCCCGCACCGTCGCCGCGTTGGAAAACCCGACCTGTATCATGAATGTCATCGCCGTCAGTTGCAGCGCAATCCCGTGCGCGGCCAGCGGCATCGTGCCGACCCAGCCCACCATCACCGCCGAGGCCGTGAACAGCCCGCTTTCGGCCAGATTGGTCAACCCGATCGGCCAGCCCATGCGGTAAACCGCACCGAACGCCTCGCGATCCGGCCGCCAGAACCGCGAAAACAGCGCGTGTTCCGGCAGTTGGCGGGTGATATAAATCGCCAGTGCCACGAAAGACAGGCTGTGCAACGTCACCGAGGCAATTGCCGCCCCGCGCACGCCCAGCTCAGGCGCGCCCCAATTGCCGAAAATCAGCGCGTAATTCAGCAGTGCGTTCAGCCCGACCGCCGTCAGCGTAACCCACAGCACAATCCCCGCTCGCTCCAGTCCGGCCAGATAATTCTTCAGCACCATCACCATCAACGCCGGCAAGGTGCCCCAGCACAATATCCGCAAGTAATCCTGCGCAATCTGCGCAATTTCCGGCTCCTGCCCCATCCATTGCAGCACCGTCCCCGACCACCACATTGGCGGCAAAACGGTCACGCCGTAGATCAGGGAAACCCACATCCCCATCCGCGTTACCCGCCGCACTTCGCGTCCCTGCCCGCTGGATTCGTAACTGGCCACCATCGGTGACACCGCAAAGGCAAAGCCCGATCCCATGATGAACAGCAAAAACCAGAATGAACTGGCCAATGTCACCGCCGCAAGCGCCTTCACATCATACCAGCCCAGCATCAAAGTATCGGTCATAGATATGGAAAACTGTGCCAGATGGCTGCCGATTAACG
This sequence comes from Marinosulfonomonas sp., assembly GCA_015488685.1. Taxonomy (GTDB): domain Bacteria; phylum Pseudomonadota; class Alphaproteobacteria; order Rhodobacterales; family Rhodobacteraceae; genus Profundibacter. The sequence continues at coordinate 21,637 of WFNH01000107.1, forward strand.
GTAGACCCAGTAAAAGCGTGGCACGGGCATGTGCGCGGTAGGATTTGGTGTGTGACATGGTACCGGCTTAGGGGAGTTGGACCAGTTCGGCAAGCTAAGCGGAGTAAGAAAAATCACATCACCATACGCATACGTATTGACTCGACTCCCTTATCTTCTTACATACGCACCCGTATGGTTTATCTAAAACGGAGGCTTTTTTGAAACTTGTTCGCTATATCTATCTTGCCGGTTGCTGGTTGTTCGGGATCTTTTGTGGAGTAGGGCATACCATTTTCGAACTTGGCCCTAAAACACCAGAAACGCAGAAACTTATGGAAACACTACGCGGTTTTCCTGTTTCGATGCCGGGCACCCAGACCAACGCCTATGCGCTTACGTTCGGGGTTTCGTTGATAATGGGATTGATGCTGGTGGCCTATGGTGTTGCGAACCTGTTGATCCTGCGCGACACGCCCGCGCCCGAACTACCTAAAACCGGCTACCTACTTATGAACGTGCTATTCTCTGGAGCTGCCTTTATATTGGCCTGTAAATACCTGTTCCTCATACCAATTGCATTCACCGGGTTGGCTATGCTGTGCTTCGTGATCAGCCTTGGAGCAGCCTTACTCCGCACCACGCCACCCGCCTTGGCTTAGACAAATGCCCGTAAATAAGCTGATCTAACAGAAGACAAACTGCTGTAGTATCAGGCAGGTTTACGGGCTACCAGATCAATCAAGGCAGAGTCACCCGAATGTCCCTCGCCCTCGTCCACATGGTGCCGGTAGGCGCGCAGTTCCAGAATCTCGAAATCAGCAAAGGCTTGCCGCAGCATTTCTTCCGTATACATGTTTTCGGCCTTCGGTGGCCCGCCGGTTCCCAGTTCAACCTGTTCTGGGGTATAGCCGTGCAGCATCACCACCCCACCCGGTTTGACGGCGCATTTCATACCCTGAAATATCTGGTCCCGTTGTTCGGGGCCGACAAACTGGATGAATATGGCAACCACCAGATCATAGGGCGCCGCCCCCCAATCCCATTTGGCAATATCGGCCACGTTGAAATCCACCGTCGCCTTTTGTGCCAGCGCCAGCGCACGGGCCTTTTCAACCGCGATGTGCGAGGCATCCATCGCCACCACATCCAACCCCTTGCCGGCCATATAAACCGAATTTCGCCCTTCGCCATCGGCCACTGCAAGGGTCCGCATCCCCGGTTTCAGATAGGCGTCGTGCTCGCGCAGAAACTGCGCCGGTTCGGTGCCAAACAGGTAGCCCGGTTTTGAATATCGCTCATTCCACATAAAAATACCCCGCGCCTTTCTCATTCCAAGATAAGAACGGCGCGGAGTATTACCAGTGCCTGCAGCTTCAAAAAACAGTTACCCGCGCTTGCGCTGGTCAGGATGCAGGGATGCCCCCAGAATATGATCGGCCCCGTGCACTACATGGCTGGCACGTCCAACGATCAGCGGGTCGGGCTGGCCGACGATCTCGTAATCCTTGTCGGGGTATTCGATTGTCGACAGGAAATGCTTCATCGTGTTGATCCGCGCCCGCTTTTTGTCGTTGGATTTGACAATCGTCCAAGGCGCATCGGCAGTGTCGGTATAAAAGAACATCGCTTCTTTGGCTTCGGTGTAATCATCCCATTTCGAAAGCGACGCCAGATCGACCGGCGACAGTTTCCAGCGCTTCAACGGATCATCCTTGCGGCTGTCAAACCGGCGTTTTTGTTCGTCTTGCGTGACCGAGAACCAGTATTTATACAGTTGTATCCCCGAGCGCACCATCATCCGTTCAATGTCAGGAGTCTGACGCATGAATTCCAGATATTCCGTGGGGGAACAGAACCCCATCACCCGTTCTACACCGGCGCGATTGTACCATGAGCGGTCATAAAAAACCATTTCGCCCGCGGTTGGCAGTTGCTGGATGTAGCGTTGATAAAACCACTGCCCACGCTCGGTATCGGTTGGTTTATTTAAGGCAACGACACGGGCTTCACGCGGGTTCAGGTGCTCCATGAACCTTTTGATCGTGCCACCCTTGCCAGCCGCATCACGCCCTTCGAACAACAGCACAAATTTCTGGCCGGTGTCATGCACCCATTTTTGCACCTTCAGCAATTCGGCCTGCAACTCGGCTTTGATGTGCTCATACTCCCGTTTGCCCATCTTTTTGGTGTAGGGGAATTCACCGGTCTCGAAGGCCTGCCGGATTTTGTCCGGAGTCACCGTGGGAAATGTCGACGGGTTTGCATCCGCTTCTTTGGTCACAGACATTGCAGCGGTTGCAGGTTTGACCGATGAATTGGATTTAGATCGGGTAGAGGCTGTCATCGCGCGACTCCTGTTCTGGGGATATAGCCTGATTATAACTTATAATCCCGGATTTTGCTTTGACATGTGTCAATAGAATTTTCGACTGCCAATCCACTATCGGACTGTGACATTCGGGTAATCCGAAACCAACAGATACTGTGGTTTTTCGTCTTCCTCAATATTGGTAAATCGCGGAATGTCTTGTTCGAAAATGTTGTCGGTCATGTCATCATTAACGGTTGAAACCTCGCCCACCAAAACATCGCCGCCTTCCCCCCAGAACGCATGCCATACTCCGGGCATCAATGTAACGCTTTCCCCCGGTTCCAGAGCCAAGCGCCCCCCAGAAGCGAACTGACGTGCCATACCGTCAACCGGGACTGTCACCACCGCATTTCTGTCGATTGCACCGCTTGCGTCACTCGCAAAAAGCTCCAGCACCAATTTCCCGCCACCACGGTTGATAATATCTTCAGCTTTCAGATTGTGCCGGTGCATCGGGCTAAGCTGCCGGTCTCGCGATACCATAATCTTTTCGGCATAAAGCATCCCGCGCCCGCGTTTCAGGTCACTGATCAGACCGTTACGCACGGTAAACAGAAAAAGCCCCATATTGGTAAAATTTTCCTGACCGTAATCGGTAATATCCCACCCCATTCCACGCGCACGTATTTCTTTGGATTGGTCGGACAGGATGCGTTCAGGGGCAAAATAGGCAAACGGCGGTAAAACATAGCCAAGCGAACGGATAAACGCATCGGATTCGCGCAGTATTTCGTTTATTTCGGAACGCTTCATTTTATCCGTTCCCCGCTATCCGGATCAAAGAAAACTGCCTTGCCCATGTTGAATGCAAGGCCTGTCACAGTTTCCGCCACAATATGCGCATCCGCCCGTAGACGGGCAACGGCGCTTTTCCCGCCAAGTTTCACAACAGCAAAGGTATCGGAACCAGCGGGTTCAACAACCTCGACAAAACAGTCCCGCTTTTCCACTTGCTTTGATTCCCGATCAGCCCCTTGCGGATCGGTAAATGCCTCGGGGCGGATACCGAATATAACCCGCTTGCCCACCCGTGCCTGCAAATCGTCAGTCAGTGGAACAGGCAGCAGCATCACCCCGTCATGGCCGTCCAGAGACAACATCAACCCATCAGCTTTCTTAACCACCTTCCCCGGCAACAAATTCATCGCAGGGGACCCCATGAAATCAGCGACAAACATGTTTACCGGATCATTGTAAATCTGGTCCGGCGTTCCGAATTGCTGCACAATTCCGTCTTTCATCACCGCAATACGGGTGGCCAGCGTCAGGGCCTCGATCTGGTCATGGGTGACATAAACGATGGTTGTTCCCATGCGTTTATGCAGCCGTTTGATTTCTGTGCGCATATCCACCCGCAGCTTGGCGTCAAGATTTGATAGCGGTTCGTCAAACAAAAACACTTGCGGGTTGCGTACCAGCGCGCGCCCCATTGCCACCCGTTGCCGCTGACCACCCGATAACTGGCTGGGTTTGCGTTTCAGCAACTCGCGGATTTGCAGCATGTCCGCCACCTCTTCAATCGCCTTTATGCGATCTGGTTTTGTCATCCCGCGAATTTCCAGACCAAAGCTGATATTCTTTTCCACCGTCATATTCGGGTAAAGGGCGTAGGATTGGAAAACCATTGCAATATCGCGCTTTGACGGGTGCAACTCTGTAACCGACCGCTCTCCGATGATAACATCGCCGGACGTGACATCCTCCAAACCTGCAATACAATTCAGCAATGTAGACTTGCCACATCCAGACGGCCCGACCAGCACCAGAAAGCCGCCGTCCTCGATCTCCAGATCAATGCCTTTCAGCACTTTGGTCGCACCGTAAGCCTTGTACAGATTTTCAATCTTCAGTCGTGCCATACTATTTCTATCCTTTGACTGCACCCGCCATCAGACCCCGCACGAAATAGCGGCCCGAAACGATATAGACGATAAGTGTTGGTAATGCCGCAAGGATTGCACCAGCAAAGTGCACATTGTATTCCTTGACACCGGTTGACGAGTTCACAAGGTTGTTCAAAGCCACCGTCATCGGAATTGAATCAAAATCTGCAAAACTGACCCCGAACAAAAAGTCGTTCCAGACATTTGTAAACTGCCAGATGATAGTCACCACAGCAATCGGCGCTGAACTGGGGGCCAGAATGCGCCAGAAAATCTGGAAAAACCCCGCCCCATCTATCTGGGCTGCCCGCACCAGTTCGGTTGGAAAGGCTGCATAGTAATTGCGAAAAAACAGCGTGGTAAAGCCCAGACCATAGATCGTATGCACCAATACTAATCCCGATGTGGTGCCCGCCAGCCCCAAGATTCCAAGGATTCGCGCCATTGGAATCAGCACGATTTGAAAGGGGATAAAGCAGGCCAACAGCAGCAGGCCAAAAACAAGATCCGATCCGCGAAAGCTCCATTTCGTCAGCACATAACCGTTCAGCGCGCCCAAAGAGGTGGAAATCAGCACAGCGGGAACCACCATGAAAATCGAGTTGATAAAATAGGGTTTCAGCCCCGTTGGCTGTACGCCAATCTGGGCATAGGACCACGCCGCCCGCCATGGCTCGATCGTCCAGTTCTTTGGCAGTGCCAACATATCGCCGCCGCGAATTTCCTCTAGCGGTTTTAGTGAATTTGTCAGCATCACATAGAGCGGCAACAAATAGAAAATCATGAACAGGATCAATACGGTGTAAATAATGATCCGCGTCGCCCCGCTGCCTTTCAAAGCATTGTCTTGCGTTGCCCCGCTCATCTTTTACCTCCTGCCCGCAGCTCGCTGTATACATATGGCACGATGATCGAAAATATCATGATCAGCATGATGATGGCGCTTGAGGCCCCTACCCCCATCTGGTTGCGAGTAAATGTGTAGGAATACATGAATGTTGCCGGCAATTCGGTGGCCCGCCCCGGCCCGCCACCGGTTAACGCCACAACCAAATCATATGCCTTGATCGCCAGATGTGCCAACACCACAAAGGCCGACAGGAACACCGGCCGCATCATCGGGATAATGATCTTGCGATAGATGCGAAACCCGGTGGCTCCATCAATCTGCGCGGCTTTGATAATTTCGTTATCCACACCGCGCAAACCCGCCAGAAACATCGCCATCACAAAGCCCGAACTTTGCCAGACGGCGGCAATGACTACAGTGTAGATTGCGTAATTCCGGTCCTTGATCCAGTTGAAATGAAAGCTGGCCCAACCCCATTGATGCATTGTGTTTTCCAACCCGATACCCGGGTCCAGAAACCATTTCCACGCCGTTCCGGTCACAATAAAACTGAGCGCCATCGGATACAGGTAGATCGGGCGAATAAACCCCTCGGCGCGGATTTTCTGGTCCAGAAGAATTGCCAATAACAGTCCAATCGCCGAACTGATCCCGATATACAGAATACCGAAAATGGCCAGATTGGTGATTGCCGTATTCCAGTGACGCAAGCGAAACAGTTTTTCGTAATTGGCAAATCCGACCCAGTTATACGAGGGCAGCATCTTGGAATCTGTCATCGAAAGATACCCAGTATACAGGATGAACCCGTAAACAAAGATCAGCACCAGAAAGAAGCTGGGCGCCAGCACCATCCGTGGAAGCCAGTTCTGGAAACGATCAATCATAATCATGCCTGTATTTGTGTTGAAAATGGCGGGCCGCCAAACCGCCCGCCATCTGTACTATGCCCGCAATATGCGGGCTATCCGCGCCTATTTGGCGTCAGCCACGGCTGCAACCAGTTCGGCGGCGGCTTCCTTTGCGTCGTATTCGCCGTTGAAATGTGCAGTCACCACATCATACATCGCATTCTTGATCGAGGCCGGCACAGCATGACCATGCGCCATCGAGCCAAACAAACTGCCATTTGCATTGGCCTCGGCCAAATCCGCCATGCCTTTCTTGCCACAGTCATCAAAGGCGTCATTCGGAACATCCGTCCGCGCAGGAACCGACCCTTTGACCACATTAAAGGCCGATTGGAACACGGGGCTCATCACCGCCGATGCCATCAGCTTTTGCGCTTTCTGGGCCTCTGGATCATTGACTTTGAACATCGCGAACTGGTCCGAGTTGAACGTCACGGACCCTTGCGTGCCCGGGAAGCGGATACAGACAAAATCCTTGCCGGGCACTTGATCGGCACGCAGGAATTCACCCTTGGCCCAGTCACCCATCATCTGCATACCGGCTTCGCCATTGATTACCATCGCCGACGCCAGATTCCAGTCACGGCCCGAGAAATTATCATCCACATAGCTGCGCAGCTTGGCCATCCGGTTGAAGACCTCGACCATTGTGTCGCCACCCAATGCATTCTCGTCCAGATCAATCATTGACGCCTTGTAAAAATCATTGCCCATCGACAGCACAACCGCATCGAATATGGTTGCATCCTGCCACGCCTGCCCGCCATGGGCCAACGGGGTGATGCCGTTTGCTTTCATTGCGTCCAGCACAGCGATCAGTTCATCCCAATTCGTCGGGGCCTTGCCGCCGGCAGCATCCAGTGCCTTTTTGTTGATCCAGACCCAATTGGTCGAATGCACATTGACCGGTGCTGCAACCCAGTGACCATCATATTTTGAAAATGCTTTCAGGGCGTCGGGAACAACCGCATCCCACCCTTCCGAAGTGGCGACATCATCCAGATTTGCCAAAGCACCCTCGGCCGCCCAATCGCGAATATCAAACCCCAGCATTTGCACTGCAGTCGGCGCATTGCCAGCAGTGACCCGCGCACGCAAGGCTGTCATTGCCGCCTCGCCACCACCACCGGCCACCGGCATATCCTGCCATTCAACACCTTTGCTGGCCAGATCATCCTTAAGCACGTTCAGTGCAGCAGCTTCGCCACCGGATGTCCACCAGTGCAACACCTCGACATTACCAGCCGAAGCCATCCCGCCACCTAGCGCCAGAACGGCAGCCGATACCGTTATTCTCAATACAGATTTCATGAACATTTTTTCCTCCCGGGAATGTAATATTATTGGCAAATTATAACGATACAAATATCAACCCTGTCAATAAATTCCTCAAAAGAATCGAAAATAGGTTGTTTTTAGATGTTCAGCCAAATTATGTATACAAATATTAGATCGTTTTAATGCGATTTTGGCGCAAAGAATGGCCATAGAAAATTGATGACTGGTAATAAATACGCCAAGCGACCCGATCGGAGGACAGACCCCTGAACCAAAACAGTCGCGATACAAGCGGTCCCCGCCCAACATTAAAGACCGTTGCCAAAATTGCCGGATTAGCTGTCACAACAGTATCCCGCGCATTGGCAAATGACCCCAAGATCGCCACGGCAACCCGCCAGCGAGTCGCAGATATTGCCCGAAAGGTGGGATATGTGCCGGATCGTGCCGCACAACGTTTGCGCACGGGGAAAACTATGGTGATCACATTGCTTCTGGATGGCACACAAGAAAGGATCAGTTTCGGAAGCACCATAATTGCCGGGCTAACCCGCGCCTTGCAGGGAACCAGCTATCACTTGACGGTTTCGCCACATCATCTTGCTGAAACACCCGAAGAATCCGTGCGGTACATCATGCGGAACAATCTGGCGGATGGTGTCATCTTTTCCCGGGTTGAACCATTCGACGGCAGGGTGCGATTGCTGTCCGAGCAGGGATTTCCCTTTGTCTGCCACGGCAGAACCGAATTTTCGACCCCCCATGCCTATGTTGACTTTGACAACGAGGCGTTTGCCTATGCCGCAGCAAACAAATTGATAAAAGCAGGTGCACGGCGGGTATGCATGATTATGCCTGACAGCCGGTTTACCTTTCACCAGCACCTTCGATACGGGTTGATGCGCGCAGTCAGAAATAGTGGCGTTGAAGTTGTGATGCCAGAAGACGTGACGCTGGATTCATCTTTGGTCCAGATCAACAGATGGGCAAACAAGATTGCCAATACACCGGACCGCCCCGATGCCTTTATCTGCCCGGGCGAAGCGGCTTATGTCGCATTGATGAGCGGCCTGCGCAGCGCGGGCCTGGAACGGGGCCGCGACTTTCAGGCGGTGGTCAAGGCAAGCTCGGACCTGCTCAAACACATCGAGCCAAGTATTGATTTGATATATGAGGATATCGAGGAAAGCGGTTATTTGCTGGGAAAACATTTGCTGGATGCGCTAACCTCTCCGGATACCACCCCGAAACAAACGCTTCTTGCCCCTACATATGGCGCCCCTGAATTGGCCGAACGAACAGACGCCGATTAGCCCCTGTCAGGATTCGGCCATAACTTTTCAAAGGCAACACCCCATCCCGTGGAATATTCTATCCGCGGATATAGCCCTGCTGTGGCACAAATATCGTAAATCCGCTTGATCGCCATATGCAAAGCGACTTCTGGGTGAAGGTCATGTGCGGCGGCACGACCGCCTGACAGGTCAATTCCATCAAACACCTCTTCTTCTCCGCCTTTCAATATCGCAAACCTTGATTTGATTATGCCAAGGGAACGGGGGATAGGCCCACAGTTGGTAGAGATCTCAGACCCCTCCACCTTTCGCACCTATCATTTTGTAATTGAGGCACCGTAATAAATTATTAGGACTGTCACCCTAATTGTGCTGATGTAAGAGCCTTTCTTGCAAAGGAACTCTAAAACGCAACATAGTTATCCGAGCCAATAGTATAAAATTTCCATGCAAATCGAACAAACAGCCATTCCCGGAGTACTGATCCTGACACCCCCCCGATTTGGGGACCATCGGGGTTTTTTTTCCGAAAGCTGGAACCGTAAGGTATTGGAAGATCTGGGTATTGATCTTGATTTTGTGCAGGACAACCATTCCCTTTCCAACGAAGCCGGAACAATACGCGGATTGCATTTTCAGGCTCCGCCCCATGCACAGACCAAACTGGTGCGATGCGGACAAGGGGCATTGTTCGATGTCGCTGTGGATATACGCCGTGGGTCATTGACATTCGGCCAATGGGTCGGGATTGATCTTTCGGCGGATAACGGTCGGCAACTGTTGATCCCCGAAGGGTTCCTGCACGGGTTTGTCACACGCGCGCCCTATACCGAGATCATTTACAAATGCACCGACTATTATGACCCTGCAGCAGATGGTGCCGTGCGGTTTGACGATCCGGATATCGGCATTGAATGGGGCATAGAGCCGGATCAGGCCGTGCTATCGAAAAAGGACGATGCCGCACCCTGGTTGCGCGATTTCTCGACCCCGTTCGTTTACAAGGCCAAAACATGAAAATTCTTGTAACCGGAGGGGCTGGTTTTATCGGGTCTGCTGTTGTTCGCCGTGCGATTGCCGACGGGCATAGTGTGGTTAATCTGGATGCCCTGACATATGCCGCGTGTCTGGACAACGTTACATGCATTGCCGATGATCCAGCTTATATTTTTGAACGTGCCGACATTCGTAACGGCGCGACGTTGGGCAATATATTCACGAAACACAAACCGGATGCCGTGATGCATCTTGCAGCCGAAAGCCATGTGGACCGCTCGATTGATGGACCGGGGGCCTTTATTGAAACCAATGTGAACGGCACTTATAATCTACTGGAAGCGGCACGACATTATTGGCAGACGCAGGGCAAGCCCGAGAGTTTCAGATTCCACCATATTTCCACGGACGAGGTATACGGATCACTTGGGGCAACAGGTCTGTTCACCGAAGAAACCCCTTATGCCCCCAACAGCCCTTATTCGGCCTCCAAAGCGGCCTCTGACCATCTGGTGCGTGCATGGCACGAAACCTATGGGCTGCCCGTTGTCGTGACCAACTGCTCAAACAACTACGGCCCCTACCATTTCCCTGAAAAGCTTGTTCCCGTTGTTATTATAAGGGCATTGTCCGGCCAGCCAATTCCAATATATGGCAAAGGTGACAATATCCGCGACTGGCTGTTTGTTGAAGACCACGCCGAGGCCCTATTAACCGTATTGCAGCACGGCAAAGATGGATGCACCTACAATATCGGCGGTGAAAACGAGGCAACAAATCTGGAACTGGTGCGGGAGCTATGTGACATTCTGGAAAATATCCGCCCCACCGACAAACCATATGCCGATCTGATTACCTTTGTGCCCGACCGGCCGGGCCATGACCAGCGCTATGCGATTGATCCGACCCGAATCCGGACCGAACTGGGCTGGAGACCGTCAGTCACACTTAGTGAAGGTCTGAAGAAGACGGTCAAATGGTATCTGGAAAATGAAACATGGTGGCGCAGTCTGCTTAATCGCGAAGGTGTTGGCAAGCGGCTGGGAAAACAATAATGCAGTGCAAATCTTTACCTTACCATAACTTGGATGCGCCTATTCTACGAGGTGAACGAATGAGTAAGGGGCACTGAATAAATGCGCATTTTGGTTTTTGGAAAAACCGGGCAAGTGGCAACCGAACTGGCACGACAAGCCAAAGTAACAGGTTTGACGCGCGAGGATGCCGATTTGTCCGATCCGGATGCCTGTGCGGAAATCATTGCTCAAACAGATGCAAATGTGGTGATCAACGCCGCGGCATATACCGCCGTAGACAAAGCCGAAGATCACGAGGAACTGGCCATGACAGTAAACGGGGCAGCACCAACGGCAATGGCGAGGGCAGCCGCAGCAAAGGGTCTGCCGTTCTTACACATCTCGACAGATTATGTGTTTGATGGTCGCGGCACGCGGGCTTGGCGCCCCGATGATACGGTTACACCGTTGGGGGCCTATGGCCGCAGCAAACTGGCCGGCGAGGATGGCGTGCGCAACGCTGGAGGGGCCTATGCCGTTTTGCGCACCAGCTGGGTGTTCTCAGCCCACGGTAATAATTTTGTCAAAACCATGCTTCGGCTGGGCGCTGACCGTAACAAATTGAATATTGTTGCTGACCAGATTGGTGGACCAACGCCGGCTGCCGGAATTGCCATGGCCTTGATAACTATGGCCAAGGCATTCCATAGCGGATCGGGGACAGCAGGTATTTACCATTATTGCGGCGCCCCTGCTGTAAGCCGGGCGGATTTTGCCCGCTGGATTTTCTCCAAAAGCGGCCTGAAGGTGTCCGTAACGGACATTCCCACGTCCGCCTATCCGACCCCCGCGAAACGCCCCCTGAATTCACGCCTGGCCGGACACGCACTTACAGCGGATTACGGCATCCCCCCCCCTGACTGGAAGGTAGGGTTGAAGGATGTATTAAAAGAATTGGGGCAATTGAAAAATGACTGAACGCAAAGGCATTATTCTGGCGGGCGGATCCGGCACACGCTTGTATCCAATCACGATGGGCGTTTCGAAACAATTGCTTCCTATCTACGACAAACCCATGATTTATTACCCTCTTTCTGCCTTGATGTTGGGGAACATACGCGAAATTGCGGTGATCACTACACCCGAGGACCAGATTCAATTTCAACGCCTGTTGGGAAATGGTTCCCAATGGGGCATGTCCCTGACCTATATTATTCAACCCTCGCCCGACGGGTTGGCCCAAGCCTATTTGCTGGCCGAGGATTTTCTGGATGGCGCACCATCGGTCATGGTGCTGGGCGATAATATCTTCTTCGGGCACGGCTTGCCGGAAATGCTGGAACGTGCCGACAATCGAGAAACCGGCGGAACAGTATTTGGCTATCGTGTTGCCGACCCGGAACGCTACGGGGTTGTCGATTTCGATGAAACCGGCAAGGCCGTCGCCATTATCGAAAAACCTGCTGTGCCACCTTCAAACTATGCTGTCACAGGAATGTATTTTCTGGACGGGACCGCACCAGAGAAAGCGCGTCGGGTCAACCCGTCGGAGCGCGGAGAACTGGAAATCACCGCCTTGTTGGAAATCTATCTGGATCAGGGCGCATTACGGGTCGAACGAATGGGGCGCGGTTATGCCTGGCTTGATACCGGAACACATGGCAGTTTGCTGGACGCGGGAAATTTTGTCCGGACTCTGGAACAACGACAAGGGCTTCAGGTTGGGTCCCCCGACGAAATCGCATTTTCCAAAGGGTGGATCAACGGCAATGGGCTGGCCAAACGGGCCGGACTGTTCGCCAAGAATGACTATGGCAGTTATTTGAGCGAGCTGTAGATACCCGCACAGCCACTTGTTGCCAGGCAACCAAACCGACCGGCTTTCCTGTTGCCCGAACGTCTGGCATCATCGCTTTGTCATCTACCTGTATGACCGTATTTACCATCGACCGATCGGGTTTGGATTTTGGGCTATACCACATGGTTGATTGCGATCTACATGAAGCCGCAGTATGTTCAGGTAACCCGCCTCCAAGGCAGTTAACTATTTACAGCCCCCCGTATTTTCGTCCATGACAGTTTTATGACCACACGTTTAAGCGCCATATTCGTCCACATGTTCACTGCCACCGGTGCGGTGCTGGCCATGCTGGCTATGCTGGCGGCGGTCGATCAGAAATGGGATTTGATGTTCCTGTGGCTGGTGGTCGCGTTTTTCGTGGACGGGATTGATGGACCATTGGCGCGTAAATTCGATGTAAAAGCCAACGCGCCGGAAATCGACGGGGTGCTGCTGGACCTGATCATCGATTATCTGACCTATGTATTCATCCCCGCCTTTGCCTTGTTCAAATCCGGCCTGTTGCCCAACTGGACGGGCTGGACGATCATCATCATCATCACCTTTGCCAGTGCTTTGTATTTCGCCGACACCCGAATGAAGACCAAGGACAATTCCTTTTCCGGCTTTCCGGGCTGCTGGAACATGGTGGTGCTGGTTCTGTTTGCGTTACAACCGAACTACTGGCTGATGCTGGCGCTGGTGGTGGCGCTGTCGATCACCATGTTCGTGCCACTGAAATTTGTCCACCCCGTGCGCACCGAACGCTGGCGGGCACTGACCTTGCCAATGGCATTGGCATGGACATTCTTTGCCGGCTGGGCGGCGTGGGTCGATTTCCACCCCGAAAGCTGGGCACATTGGGGGCTGGTGATAACCAGCATCTATCTGATCGGCGCAGGGATTTTGCAACAAATCATCCCGACCAAAACCGCATTGGCATAACGCAGGCTGCAATCAAAAGTTACCCATTTATTCGATACCACAAAGAAAGCGGCGTGTAAGGGGCATTTTACGCATTACGCATCGGGATTTCCCGTTTATAAGGGGGATGTATGGCCCTCAAATCAGCAATCCTGCCGCGCCTTCATGGCGCAACAGCTGCACTTTCAACTCGATACCGGCCAAGCCACCCCCGGCACCTGAAAACCCGCCTAGACCATTTGCCCCCAACACACGGTGGCAAGGAATGACCAGCGGGATCGGATTGCCACCACAGGCCTGCCCCACCGCTTGTGCCGGTGCATTCAACTGTTTGGCTATATCACCGTAGGTAACGGTTTGTCCAAAGGGGATGGTCAGCATCGCATCGCAGACCGCTTGCTGAAACTCTGATCCGATCACCTGCAACGGCAGATCAAAATTAATGCGGGTTCCTGCAAAGTATTCGGATATCTGGCTGGCCGCCAAGTGCAGCAAAGGGGTGTCATCGGCAGAAATTTCCCCACCCCAAAATGTTCCGGTTATCGCGCTGCCTTCTTGTGTCACAGACATTGGTCCCACCGGGCTGGATATGGTTTTACAATAGATCAAAACCTTGCTGATCTGGCGCAGCCCCTCAAATTCATTCTCCTGTTTTTATCAGCTTGAAAACCGTTAACTGATTTCGGTTAATCCCGGCAATAACACATCTGAACCCATTCCGGTCGTAGGACTGCATATCCTGATGAAACTTGTAAAACGGTTTCATATAGCTTTCATCATCCACAAGGTTTCCCTGAACAGGGTTGGTGATAATCAATACGGACTCCCGACTTATCCGCACAAATTCATTGACCACTTCCAACCAATCCTTCGGGTGGCAATAATGTTCAATCGCATCCATGCAACACACAACATCAAAGCTGTCATTCTCATAAGGATAAGGCAGCCGACCGGCGTCAAACAAATCCACTTGAATACCGATGCTCTCGATAATCGGGCGATAAATCCAGTCCAGCTCTTGATTATCGGGGTCACCGTTAATTAGCCCATGATCATCTGAAAACTGGGTAAGATCATGTTCGTTCACATTACGAAAACGGCTGTCCACTCCGTTCTTCCCCGTCATGAAATTGGGAAAGTCTGTGCCACGAACCTCGTGACCAAAATTTCTCAGGATTTCCAGTGTAGCCCCATGTGCCGTTGACATTTCAAGCACGCTCCGTTTGCGTCCCTGCGACATCAATTCAGGCATGTATTGCAGCAGTATTGCCCAAGAGCGTCTAATGTTTTTGAACCTTAACATATACTTGCGCTGAACGAACTTCATTCTGCCATTTAGGTCCTCATCACTTAGTTTATAAGCTTGGGACAGTTCCTCGGGCGGTAATTTCCCAAAGGCGGCAATGACCTCGTCAATAGAGGCCAATCTGGGTGTCTTGTTTTTCAGGAATTCCGCATAATAGGTTTTTCTTAACTTCCTGATATCCTCGACGAATGCAGGGTATCCGCCACGCCGGCCTGTCGGATATGCGCTTTCCCATTCCACAATTTCCTTATGCGTTCTCCGAGCCATTGTCCTACCCTGGTTGCTGTTGTCTTAGTCTGTATACGCACTGGATCAAAACCAAGGCAATAAAAAAGGGGGGCTTCATAGCCCCCCTATCAGCAATAGCGATACGCCTCTAATTCAACGCGCCATCACACCGCCCGCAAACATCCGCATGGCTGTGCGTGCCAACATCGGGCAGGATCTTCCAGCAGCGCTGGCACTTCTTCCCTTCGGCGCGTTCAAATTCGACGCCTACGCCCTCGACTTCCGGCAAACGGAACGCCGTATCCGAGATCGGGTCGTCGGTCAGGCGCACGTCCGAAGTGATGCAGACATCGGCAAAATCCACCGATTTCACAGCCGCCAGCATTTCGGCGTCACGCACATGCACGGTCGGTGCCGCCTCAAGGCTTGCGCCGATCACCTTTTCCCTCCGCTGGATTTCAATCGCACCGGTCACCACACGGCGCACCCGCCGGATGGCATCCCATTTGGCGGCCAGATCACCGTCTTGCCAATCCGCCGGTGTTTTTGGGAAATCTTCCAGATGCACGGAATTATCATCACCTGCATGACGTTCCAGCCAGACTTCTTCCATCGTGAAGGTCAGGATCGGCGCCAGCCATGTGGTCAACCGCTGATGCAGCATATCCAGCACGGTCAGCGCCGCACGCCGGTTCAGGCTGTCGCCATCACAATAGAGCGCATCCTTGCGGATATCGAAGTAGAACGCCGAAAGGTCCAGCGTGGCAAATTCGAACAGCGCGCGAAACACGCCCTGAAAATCATAGGCGGCATAGCCTTCGCGCACGACCTTGTCCAACTCGGCCAGACGGTGCAGCACCCAGCGTTCCAGTTCCGGCATGTCAGCTGGGGCCACGGCGTTTTCGACTTTGAATTCACCCAAAGACCCCAGCATAAAGCGCATGGTGTTGCGCAGGCGGCGATAGCTGTCGGCGACACCTTTCAAAATCTCCGGCCCGATCCGCTGATCGGCAGTGAAATCGACCTGTGCCACCCAAAGGCGCAGGATATCGGCACCATATTGCTTGACCACGGTTTCCGGCACGATGGTATTGCCCAATGATTTGGACATTTTCATGCCCTTTTCATCCAGTGTAAACCCGTGCGTCAGAACCCCGCGATAGGGCGCATGGCCCGTGGTGCCGACCGATTGCAACATTGAGGAATGGAACCAGCCACGATGCTGGTCGGTGCCTTCCAGATAAAGATCGGCGATGCCATCGGGCGATCCATCTTCGCGGTCGCGCAGAACAAAGGCGTGGGTTGAACCGGAATCAAACCACACGTCCAGAATATCGGTAACCAGTTCCCAGCTGTCTGCATCCGCCACACCTTCAAGGAAGCGTTCGCGCGCACCATCGGCGAACCACGCATCGGCCCCCTCGGCACGGAACGCCTCGGCAATCCGTGCATTCACCGCCGGATCACGCAGGATTTCCACCTGCCCCTGCCCTGCGTCACGAATGAAACAGGTCAGCGGCACGCCCCAGGCGCGTTGACGGCTCAACACCCAGTCGGGGCGGTTTTCCATCATGGCAAACAAACGGTTGCGGCCCGATTGCGGGGTGAATTTAACGTGGTCGATTTCGGTCAGGGCGCGTTCACGGATGGTTTTACCATTCTGGTCCATGCCGTCGTTCAGTTCCTTGTCAATCGCCACAAACCACTGCGGGGTATTGCGGAAAATGACAGGTGCCTTAGAGCGCCAGCTGTGCGGATAGCTGTGTTTGATCCGGCCACGGGCGATCAGCGCGTTTGCCTCGACCAGTTTGTTGATCACGGCGGTGTTGGCCTTGCCTTCCTTGCCCTTGCGGTCGAACACCTGCAGACCGGCAAAGAAGGGCACAAATTCCTCGAACGCGGAATCCTCGTTGACGTTATGGGTCAGACGGTCGGTCCAGCCGCGTTTGACGAAGCATTCATAGTCGTCTGCACCGTGGCTGGGGGCGGTGTGGACAAAGCCGGTGCCGGCCTCGTCTGTGACGTGATCCCCGTCGATTATTGGGACTTCATAATCCCAGAAGCCGTTTGCACCTTCCAGACCGGCGAAGGGATGCTTGCATATCATACTTTGTAAAGATGACGAAGGCACTTCACGCATTCGGGTAAATTTGGTTACACGGGACTTTTCCAGTGTTTCAGTGGCCAATGTATCGGCCAGAATTAACCTGTCACCTGCGACGGTCCAGCTTTCTTCTTGCGTTTCCTCAACCTGATAGAGGCCATAACTAATTTTGGGATTATAGGCCACGGCTTTGTTTTGTGGGATGGTCCAAGGTGTTGTGGTCCAGATTACAACACTTGCTCCTTGCAAAGAATCTGGAACATTCATCGAAGGCACAATGTCTTCGACAACTGATGTGATATCAAACTTCACCCAGATCGTATGGCTCTGGTGATCGTGGTATTCAATCTCGGCCTCGGCCAGCGCGGTTTTTTCAACCGGCGACCACATCACGGGTTTGGAGCCGCGATAAAGGCTGCCGTTCATCACGAACTTCATGAATTCCTCGGCGATCACCGCTTCGGAACTGTAATTCATCGTCAGGTAAGGATCAGCCCAGTTGCCGGTCACGCCCAGCCGCTTGAACTCCTCGCGCTGAATGTCGACCCAGCCTTCGGCGAACTTGCGGCACTCGCCGCGCAGCTCGTTGATCGGCACGTCGTCCTTGTTTTTGCCTTTGCTACGATACTGTTCCTCGATCTTCCACTCAATCGGCAGACCGTGGCAATCCCAACCGGGGATATAGCGCGCATCCTTGCCCATCATTTGTTGTGAGCGCACAACCATATCCTTCAAGATTTTGTTCAGCGCGTGACCAATGTGCAGATGGCCGTTGGCATAGGGCGGGCCGTCATGCAGGGTGAACACGTCGCGGCCCTGCTTTTCGCGCAGCCGGTCGTAAACGCCAATCCGCGCCCAGCGTTCCAGCCAGCCGGGTTCGCGTTTGGGCAGGCCTGCGCGCATCGGAAAATCGGTTTTCGGCAGGTGCAAGGTGGATTTGTAATCGGGGGTTTCAGGGGTATCGGCGCACATTTGCGGCTTCCTTGGAATTGGGAATTCTATGGGATGAGGGCGGCGCGATCATATCAGACGCCTTGAACCCGGCGGCTCGTCAATGTTCAGAGCGCCGGGCAGGTAATTCGTATAATGATCGCGAATATTCTATCCATAGGCGCGTTATAGGGGCGGAATGCACAATGGTCCAGTGCGCCTGCAGCCCCTTGCGACAAACCGGCCCTTTTGTTTTGGCAAAGCACACCCTATCTATAGGGCTATAACCATGAATGAAGGCCCATTATGAACACCATGCCCCCCCGTTTCCCGATCACGCCGGAACAGATCGAACTGGTCATGACCCGCTTCTACGCCAATGTGCGCAAGGATCCGGTGCTGGGCCCGATCTTTAACGGCCATGTCAAAAACTGGCCCGAACACGAGGCCAAGATCGCCCGTTTCTGGCGCAATGCCATCTTGTTTGAGCGCAGCTATGACGGCAATCCGATGATGGCGCATATGCGGGCCGGTGACGTGCGGGCCGATCATTTTGACGTCTGGCTGGCGCTGTTTGACAAGGTGCTGAACGAAAACCTGCCAGAAGAAACCGCTGCCGCATGGTCGGCGCTGGTGCATCGCATCGGTCGCGGTTTGCGAATGGGGGTGCAGGACGTGCAGAAACCGGCGGACGAAGTGCCGACACTGGGCTAGGCGCTGTTTTCTTCAAAAGAAAACAGGACGAAATCTTTTGAAGATTTCGGGGCGGCACCTGAAGTCAGCTTTCCGCCCCCTCGTCCTTTCCTTTGTCCCATTGCAAGGTCATCCGCCGGCTGACCCACGCCAGACCCGACAGCGACAGCCCCAACCCTAGGAACGACGCCACCCGTGTCAATCCGGTCAGCCCCGACATGTCGATCAGGAATACTTTGGCAATGGTCAGCCCGATCCCCACCATCGCCGCCTTGCGGATCAGATCAGAGCGTTTGCCGAAGGCATAAAACAGCAACCCGACCGAGATCAGCAGCATGGCAATGGTATAGCTATACAGCTCGCCATCCGTTGTGCCCCGGTAGGAAACGATCTTGTCCCCTTGCCAGAACCGCCGGATTTCCAGCCCCACATAAAGCGCCGCCAACGCCCCCGCCGCCACACCCAACAGGATGCGGAACCAGCGGAACAAATGGTCAAACCGCAGCGCAACAAAGGCAAACAGCAAGGCAGGCAGCAGATAGGCCAGCATCAGGGAATCAAACACAAACGGCCCGTTCACGGTTTCCGACCCTTCCAGCAGCGGGTTGGAAAATGTCAGGTTCGCCCCCAGCGCGGCCAGCCCGATCAGGCCAAAAATAGCGGCCAGCCCCAAGCGGACCCATCGCATCCAGCCGCCGATTTTCAGCCGGTACAGCTGATTGGCCGCCGAAATCAGCCAGATCAGACCGAAGGCCGCAATCAGCGGGTTAGCATCACTGACATTTTCAAACCGGCGCAGCAACTCGACGCTGGCAAACACGCCGATCAGGGTAAATGCGGCGGATTCCATCACCACAATCGCCGCCATCCTCTGGCGTGCCTGCAACAGATACCACGCTGCCGCAAACAGCAGGATTACCCCGCCATAGCCCAGCATCAGCTCCCATTGCGATGCTGTGAAATAGGCCCATTCGACACCCGGATCAACCACCAGCCGATAGCCGACAACCACCCCGCCAACCTGCACAAACACAGACAGCAGGCGCAGGTTCAACTGCCGGTCAATCAGCGCGGCCAGCAGCACCATCACCGCAATTGCCAGCGTCAGCGCCACGCTGGACAGCATCACCACCAGCGCGAAAGTGATCATGGTCATCGCCGCCAGCGCGTATATCGCCACCCGCCGCCGGTCGTCACCATCGGCTTTAGCACAGCGCAGCGCAAACAGCACCATCGCAATCGCCACTGCCATCCCGTGCCAGGCCCACAGCGCCTGTCCCAGCACCGGCACCGGCTGCCACCAGATATCCAGCGTGGCCACCACCAAAGGCGCAAACAGCGCAGCCCCGCCAGCCCAGACCAACCGGTATTCCTTTTCCCGCATCCCGCGCCAGAACATCAGGGCCGAGCCGACCAATGCAACCCCCACCAGCCAGCTGGTCTCGGTAGGTGTCGGGGTTTCCGGCAACCGTTTACTGGCAATCGCAAACTGTCTGTAAAGCACGCCGTATCCTGCTCCCTGATCGAACAGGATGAACAGATAGGCCAGCGGCGGTAATGCCACCAGATCGCGTAGCGCCGGCGCCCCCTTAAGCCAGATCACAGCCAGACCCAGCAGCAATACCACGACAAACAACGCCAGCCAGACTACCGTTGCGTTACCCGTGTCAACCGCCACGGGCACCGTTGCCAGAACTGCCGCTGCAAAACCGCCTGCGGCCACGCGGGTCGGGAATTCGGGCCAGCCCCCCTTGCCGCGCCTAAACAGTGAGAGCGAGACCATCGGCCCCTCATGCGCAGGCCAGAACCGCAAGGGCGGAACCATTGCCGAGGCAATCGCGGCGATCAGGGCAAAGCCCAGAAAATGCTCGCCGCCCGCCCCCATACCGTAAATCATTGCCGCCCCGCCAAAGGTAAAGATCAACGTCAGCGCCGATACCCACGCCCAGCGTTTGATCGCATCCACCAGCATACCCGCCACAAGGATCAGCGCGAAATAGTAATAGAACAACCAGCCGTTTTCACTGCTGCCCCCCACCAGAAAAGGCGCCGCCGTGGCACCCACAATGCCGACCGCCGCCAACATCGGCCCGTAAAACCAGCCCAGCACCACCGCCAGTGCCGACACGGCGACCAATCCGGCCAAAGCCATCTCCGGCCCGATCAGCCCATACATCTGCCGCGCCGCCAGCACACCGGCAAATAGCGCCACCAACCCCGCCCCGGAAAAAGTCGAGGGCAGATAG
>WFNH01000108.1 GCA_015488685.1 Marinosulfonomonas sp.
ACCTTCGGCAGCGCCATCCTTTGGATTGGCAAGCGCAATCACATCGCTGCTCTTGTTGGGGCCGCTCCAGTTCACGGTGATCTCGCTACCGGCGGGGGCCTTGTCCGGCGCGTCGATCGAGGCTTGCGGCAGCAGTTTGGGCAATTCCAGATAGACTTTCTGTGCCTTGTCCGCGACGGTGAAATCCATTTCAGCATAGGCTTCGTCCTCGGGGCGCAAGACCTCGACGTGGCCCTTGCCGGGCAGGAATTCCATCCCGAATGAATTTTCATGCGGTTGCGTGTCGATAAGGGTCTGGCCCTCATAGGTCAGGGTCCAGATCAACTGATCCTGAATAATCTTGTCAGTGCCTTTTTCCACAACGCCAAAACCGATGCCAACAGGTTCCGGTTCGGCCACGACCTGCAACGCATCGGCCAGTTCTGCCGCATTGCTGGCGGTGCGGAATGTGCCGCCGGTCTGATCGGCAAGGCACTGCAACTCGGCCTTGTCCTGCGGGTTGGAAACATCAAACCCGATCACATGCGCGGTGAAATCAATGCCCGCTTCTTCCAGCTTGCGACCCACTTCGCAGGGGTTCAATTCGCAGGTTTCGCGGCCATCCGATATCAGAATGACGGTGGCCTTTTCCTCGGTGTATTTCAGGGCCTCGGCGGCTTGAATGACCGCGGCGGATAGGGGTGTTTTGCCCTTGGGTTTTATCGCATTCACAGCGGCCGCGATGGCGTCGCGGGTACCGGTTCCAGGTTGGATCACGGTTTCGATATCGCTGCAATCCCCCTTGCGGCGGTGGCCGTATACCGTCAGCCCCAGTTCCTGATCCTCGGGCAGGGTGGTCAGCAATTTACCGATCACATCCTGTGCAATGGTGATTTTCGCCTTGCCATCAATCTGCCCCCACATCGAACCGGAAGCATCCAGCACCAGAATGGCGCGGGGGTTTTCCTGTGCTTGGGCGATAAAGGGAAGAAGGCAAAGTAGGGCGGCAAAAATATGCTTGAGCATGGTGTGATTCCACTGTGAATATGTTCTTTGACCCGATGGTAAACAGATTACCCGAGGGAAAGGTAGTATGGAATACCATTCCTTCGGCATTGTTCCGCCTTTGTTCTTGCTTTTTCATTGGCCTTCTGCGCATTTTGCTCTAACCCTTAACAACTGGTGAACGGGTGAGACATGGCCGAGCAGAAAAACATCGAAGTGCGCGGGGCGCGCGAGCATAATCTGAAGAACATAGACGTGGATATTCCGCGCTATGAACTGGTGGTGATCACCGGCCTGTCGGGGTCTGGCAAGTCGTCTTTGGCGTTTGACACGATCTATGCCGAGGGGCAGCGCCGATACGTTGAATCGCTGTCGGCCTATGCGCGCCAGTTCCTGGATATGATGGAAAAGCCGGATGTGGACCATATTTCCGGCCTGTCCCCTGCTATTTCGATTGAACAGAAAACCACCAGCAAGAACCCCCGTTCCACCGTCGGCACCGTGACCGAGATTTACGATTATCTGCGTCTGCTTTTCGCCCGCGTTGGCACCCCCTATAGCCCCGCCACCGGCAAACCGATCGAGGCCCAGCAGGTGCAGGATATGGTGGACCGCATCATGGCGATGGAGGAGGGCACGCGCGCCTATCTTCTGGCCCCGATCGTGCGCGACCGCAAAGGCGAATACCGCAAAGAATTCATAGAGTTGCGCAAACAGGGGTTCCAGCGCATCAAGGTGGACGGCACGTTTTACGAGTTGGACGAGCCACCCACGCTGGACAAGAAATTCCGCCATGACATCGACGTGGTGGTGGACCGGATCGTGATCCGCGAGGGCATGGGAACGCGGTTGGCCGACAGTTTGCGCACCGCCCTTGATCTGGCCGATGGCATCGCCATTCTGGAAACCGCCACCGAGGAGCTGGAGCGCCATGTTTTCAGCGAAAAATTTGCCTGCCCCGTATCAGGTTTCACCATCCCCGAAATCGAACCGCGCCTGTTTTCCTTCAACGCCCCCTTCGGCGCCTGTCCCGATTGCGACGGGCTCGGGGTCGAGCTGTTTTTTGATGAACAACTGGTGGTGCCGGACAAAACCCTGACGCTCTATAACGGCGCGCTGGCCCCGTGGCGCAAAGGAAAATCGCCCTATTTCCTGCAAACTATCGAATCCATCGCCCGCCACTACGAATTCGACAAAAACACCCCGTGGAAGGATCTGCCCAAACATATCCAGCAGGTGTTCCTCTATGGCTCGGGCGATGAGCAGATCAAATTCCGCTATGACGAAGGCGGACGGATTTACGAGGTCAACCGCGCGTTCGAAGGCGTGATCCCCAATATGGAGCGCCGCTATCGCGAAACCGATTCCAACTGGATTCGCGAGGAATTCGAGCGTTACCAGAACAACCGTCATTGTGCGACTTGCGAGGGCTATCGCCTGCGTCCCGAGGCATTGGCGGTTAAAATCAACGGCTTGCACGCCGGGCAGGTGGTGCAGATGTCAATCAAAGAGGCGCTGGACTGGTTTTCGGACGTGCCCAACCACCTGTCGGTGCAAAAGAACGAAATCGCCCGCGCCATTCTGAAAGAGATCATCGAGCGGCTGGGGTTCCTGAACAATGTCGGCCTTGATTATCTGACCCTTAGTCGCAATTCCGGCACCCTGTCGGGTGGGGAAAGTCAGCGGATCCGGCTGGCCAGCCAGATCGGTTCGGGCCTGACTGGTGTTTTGTATGTGCTGGACGAACCTTCCATCGGGCTGCATCAGCGCGACAATGGCCGCCTGTTGCAAACTCTGAAAAACCTGCGCGATCAAGGCAATACTGTGATCGTGGTGGAACACGACGAAGAGGCGATCCGCAGCGCTGATTATGTGTTTGATATCGGCCCTGGTGCGGGGGTGCATGGCGGGCAGGTTGTATCGCAAGGCACGCCGGATCAGGTGGCGAATGATCCGGCCTCGCTGACCGGCCAATACCTGACCGGCGCACGCGAAATCGCGGTGCCCAAGGTGCGCCGCAAGGGGAACAAGAAGAAAATCAAGGTGGTCAAGGCGACGGGCAACAACCTGAAAGCCGTCACCGCCGAATTTCCACTGGCGAAATTCACCTGCGTGACCGGCGTGTCGGGCGGCGGCAAATCCACTCTGACCATCGAAACCCTGTTCAAAAC
>WFNH01000109.1 GCA_015488685.1 Marinosulfonomonas sp.
CCCGTAGCCCCCGCCTATAAGAAAATCCGCCCCGATGTCAGAATCGCAGGGCGATTGGTGTATCAAACGGGAAGTATGACGCATGGCTGGTCTTTCAGGACTGTTTTCGTCCGACATGGCAATTGATTTGGGCACAGCGAACACGCTGGTCTATGTCAAAGGCAAGGGCATCATTTTGAACGAACCCTCGGTGGTTGCCTATCACGTCAAGGATGGCGTCAAAAAGGTGCTGGCCGTGGGTGAAGACGCCAAGCTGATGCTGGGCCGCACGCCGGGCAGCATCGAGGCGATACGCCCGATGCGCGAAGGGGTGATTGCCGACTTTGATACGGCCGAGGAAATGATCAAACATTTCATCCGCAAGGTTCACAAACGCACCACATTTTCCAAACCGAAAATCATCGTCTGCGTGCCCCACGGCGCAACGCCGGTTGAAAAACGCGCCATCCGCCAGTCGGTTCTGTCGGCCGGTGCCCGCCGCGCCGGTCTGATTGCCGAGCCGATTGCCGCCGCAATTGGTGCAGGTATGCCGATCACCGACCCCACCGGCAATATGGTTGTCGACATCGGCGGCGGCACCACCGAGGTGGCCGTGCTGTCGCTGGGTGACATCGTCTATGCCCGCTCCGTGCGGGTCGGGGGCGACCGGATGGACGAAGCCATCATCAGCTACCTGCGTCGTCAGCATAACCTGCTGATCGGCGAAACCACCGCCGAGCGGATCAAGACCAGCATCGGCACCGCGCGGATGCCCGATGACGGGCGCGGATCCTCGATGCACATTCGCGGGCGTGATCTGTTGAACGGTGTTCCCAAGGAAACCGAGGTCAATCAGGCCCAGATCGCCGAAGCCCTGGCCGAACCTGTGCAACAGATTTGCGAAGCGGTGATGACCGCGCTTGAAGCCACACCTCCCGATCTGGCCGCCGATATTGTGGACCGCGGTGTGATGCTGACCGGTGGCGGTGCGCTACTAGGTGATCTGGACCTCGCACTGCGCGAACAGACAGGCCTGGCAATTTCGATTGCTGATGAATCGCTGAATTGTGTTGCATTGGGCACCGGCAAGGCGCTTGAATATGAGAAGCAGCTACGCCATGTAATTGACTACGACAGCTAGGCCATATCCGGCCACGGGAGCGTCCCTTGGCAAGAGACCGAAACACCCATGCACATTATGTCCGCCCGATCAGGCGTATTCTGGTCGGGCTGTTGGTGTTTGTGCTGTTGGCCCTGTTCCTGTTGTGGAGGATCGACAGCCCGCGCGTGGAACGGTTCCGCGCCGCATTGGTTGACAAATTTGTGCCTAGTTTTGAATGGGCGCTGGTGCCGGTAACCGCCGGCGCGGGAATGGTAGATGATTTTCGCTCGTATCAGAAAATCTATGAGCAAAATCAGGAGTTGCGTCGTGAATTACAGCGCCTGAAATCGTGGAAAGAGGCCGCCGTTCAACTGGAACAGCAAAACGCCAAATTGCTGGCCCTGAACTCTATGCGGCTGGACCCGAAACTGACATCGGTTTCCGGCGTGGTCTTGGCCGACAGCGGCTCTCCCTTTCGTCAGTCAGTATTATTAAATGTAGGGTCGCGCGATGGAATCAAGGATGGCTGGGCCACAATGGACGGGCTGGGCCTGGTTGGACGAATTTCAGGCGTTGGCAAGAACACCGCGCGGGTAATCCTGTTAACGGATTCCAACAGCCGGATTCCGGTGACAATCCAGCCTTCTGGCCAGCGCGCCATTCTAGTGGGCGATAATTCCGCCCGCCCGCCGATCGAATTCCTTGAAAAACCCGAACTGGTCCGCCCGGGTGATCGGGTCGTGACATCGGGCGATGGCGGTGTATTTCCGTCCGGCCTGCTGGTTGGGCAGGTTGCCAAAGACAGCGATCGCCGCTTGCGGGTGCAACTGGCCGCCGATTATGAACGGCTGAATTTTCTGCGCGTGTTGCGCAGCCGCAAGGTGGAAATCATATCCGACCCCGGTGCGCTTTTGGTAGGCGAACGGCCCGCACCTGTCGTGGATGTGCCCGTCGAGGAGGGTAACGATGGTTGATCCAGCCCTTAGTAAAAAATGGCTCTACTGGTTGCTTTTTCTGCTACTTGCAACCGCACTGTTTTTTCTGCAACTGATCCCGTTGCAAACCACCCCCAGCAATTGGGCGATGCCGGACTTGTTGCTTTGCCTGTGCTTTGCTTGGGTTCTGCGCCGCCCCGACTATATGCCGGTGCTGTTGATCGCCACCGTGATGCTGGTGGCCGACATGCTGTTTCTGCGCCCGCCCGGTCTGATGACCGCCCTGGTGGTGATTGGCAGCGAATTTTTACGCGCACGCGTCAATGTTATGCGCGAACTGCCGTTTATGCTGGAATGGACGCTGGTTGCAGGGGTGATGCTGGCCTTGTTGCTTGGTTATCGGCTGGCCCTGATCATTGTCATGCAGCCGCGCCCGTCGTTATGGCTGTCGCTGACATTATTACTGACCACATTGGCGGCCTATCCGCTGGTTGTGGCCTTCTCGCGCTATATTTTAGGGGTGCGCAAAATCGCGCCGGGCGAAGTTGACGCATTGGGGCATAGAATATGAGACGCAACCCAAGGGATACCGCCGAGAGTCAACGCCGCATCACCCGGCGCGCGCTGTTTCTGGGCGCTTCGCAACTAGCGTTTGTTGGAGTGCTCGGCGCAAGAATGCGCTATTTACAGGTGGATCAGGCCGACCAATACCGTCTGTTAGCTGATGAAAATCGCATCAATATCCGTCTATTGCCGCCCGCTCGCGGGCTGATTTACGATAAAAACGGCGTGCCGTTGGCGGTAAACAAGCCGCTATACCGGATTACGATTGTGCGCGAAGACGCCGGTGACGTGGACAACGTCGTTGCACGGCTGAATGCTCTGGTTCCGTTGGATCCCGAGAAAACTGCACAGGCACTGGAGGAAATGAAACGGCGCAGCCCCTTTGTGCCGGTTACAATTGCAGACCGCCTGACATGGAAAGACATCGCCGAAGTGGCGGTCAATGCACCTGCTTTGCCCGGTGTCACCCCCGAAGTCGGCCTAACCCGCGCCTATCCGCTGGCAGATGATTTTTCCCATATCGTCGGTTATGTGGGGGCCGTAAACGAAGCAGACCTGAACCGCACCAATGACCGCGACCCGCTATTGCAGATTCCGAGGTTTCAAATTGGCAAGGTCGGGGTCGAGGCCAAGATGGAAAAACCCCTGCGCGGCAAAGCGGGGATCAAGCGTATCGAAGTAAACTCCATTGGCCGGGTGATGCGCGAACTGGGGCGGGAAGAGGGGGAACCCGGGGTTAACCTGCAACTGACTGTTGACAGCCGACTACAAAACTATGTGCAGGCGCGTCTGGAAGGGGAAAGTGCTGCAGCGGTAGTGATTGATGTCCAAACGGGAGATTTGCTTGCCATCGGTTCAACGCCGGCGTTTGACCCGAACAAATTTGTGAACGGCATTTCACAGGCAGATTATTCGGCTCTGTTGAATGACAAATACCGCCCGCTGCCGAACAAAGCGGTCCAAGGTATTTATCCCCCGGGTTCGACATTCAAAATAATCACCGCCCTTGCTGCGCTCGAGGCAGGTGTCGTTAGCCCGGAAGAAACCGTAAAATGCAAGGGATTTGTCGAAGTTGGCGGTCGTAAATTCCACTGCTGGAAACGTGCCGGCCACGGCAATGTCAATCTTAAGAACAGCCTGAAAAAGTCATGCGATGTCTTCTACTATGAAATGGCGCAGCGCGTTGGCATTGAAAAGATTTCGGAAATGGCGCGCAAATTCGGGTTTGGCACCAAATTCGACATCCCGATGTCATCGGTTGCCAAAGGGCTTGCACCAACCAAAAGCTGGAAACTGGAACACCGTGGTAAGGAATGGGTGATCGGGGATTCTCTGAATGCTTCGATCGGGCAAGGGTTTGTGTTGTCCTCGCCCATGCAACAAGCATTGATGACCGCCCGTTTAGCCACGGGCCGGGTCATTATGCCAAGATTGATAAAGTCGGTTAACGGAGCCGAGACGCCGCTCAATGCAGACGTGCCTTTGGGGCTAAATGAAAATAACCTGCGTTTGGTGCGAAAGGGGATGTATGCTGTTGTAAATGAAACCGGCGGCACTGCATTTCGGTCCCGTATTTTGCCCGAAAATATGCGGATGGCGGGCAAAACCGGAACCAGTCAGGTTGGCAATACCATTGTCCGCAATCGGGATGTTCCGTGGGAAAAACGCGATCATGCACTATTTGTCAGTTTTGCCCCGTTTGACGATCCGCGTATTGCGGTTTCTGTCGTGGTGGAACATGGCGGCGGCGGATCAAAAGCGGCAGCCCCCATTGCCCGTGACATTGCACTTCAAGCGCTTTACGGAGAGCTGCCACCACTGGATGCCTACCCCAAAAGGGATCGCGGGCGCATCCGCCAGGAACAAAAAAGGCTGAACTTGCGTGACCCGGACGCCTTTCGAGAAGGCAGTGATCAGGCATGAGTTACCTCGAGCATAATGTAAAAACTGTCCCTGCGGGGTTACGGAAGGTCCTGTTTTTGAACTGGCCTGTGATTTTGCTGCTAACGGCAATTTCGGGGATCGGGTTTCTAATCCTTTATTCGGTTGCAGGCGGATCAATGACCCCCTGGGTGGAACCACAAATGAAGCGTTTTGCACTGGGACTGGGGCTAATGTTTTTTATCGCCATGGTGCCAATCTGGTTTTGGCGCAACATGTCTGCACTAGCCTATCTGGTTTCTGTCCTTTTGCTGCTGGCGGTGCATTTTTTTGGCACTGTCAATATGGGGGCAAAGCGCTGGATTGATCTTGGATTTATGGTGCTGCAACCTTCAGAGTTGGCCAAAATCACGTTAATTATGGTGCTGGCGGCCTATTACGACTGGTTGGACATCAAGAAAACTTCGCGCCCGTTGTGGGTGCTGATCCCTGTGCTGATCATCATGGTCCCAACAGC
Organism: Marinosulfonomonas sp.; assembly: GCA_015488685.1. GTDB lineage: Bacteria > Pseudomonadota > Alphaproteobacteria > Rhodobacterales > Rhodobacteraceae > Profundibacter. Next base: position 4,979 of record WFNH01000109.1, read on the forward strand.
ACTGGTTCTGAAACAGCCCGATCTGGGTACGGCCATTTTGCTGGTTGCGGGCGGCGGTATTATTATGTTTCTGGCCGGTGTCAGCTGGTTTTACTTCGCTGCGGTCATTGGGGCCGTCGTTGCAGGAGTCACTGCGGTCTTTCAGTTTCGTGGCACTGAATGGCAATTTCTGAAAGATTATCAATATCGTAGAATTGACACGTTTCTAAACCCGGATTCCGATCCATTGGGGGCCGGGTACCACATCACCCAGTCAAAAATCGCACTGGGGTCTGGCGGGTTGACCGGACGCGGGTTCATGCAGGGCACACAGGCACGGTTGAATTTCCTGCCTGAAAAACACACCGATTTCATTTTCACCACTCTGGCCGAGGAATTCGGCTTTCTGGGCGCGATGTCACTGCTGGGTCTATACACGTTGATAATCGTATTTTGCGTGGTGTCGGCAATGAAAAACAAGGACCGCTATGCGTCCCTGATCACCCTCGGGGTGGCGGCTACGCTGTTTTTGTTCTTTGTGGTCAACATGTCGATGGTGATGGGGTTGGCCCCTGTTGTCGGCGTGCCATTGCCGCTGGTGTCTTATGGCGGGTCCGCCATGTTGGTGCTGTTGATCGCCTTTGGTCTGATGCAGAGCGCCCACGTCCACCGCCCCCGTTAAACAACAGCAACACGGATCAATTCCAGCACCGGATGATCCGCCTGATGGGTACGGCACAACAGGCCGATTTCGCGCAGATCACCCCCGATGCGTTTGAACGTCGTATCGGGAAACCTGTGGGTCAGACCGGCCCAGTTTGGCACCACCGCCACGCCCGAACCGCCTTGCACCATGATGGCAATGGTTTCCAGCGCGTCCAATTCGCATAAAACCTGCGGAGTTTCATTAACCTGTTGCACCCCGCGCCAGCACAACGCCCCGCCCCATGATTTACGGCTGTAGACGATGAACGGCGCGTCCCTGTCCGCTGTGCCAATCAACCCGATCGGTTCTTGCACCAGCCCCGTAAATCGTTGTGATTTTGGCAAGGGGAATGGCGGGGCCACACAGATCACCGCATCCAGTTCCCCGTCCTGAAACGCGCGGTATAGCTGGGCCGAGGTGCCGGGGTGGATGTCCAGTTCCACCGCGGGCATCTGCTGATGCACCTGCCGGATGATCTGTGGCATGTAATCGGTCAATACCGTTGAAATGGCCCCCAACCGGAACCGCCCTGCCTGTGTGGTTTGGCTCAAGGACAGGGTTAGCGCCTGCCCTTCTTCCAGCACCCGCCGGATTTGCGGCAGCAGACGCAGACAGGCGGGGGTGGGTTGCACGCTACGGCCCGAACGGCGCAACAGATCTACGCCCAGTTCCGCCTCGAGCGCCTGCAAACGCTGGCTGATGGCAGAGGCGGTGATGCCTTCGCGTTGGGCAGCGGCGGCAATACTGCCCTGTTCGACAACCGCCACCAGTGATTTCAGAAACCGTAAATCCATAAGCAATGCTTATCTTTGAAAAAAGAAAAACAAGATAGTCTTTTTCTTATGCAACGCTATACAAACAGGCAAACGCCATGCAGCAAAGGGACGCAAAAGATGTCGATTTTCCACCTTGCCTATAATATCACCGATCTGGATCAGGCCCGCGCCTTTTATGGCGGTTTGCTGGGATGCGATGAGGGGCGCAGTACCGAGACATGGGTTGATTTCAACTTTTTTGGCCACCAGATTTCGCTGCATCTGGGCAAACCCTTTGAAACCCGCGCCACCGGCAAGGTGGGCGATCATATGGTGATGATGCCGCATCTGGGTGTTGTGCTGGCGATGGATGAATGGCAATCCTTGGCCAACCGCCTGCGTGATGCGGGCATCGAATTTGTGATCCCGCCGACCCTGCGCTTTGCCGGGCAACCGGGCGAGCAAAGCACGATGTTCTTTCTGGACCCGTCAGGCAACCCGATCGAAGTCAAAGGATTTGCCGATATGGCCGGAGTGTTTGCCACATGACCACCATCCTGTTTGCCGCCGGACCTGACCGCTGGGCCGAATACGAAGCCCCGTTGCGCGGCGCGCTGGATGCGCTGGGGCTGGACTATACCCTGTCGCCTGAAACGGATGACCCGGCGCAGGTGGATTACATTATCTATGCGCCCAACCCGTCGCTGACCGATTTTACCCCCTTCACCAACGCCAAGGCGGTGCTCAGCCTCTGGGCGGGGGTTGAACGGATCGTCGGCAATGAAACCCTGACCATGCCGCTGGCCCGCATGGTGAATGATGGCATGACCCAAGGCATGGTGGAATGGGTGGTCGCCAATGTGCTGCGGCATCATCTGGGGCTGGATCGCTATGTGATGAACCCGACCCGTGAATGGGCCCCGCGCGTGCCGCCACTGGCACGGGACCGCAAGGTGGCGGTACTGGGGCTGGGTGCGCTGGGGCAGGCCTGTGCACAAGGGCTGGCAGGTCTGAATTTCGACGTGACCGGCTGGAGCCGCAGCCAGAAGGATATTGCCGGTATCACCTGTCTGTCGGGCGATGACGGCTTGGCGCAGACATTGGCACGGGCGGAAATTCTGGTGCTTTTGTTGCCGCTGACACCGGATACCGAAAACCTGCTGAACGAACAGCGGCTGGCGCAGATGCCCAAAGGGGCGGTGGTGATCAACCCCGGTCGTGGCCCGCTGATTGATGATGATGCCTTGCTGGCGGCACTGGACAGCGGCCATATTGCCCATGCCACGTTAGATGTATTCCACAAGGAACCATTGGCGGCGGACCATCCCTATTGGACCCATCCGAATGTCACCATCACCCCGCATATCGCCTCGGATTCCCGCACCGAAAGCGCAGCACAGGTGATTGCCGAGAATATCCGGCGGGGCGAGGCAGGCGAACCGCTGTTGCATCTGGTGGATCGTGGTGCGGGGTATTAAGGGCCTGTTTTCTTTGAAAGAAAACAGAACGAAATCTTTGCAGGATTTCGGGGCCGTTATCGCAGGATCGGCGGGTTTTCCGGGTCTCGCCCCGGTGCGGCGGGGCTGTGGGTGGCCGGTTTCTTTTCCGGCAGATCAAACCGCAAGCCGGTTTTCTGCAAGGTGGCACACAGCGGATCATCCCCGGCAAAGAACGCCACATCCAGCGGGGCCTCAAAACCGCTGAAACTGACGGCTTCGCCAACGGCTTTGGCCAAGGCGCCTTCGGCTTCGGGCAGGGCGTCGATAATTGCCAGCATGTGCCCGCGGTCCCCGCCCTCGTATTCGACCCCCACCAGACAGGCGGTTTTGGCCAGCCCGGCGGCGATGGCCAGTTTGGCGTCCAACGCGGTCAGCAGGGTTTCGGGGATGCCTGCGGGGGCGGAAAAAACAATTGGTCTGGCCCGGATTTCATCTGGCGTTTCGTCCAGCATATCCCCCAGCCACGCCATTGCATCTGCCGGTATCAGGATCGACGATGGCGCCACCCCAAGGTTCACTGCCAGCCCGATCCCCTGCCCTGCCAGCATTCGCGCGGCCACCCGCCCCGACAGGGTGGCATGATGGGCCGCGCCTTCGACGAATTCGGCCAGCCGTTCCTCGCGGTCAAACACCAGCACGTATTTTGCCCCGTCCACCTCGAACACTTCGGGTTTGATGCTGTCCCCCTGTGCCTCGGCTTCCAGCAGCAGGAACAATTCGCTGTCCGCCAGCCGCTCAAAGAACCGCAAACGCAAAGCCGCGTCATCGGGGGCGGATTGTATCGCGGCGTGGGTGGTATCAAGCGGGGTTGGGTCAGTCATCCAGAACCTCTTTCACACGGGTTTTCAGGGCGGGTAGCAGTTCGGCTGTAAACCACGGATTTCTTCTAATCCAGCCTGTATTGCGCCAGGACGGATGGGGCAAGGGGAATACGTCGGGCGCATGGTCGCGCCAGCTGGCTACAGTTCGGGTCACGCCGCCGCTGGCTGTTTTGCCAAGGTGCCATTTCTGCGCATATCCGCCGATAACAAGGGTCAGACGAACCCGCCCCAAATGGTGGATAAGATCTTTTCGCCATTCCTCCGCGCAGCGTTTGGGCGGAGGCAAATCGGATCCTTTGGCGTCATACCCCGGAAAGCAGAACCCCATCGGAGCAAATGCGAATTTGTGCAGGTCATAGAAAGCATCCTTATTCACCCCCAGCCAGTCACGCAAACGGTCGCCGGACGGGTCGTCAAACGGTTTACCGGATTCATGAACCTTTACCCCCGGCGCCTGCCCGGCAATCAGAATACGGGCCTGAGGTGCCAGCCAGATAACAGGGCGGGGCTTGTGGCCCGTAACGGTGGCGGCAAACCGGTCCGCACAAAGACGGCATGCTTGCATGCGCTCAATTAACTGGTCCATGAAAGGCGTGTAACAAATGGAACCGTGAACAGCAATCGGACCGTATGTTGCATATCGAAAACAAAAACCGGCTTCATCTAAAAATCCCCGGCAATATCGCTCCACATGTTATTGCACCCCCCCGTCGCATATACTATCTGTATCGAAACTGCCGCGCGCATCTAACCGAGGGCAGGACAACAAAGGGGGGATGTTGGTGCGAACCATTGGAACAGCAGTCGTATTATTTGCCCTTTGGCTATTGATGTCCGGTATCTTTGAACCCCTCATCATAGGTTTGGGTGCTGCTTCGGTTTTGTTAACCCTGTTTATTACCGGCAAGATGGATGCGCAGGACGGCGACCGGCCGGAACTGTTGCTGGCCCCCGTGAAATACATCAAATATCTGGCCTGGCTGATGCTGGAAATCGCCCGCGCCAACTGGGCCGTGACCAAGATTATTCTGGCCCGCGATATGCCGATCCGCCAGCATTTGTTCAAAACACCCTACACCCAGAAAACCGATGTCGGACAGGTGATCTTTGCCAATTCGATCACCCTGACACCGGGCACCATCACGGTTGAAACCGAAGACGGGAATTTTCTGGTGCATGCCGTATCCTATTCCGAAGATGATCCCGAAGCGCTGGCCGATATGGACGCACGGATCACGGCCTGTGAAATCGCAGGGGGTGCGTGATGTTCGTCGTTGCGGTTTTTGCGCTGTTTATTGCAATGGTTCTGGTTCTCGGACGCCTATATGCTGGCCCGACGCTGTATGACCGTGTGCTGGCGGTCAATTCCTTTGGCACCCATACGGTGCTGTTCATCGGTGTGATCGGCTTTCTGACCGGTCGGCCCGATTTTCTGGATATTGCGCTGCTCTATGCATTGATCAATTTCGTCGGCACCATCGCGATCCTGAAATATTTCCGCTATCGCGCCATCGGGGATGCCCACCAGCGCCCCACAGATCGGGAGATCGGGCATTGAGTGCGCTGGAAACCGTCATAAACCTGCTGAGCTGGTTCTTTATCGTTTCAGGGTCGGTCTTTGTGGTGATCGGCGCGGTCGGCACCCTGCGGTTCCCCGATTTCTGGTCGCGGTTACATGCGGCCTCGATCACCGATAGCGCGGGTATGATCCTGCTGGTGATCGGCATGTGCCTGCAAGCGGGCCTGACACTGGTTACCGTCAAACTGCTGATCATCGGGGTATTCCTGTTCATCACCGGCCCCACGTCGACCCATGCCGTGGCCAACGCCGCCCTTGTCACCGGCCTGCGCCCCCCCGAGGGCGAGGGGCTGACCGGGGCCGAACCCGAACCACTGGAGGCCGACGGGGACGACAATGCTTGATCTGTTCATTGACCTTTCGTTGTTTACCATGCTGGTGGCCACAGGCTTTGCCATCGTAAAGATGCGCCGCCTGTTTGGTGTGACCATGATGACGGGCGTGTTCAGTCTGTTGTCGGCGATGCTGCTGGTGACGCTGGACGCGGTTGACGTTGCCTTTACCGAGGCCGCGGTAGGGGCCGGGATCTCTACCGTGTTAATGCTGTCCACCCTGACCCTGACCTCGCGAATTGAAAAAAGCCCGGTTCACACCCCGTGGATTCCGCTGCTGGTGGTGGCCGTCACAGGGGCCGTGATTATATACGGCACGCTGGATATGCCGAATTTCGGCGATGCCAACGCCCCCGCGCAGGTCGGTGTAGCCGCGCAATATATGGAACGCGGGCCCGAAGATATGGACCTGCCCAATACGGTCACCTATATTCTGGCCAGCTATCGTGGCTATGACACGATGGGCGAAACCTCGGTGGTTTTTACGGCCGGTGTCGGGGTGTTGATGCTGATTTCCGGCCTTCGTCGCCGCCGCCGTCGCAAGCCGTCCCGGGATGAAGGGGAGGTTAGCTGATGCACCACCACCTGATCCTGCGTGTTGTTACCAAAATACTGGTGGCTCCGATCATCCTGTTTGCGCTTTATGTGCAGTTTCACGGTGATTTTTCGCCGGGGGGCGGGTTTCAGGCCGGTGTTCTTATGGCCGTGGCCTTTATTCTATATGGCATCGTGTTCGGATTAGAGACGGTGCAGGCCGTTATGCCAGCCTGGCTGGCGCACAAGATGATGGCCGCCGGGGTGATGATCTATGCAGGCACCGGCGTTGTGTCCTTGCTGCTGGGATATAATTTCCTGGATTACGGTTCATTCTCGCCACATCATCCGTCACACGGGCAACACTGGGGCATTTTTTCGGTCGAGTTCGGGGTGTTGATCACGGTGACCGGAGTCATGGTTTCGATTTACTATGCCTTTGCCGCCCGCCGCCCTGCCATCAGCAACGAGGAATGGTGATGCCGGAAATTGAATACATCCTTGGCCATCTGAACTATTGGCTGTTCACCGTTCTGATGATGACCGGCCTTTATATCGTGGTCGCCAAAGGCAATCTGATCAAGAAAATCGTCGGGCTGAACCTGTTTCAGTCTGCGGTGTTCATGTTCTACATCTCGCTTGGCAAGATCACCGGCGGCACCGCACCGATTTTCCCGCTGGATATGCGGATTGACCCCGCCACGGTTTACACCAATCCGTTGCCGCACGTGCTGATCCTGACCGGGATTGTGGTCGGCATTGCCACCACATCGCTGGGGCTGGCCCTGATTGTGCGCATCCGTGAAGAATATAATACCATCGAAGAGGACGAAATTCTGGGGATAGAAAAAGAACTGGTCGCGCAGGAAAACCGCACCCTTGGCGATGCAATGGGGGGGCGCGCCTGAATGTCGGCCCAAGCCCTGCACACCGCCCGCACCCTGTCGGACCACCTGCCGGTTTTGATCATCATCATTCCGTTTCTGGCCGCGCCCCTGACTGTGCTGATCGGTTCACGCCGTTTGGCGTGGCCGATTGCCTTTGGCGCGGCGTTGTCCTCGTTTGTTATATCGGTGCTGCTGTTGTTGCGGGTGCTGGACAGCGGCGTGATTTCCTATGCCATCGGCGGATGGTTACCGCCAATTGGCATCGAATACCGGATCGATGCGGCCAATGCGTTCGTGTTGTTGCTGGTATCGGCGATTGGTACCATTGTGCTGCCCTACACCATCCAGAGCATCAAATCCGAAATACCCGAACGTCACCATACCCTGTTTTACACAATGTATCTGCTGTGTTTCACCGGCCTGCTGGGTGTGGTGGTGACGGGGGATGCCTTTAATGTCTTTGTGTTCCTCGAGGTTTCCTCGCTGTCAACCTATGTGCTGGTCGCGATGGGCGCACAAACCGATAAACGCGCGCTAACAGCAGCCTATGATTATCTGGTTATGGGCACCACCGGGGCGACGTTTTTCGTGATCGGCATCGGTTTCATTTATGCGGCCACCGGCACCCTGAACATGGCCGACATCGCCCTGTATATTCAGGTCCACGGCACCAACCGCACGCTGGAAACCGCCTTTGCCTTTATCATGGTGGGCATGGGACTAAAGGCCGCTGTTTATCCGCTGCACCTGTGGTTGCCCAATGCCTATACCTACGCGCCTTCGGCGGTGACGTCCTTTATTGCGGGCACTGCGACCAAAGTTGCCATCTATGTGCTGCTGCGGTTCATGTTCACCATCTTCCAGCCGGATTTCCTGTTTGAAATGCACGCGGTTCGCTGGGTGATGATGCCACTGGCAATCCTTGCGATGTTCGCCGCATCCCTGATTGCCGTTTTCCAAAGCGATTTCAAACGGATGCTGGCCTACTCCAGCATAGCCCAGATCGGCTATATCCTACTGGGCATCGGGTTGCTGTCCACAACCGGCCTGACGGCTGCCATCGTGCATCTGTTCAACCACGGCATCACCAAGGCCGCCCTGTTCATGGGGGTTGGGGCGCTGGTGCTGCGCTCGGGTAGCTCGTTCTACGCAAAAATCGAGGGCATGGGCAAAGTGATGCCATTCACCAGTTTCGCCATTGTGATTGCCGGCCTGTCACTGATCGGGGTGCCGGGCACCGCCGGATTTATCAGCAAATGGGTGCTGGTGCAGGCGGCGATTGAGCAGGGCTACTGGCCGCTGGCGCTGGCGATTGTCGGATCCTCTCTGCTGGCCATCATCTACGTCTGGCGGGTGATCGAAACGCTCTATATGAAGCAACCCGCTGATGGCTGGGTCAAGCAGGAAGCGCCGCTGACCATGCTGGTGCCGCTGTGGATCATGGCGGGGGCAACGGTGTGGTTCGGGATTGATACCGAACTGACGATGACGGCGGCCCGCACCGCCGCTGACGGTCTGTTACACGGTTTCATGGCGGGGGGGCAGTAAATGGAGACCAACACCGCCATCCTGCTGACCATGCTGATCCCCGCCGCTGCGGCCATTGGCAACCTGCTGCTGCGCAATCACGCGAACCTGCGCGACAGCATGACCCTTGGCGCGGCATTTGCAACCTTTGCCACGGTGCTGGTGATCCTGACCAATGTGGGCAACACCACGACCGAGGCGTTCAGCCTGCTAACGGTTTTCCCCGGCCTTGATATTGCGTTCAACGTCGAGCCACTGGGCCTGCTGTTTGCCATCGTTGCCTCCGGCCTGTGGATCCTGACGCATATCTATGGCGTTGGCTATATGCGCGGCAATAACGAGGACAACCACACCCGTTTCTTTGCCAGTTTCTCGCTGGCGATTGGCGCGGTGATGGGGCTGGCATTTTCGGCCAATATGTTCACGCTGTTTTTGTTCTATGAAATGCTGACGCTTTCGACCTATCCGCTGGTCGCCCACAAAGGCACACCCGAGGCCCTGAGCGGCGCGCGCACCTATCTGGGCATCCTGATGGGCACCTCGATCGGGTTTCTGCTGGTCGCGATCATATGGACCTATACCATCACCGGCACGCTGGATTTCACCCAAGGGGGCATCTTGCGCGGCCATATCGCCGGGCCGATGGTGGCGCTGCTGCTGGGGCTGTATGCGTTCGGCATCGGCAAGGCGGCGTTGATGCCGTTCCACCGCTGGCTGCCCGCCGCGATGGTGGCCCCGACGCCGGTCAGCGCCCTGTTGCACGCCGTTGCGGTGGTCAAGGCGGGCGTGTTCACCATGCTAAAGGTCGGTATCTATATCTTCGGCATCGACTTTCTGGCCGAAACCGGCGCCTCTGAATGGCTGATGTGGGTGGCGGCCTATACCATCATCGCGGCCTCTGTCGTGGCGATGACCAAGGACAACCTGAAGGCGCGGCTGGCCTATTCCACCATCAGCCAGCTAAGCTACATCACCCTTGGCATGGCGCTGGCCACATCCATGGGGGCGCTTGGCGGCGGGATGCATATTGCCATGCACGCGATGGGCAAGATCACCTTGTTCATGTGTGCCGGATCAATCTATGTGGCGACGCACAAGACCGAAATAAGCCAGATGAACGGGCTGGGGCGGATCATGCCGATCACCTATGGCGCCTTCCTGATCGGGGCCCTGTCGATCATCGGCCTGCCACCACTGGGCGGATCATGGAGCAAATGGCTGTTGATCATCGGCGCGGCGGACGCTGGTCAAAAGGTGATGATTGCGGTGCTTATGGTTAGCTCGCTTTTGAACGTGGCCTATCTGTTGCCAATCGTCGGCAAAGGGTTCTTTTGGCCAGCCGAAGCGGGCGAGACCCCCGCCATCAAGGAATCCCCGACACTGGTCTGGCTGCCGCCCGCAATCACCGCATTCGGCTGTTTGCTGCTGTTTTTCTATGCCACGGACATCAGGGATTTCCTGATGCCGATTGTAGGGGGGACGCAATGATTTCGCTGGCTGCAATACCCGCGCTACGCTGTCCCGCACCCGATGCGGGACCTTCCCTGATGCTGGCAAAGAGGTCCCGCATCAGGTGCGGGACAACGCGCCCCATCCCTGCCATCCCAGCGACAGGAGGCTGTCATGTCTGACCCCAAAGACAACCCCGACACCTACCCTGCCCTTGGCCGTATGCTGACATGGGTGGACAAACCGGGCAACGGGAACAGGATTTTCCGGGCGCTGATCGTGGTGTGCGCCCTGCTGTTTGTCGCCGATTTTGTCATCGAAAGACACGGCGAATTCGAAATAGAAGACCTGCCGGGATTTTTCGCGGTTTACGGCTTTGTCTCTTTCACCGTTCTGATCCTTGCCGCCAAGGCCCTGCGGGGGCTGATCAAACGCCCCGAGGATTATTACGGCGACAAGGCCATTGATCGCGAAGATTACCCCAAGGCCGGACTGGACGAGGTCAGATATGATGATTGACCAGATCCCCACCGCATTTTTGTTTTTTGCGGGCGCGCTGGTCCTACTGGCCTTGCCCCAGGGCCGACTGCGCGGCGTATTGCTGCTGCTTGTGCCCATCCTTGCCGGTTGGCAGGTGTGGTCCCTGCCCTTTGGCAACCTGCAGCCTGTATCCTTCTTCGGGTTTGATCTGGAACTGATGCGGGTCGATAAACTGGCCCGCCTGTTCGGGCTGGTCTTTTGCCTGAGTGCCTTTCTGGGCAATCTTTACGCATGGCATGTGCGCGATACGGTGCAGCAGGTGGCGGCGTTGCTATACGCGGGATCAGCCATCGGTGCGGTGTTTGCCGGTGATCTGATCACGCTGTTTTTCTATTGGGAAGGCACGGCGATCGGCTCGGTGTTCCTGATCTGGGCGCGGCGCACCGAAGGCGCGTTTCATACGGGGATGCGCTATTTGATCATCCAGATCGGCTCGGGCGTGATCCTGCTGGCCGGTGTGGCGCTGGTTTATCGCGAAACCGGCTCGATTGCCTTTGAAAAGATGACGCTGGGAAGCCTTGGCACATGGCTGATCTTCCTGTCGTTCGGCATCAAGGCCGCCTTTCCGCTGCTGCATAACTGGTTGCAGGACGCCTACCCCGCGGCCACGGTCACCGGCAGCGTGATCCTGTCGGCCTTTACCACCAAACTGGCGATCTATGCGCTGGCGCGCGGTTTTGCGGGCACCGAAATCCTGATCTATATCGGTGCGGTCATGACGATATTCCCGCTGTTCTTTAGCGAAATGGAAAACGACATGCGGCGGGTGCTGGCCTATTCGCTGAACAACCAGCTGGGCTTTATGGTGGTGGGGATCGGCATCGGCACGGATATGGCCCTGAATGGCGCGGTTTCCCATGCCTTTGCCCATATCCTTTATAAGGCGCTGCTGTTCATGGGTATGGGGGCTGTGCTGTTTCGCACCGGCACCATCAAGGCCAGCGAACTGGGCGGGCTTTACCGCACCATGCCGCTGACCACCATCCTGACCATTGTCGGGGCGGTGTCGATCTCGGCCTTTCCGTTCTTTTCGGGGTTTGTCACCAAATCGCTGACATTCGCCGCTGTTGGCAATGCGCATCTGTGGGTCATATGGGGCGCGCTGGTGTTTGCTTCGGTCGGGGTGCTGTCGGATACCGGCATCAAGATCCCCTATTATACCTTCTTTGCCCATGACAGCGGTATGCGCCCGAAAGAGGCCCCGACATCCATGTTGCTGGCCATGGGCCTGACTGCCGCGCTGTGTATCGCGATCGGTGTCTATCCGGCTCCGCTCTATGCGCTGCTGCCCTATGACGTGGATTTCACCCCCTACACCACCGGCCATGTGATTGGACAATTCCAGTTGCTGATGTTTGCATTGCTGGCCTTTGCGGTGCTGAAACGCGCAGGCATCTACCCGGCCGAAGAGCGGGCGATCTATCTGGATACCGACTGGAGCTATCGCTGGCTGCTGCCGCGCATGATCCGGTGGATTGCCACCCTGACCGGCCGTATCTGGGGCGGAACCACCGGTATGATGCACCGGCGGGTGCAGAACATTATTGCCGGGCTTTATCATTCCCACGGTCCCGAAGGGCGCATGGCCAGCGTTTGGCCGACCGGATCAATGGTAATCTGGATCGCGGTGCTTTTGGGGGTCACCCTGATTGTCAGCTTCTTTGGGTAGCATAATATCCTTGATACTGGTGCAATCCGGCAAAATATGCGAAAAATTTGCTGTTTTTCCCCTGTTACACTTGGAACTCTGGCAATAACCCCGACATATAACCCGAGAATGCCATGCAAGATGTATTAACCCGAACCTGCTAAAAGACGCGGCAAAACAAAGACCATACCGGAGCAACGATGCTCGAATTCGTAAATGTCAGCAAGTCCTTCTGGACCGGCAAGCAGCGCAAGGTGATCCTTGACCGCGCCTCTTTCCGCGTGGAACTGGGTAATTCCATGGGTATTCTTGCGAAGAATGGCACGGGGAAAACCACTATCATCAATATGATGGCCGGCCTGGAAAAACCGGATGAAGGCCATATTCGGAAATCCTGCCGCGTTTCATTTCCGCTGGGATTCATGGGGGGCGTGATAAGCAAACTGTCGGCGATGGAAAATTCACGTTACATTGCACGACTATACGGGCTTGATCCGGACTATATAGAAGCGTTTTGTCGCTGGATGTGTGACCTGGATGAATATTTCGATATGCCGGTTGGCACATACAGTCAGGGTATGCGCTCGCGATTCAGTTTTTCCCTTATGCTGGCGCTGGATTTCGACCTTTATCTGATTGATGAAGGGATGCCGTCGACAACCGATGCCGAGTTTAATAAAAGAGCGGGTGACATTCTGCGGGAAAGGTTGGAAACCACGACAGTATTGGTTGTTTCCCATAAACCTGAAACGTTGGAAAAATACTGCCGGTCAGCTGCGGTTCTCAGTAATGGACAACTGCAGATATTTGATACATTGGAAGAGGCAAAGCAACTTTATGACTATGAAGCCTAGAGCCAAAAAATACAGGGTCCGAAGCAGTGGCCCCCTTAACGATTCCTCTGCGGCAAAAGGGAAAACCGCAAAGGGCGTGAACGGAGAAGTCAGTGATGCCCGTGAAGTATCGGTTGAGCAGGAAATTCAGAATATACGCAAAGAGGGGCTGACGGGCCGACAGTTACGCATGGCCCGCAGAGTTGCCCAGAAACGCGGGTTGAAAGCGACCTCGGATTTTGATGCCGTCAGGTTACTTCGTGCCAAAGGGGTTGACCCCTTCCAGCGCAACAATGCGCTAATCTCGCAGGAAAACAAACCTGACGAAACAGAAGCCAAGACGCAACTTCCCCAAACGGTACCCCTTGCTAAAACCAATTTGCCTTCAACCGATGTCGATACGGCCGGGGCACGCGCCAAAGCAATATTAAATATTCAACGCGATATTGCACGGCGCCGACGGTTGAAACTGCTGTTGTTATTCACGCGGTTGGCATTTTTTATTCTGCTGCCCACATTGTTGGTTGGGTATTATTATTACACAATTGCCACTCCGATGTATGCAACGACAACCCAGTTTGTCATCCAGAAGGCCAGCTCGCAGGGGGGCAGCAAACTTGGCAGCCTGTTTGGCGGAACCGGACTCGCCACATCGCAGGATTCAATAACCGTTCAAAGCTATCTGCAATCACGCGATGCGATGTTACGGCTGGATCGCGAATACGGATTTAAGGCACATTTCTCGCAAGATTGGATTGACCCGATCCAGCGGCTTGACCCAGACGCAACAAATGAACAAGCTTATAAAGTATATAAGAAACATGTGATTATCAGCTATGATCCGACCGAAGGCATTATCAAAATGGAGGTCATAGCTGCAGATCCAGATACAAGCGTTTTGTACTCGAATGCCTTAATTTCCTATGCGGAAGAACAAGTAGATCATATGACGGCCCGCATGCGCGAAGACCAGATGAAAGGCGCGGAAGAAAACTATACCAATGCCAAAGAAGAGCTGGATCAGGCGCAAGAGAAAGTCAATTCGCTTCAGGAAACATTACAGGTTATTAATACCGAAGTCGAAGTTGGTCTCCTTACAAATAACATTTCGTTGCTGGAACAAGAGCTGTTGAAATCCGAGTTGTCACTGGATGAACTAAAATCCAATCCGCGCCCGAACCCGGCCAAAGTAGCCCCGTTGGAACGCAAAATAGAAACACTGAAAAGCAAGATACAAGACGTGCGTGACAGGCTTGTTTCGAATTCAGGAAACGATATATCCGTTTCGCGCAGAACCAGCGAATTGCGGCGGGCCCAAAAAGAGGTAGAGACACGCACGATGATGTTGGAAGCCGCTTTGCAACAAGTGGATAATGCCCGCATAGAAGCCAACCGGCAAACCCGTTATTTGTCGATGGGGGTATCGCCGGTCAAACCGGACGAAGCAGCATATCCGCGAAAATTTGAAAACACCATTTTGGCGCTATTAATCTTTTCAGGTGCCTATCTGATGATTTCTCTCACCGCTTCGATCCTGCGGGAACAGGTTTCTTCCTGACGTGTAAAATCCAACAGCGAGACATACAAAGTGAATAAACCAAACCAACAGGTTTCCGAAAACACATGGGAATTTCTGCGCGACGCCATGATCACGCCCACGGGTTTTCGTGAATATGACGCCCGCTGGAAATACCCTGAGGATATTAATCTGGCCGGTATCACTGCACTTGGCCTTGGCCTTGGCACCCAGATGCGCAATCGCGGCATTGAACCGGTCATTGCCGTTGGCAATGATTACCGCGACTATTCCCTGTCGATCAAAAACGCCCTTATGCTGGGGCTGATGCAAGCCGGCATACATGTCAAAGACATCGGCCCGGCCCTGTCGCCCATGGCCTATTTCGCCCAGTTCCATCTGGACGCCCCAGCGGTGGCGATGGTCACGGCCAGCCATAATCCGAACGGCTGGACCGGCGTCAAAATGGGGTTTG
Source organism: Marinosulfonomonas sp. (assembly GCA_015488685.1). Classification (GTDB taxonomy): domain Bacteria; phylum Pseudomonadota; class Alphaproteobacteria; order Rhodobacterales; family Rhodobacteraceae; genus Profundibacter. The sequence goes on from WFNH01000109.1 coordinate 20,059, forward strand.
AACGTCCGCTGACCCATGGCCCCGACGAAATGGCCGAGCTGCGCGACATCGTGCTGGGTGGCCACGGCAAACCGCAGGACGGCGGGCGCTATGAATTTGTTGACGGTGTGAAACAGGCCTATCTGGACGATCTGGTCGGTGATTTCAGAATGTCCCGCCCGCTAAAGGTGGTCTGCGCCACGGGCAACGGTACCGCCAGTGCCTTTGCGCCAGAGCTGTTTGAACGCATCGGTGTCGAGGTTGTGCCGCTGCATAACGAGCTGGATTACACCTTTCCGCATTACAACCCGAACCCCGAAGCAATGGAAATGCTGCGCGATATGGCGGCGGCTGTCACGGCCTCGGGCGCCGATCTGGCGCTGGGGTTTGATGGCGACGGGGATCGTTGCGGCGTGGTCGATGACACGGCCGAAGAAATCTTTGCCGACAAGGTGGGCGTGATCATGGCTCGCGATTTCGCGCGGCTTTATCCGAACTCCACCTTTGTGGCCGATGTGAAATCCACCGGCCTATATGCGTCTGACCCCGAGTTGCAGAAATACGGCGCCAAAGCCGATTACTGGAAAACCGGCCACAGCCACATGAAACGCCGGGTCAAGGAAATTGGCGCGCTGGCGGGGTTCGAAAAATCCGGCCACTACTTTTTGGCCGAACCCGTTGGCCGTGGCTATGACTGCGGGCTGCGGGTGGCTGTGGAAATCTGCAAGCTGCTGGACCGCAACCCGGACAAATCCATGTCCGACCTGCGCCGCGCCCTGCCGCAGACATGGGCCACGCCGACCATGTCGCCCTATTGCGCCGACACCGAAAAATATCAGGTTCTGGATCGGCTGGTGGCCAAGCTGGTGCAACTGCACAAGGACGGCGGCAGCCTTGCCAGCCGCAAGATTGCACAGGTCGTCACGGTGAATGGCGCGCGGGTTATTCTGGACAATGGCGCATGGGGGCTGGTGCGGGCCTCGTCCAACACGCCCAATCTGGTGGTGGTGTGCGAAAGCCCCGAAAGCGAAGCCGAAATGCGGGCGATCTTTGCCGACATTGACGCGGTAATCCGCACGGAACCCGGTGTCGGGGATTATGACCAGACTTTTTAACAAGGTCAGGATTATCTGACTGGCATTGCAAATCCGGCGCGGCTAAGGTCGCGCCAGATTATAAACAAACGGATTGCCGCAATGCACCTGATCAAAAGTCTGCTTATACTACTTCTGTTGTCTTTCCCTGCCGTCGCACAAGATAGCAATGCCCAACCCACCGGCACGATCGAGGTCGAAGACAGTGCCCAGAAAGATGCCGCAATTGCCGTCCGTATCCGTGATATTCTAAGCGAGCTTGAGGGGTATGACGACGTAACCGTCACGGTTTCTTCGGGCATAGTTTCCCTTCGCGGAACTGCGTTGGACAGCGAGGCAATCACCCGACTGGGAGAGTTGGTCAGCCGGCTGGACGGTGTTGTCACCATTGAAAACCAAGTTGTGGAAACAACCGATGTTGTTGAGCGTCTGAACCCGGCAATCGAGCGGTTCAAAACCCGGATCCAGCAAGCGATTGCATTTATTCCGCTGGCCCTTGTGGCACTGGCAGTTTTTGCATTGATTGTTTTCGCCGGGTTTGCCCTTGCCCGCCGCAAACGGCTTTGGGACAGGCTGGCCCCCAATGCTTTTATTGCCGATATATTCCGACAGATCATCAGGGTTGCGACGATTATTGCGGCAATTGTAGTCGCGCTGGATATTGTTGGCGCCACGGCCCTGCTATCGACAATTCTGGGCGCCGCAGGAATCATCGGTCTGGCAATCGGTTTTGCGGTGCGTGACACTGTTGAAAACTTTATTGCCTCGATTCTGCTGTCCATGCGACAGCCTTTTCGCCCCAATGACCTGATTGAAATTGGTGGTGATGTGGGCAAGGTTATCCGCCTGACATCGCGGGCAACGATCCTGCTGTCACTGGATGGCAATCACATCCGCATTCCCAATGCGACCGTATTCAAAAGCCGGATCATCAACTACACGCGCAACAAATCGCGACGGTTTACCTTTGATCAAACGGTAGATGCAAACAAAGGGCTGACAGAACAGCGTCGCGTCATTCTGGATACGCTAAAGGCTTTGCCCTTTGTATTGGAAACACCATCCCCGAATGTATGGATCGAATCTGCGGATAAAGAAAAAGCAACCTTACGGATTTCCGTTTGGGTTGATCAGCGTGAAACCGATGTATCCCTTGCCCGTGGCGAGGCCATAAGAAAAACCCGCGAGGCATTGTTGGCAGCCGCGAAAAAGCCCGCTTCAAGCGCAAAGCGCACAACCGAAAAAGAATCGATTGAAAATGTCGGCTCGGAAGAGGCCGCCGAACTGGAGCGAATGATCGAAACCGAACGCGGCGAAACCGAAGCTGGCGACTTATTGAATAGGGAAGCGCTGGAAGAATAGCCCAAGTAGGATAATTTTCTCATTTCGGGGCTTGAAGTGTCTTTCGGTCCATCGTATTTACCCGACAAGTTGGGACGTGGCCTAGTGGTAGGGCAACGCTTTTTGGTAGCGCAGATCGTAGGTTCGAATCCTACCGTCCCAGCCAAACATATTCATAAAACCAGCGATGCCAGACCAGCGACTGAATAATCGCGTAGTATCCATAAGTCGCAACAGAAGCTTTTCGCAATATACGAAGCGGGAATTTCAGAAGGTTCCGATGTGCTCGCGTTGCGCTTGGCAGTCGGCAGGCAGGGATTATGCAGGCGCCAGTCAGACATCGGACCCATGGGCTGCGCCATTAGCAATATCGCAAACTATGTCCGGCACAAAGAAGCCAGATCAAAGACCCGCAGAACCCGGCGTTTTGGGGTTCCCGCCGGGGCAGTGATGGCTTCAAAACTCTGATCTTCTTTCAGACCCTGATCCCCACCATCTATTTTCAGTTCGGTTTTTCGGGGGAAAGTTTTGGTTCAGCACGTTTGGCGCAATGTTGAACTTGCGATTGCTGTCCGTCGTGATCTTGTGTTTATGGACTCTGATAACAGATTTACCAAGCAAACTGCCGCCACTCGCCAAGAGCGGCGACAATTCCTGCCAGATAGTATCCGGCTTTACATCACCCCCGCTCTATCCGAACCGGCAATGCCTGACGAGCAGCGGACCCCACAACCCAGTCGCCTAATGTGGCATGGCCGCCGCGATGCGCATCGCGCAGGCCGACCAGATTCAGGGCCACACCGGCGGCCAGTTCGGGCATATCCGGTTGCTGGACACCATCGATGTTGTGCCCGCTTGCGCCCAGTTCCCAGTGACCATAGCCATGCGGAATGGCCACCACGCCAGGCGCAACGCCGTCACGCACAAGTGCTGTTGCAACCTGGCTGCCGCCCGGGGTGACAATGCGCACCTTGTCACCGGATTTGACGCCTGCCTTGTCGGCATCCTGCGGGTTGATCGACACCGGATTATCCGGCTGGATCGACCGCAGAACCGGCGATGCAATCGAGTAACTGGATTGCAGGTTCGACTTGAACGATGTCAGTTGCAACGGCCATTCGCTTTCGGGGTAAATCTCGCGCAGGGGCGTGCCATCGGCAAGTTGCTGTGGATACCACGTCGGCACCCCGACGAACCGCTTGCCGCTGATGGTATTCACCGATGTGCCGACCTTCTGGTTATAGACCAAAAGCGGTTTCGGATAGGCATGGGTCAGCCTATCCCCATTATAGGCCTTGGCATAATCCTCCATCCGGCCACCACGGGCATAGACATAGGCAACGCGGCGCTGCTCCTCGGGTTTCAGCGTCTTTTCGATGTCGGGCATGATCCGCGCAACCCCGGCCAGTTCGATATCGTCATCACTTGCCTCGGCCACCGGTTTACCGGCAAAGGCCACATTGGCACCGGCGCGCAGATACCAGTCTTCGGGCCGGTTCAGCGGGTGCAGGTTGCCGTCACTGTCGGCAATCACCTTGTCACCAAAGCCGGGCAGCTCCATCCGTTTGCCAATCGCAATCAGGAACATTTCCAGCGTGACAGGTTCACCATCCGCCGTTTTTACCTGTTTAGGATCAGAGATAGGCCAGCGGGCTGTGGAACACTTGGTCACTGTGCCATTCCATGGCTTGGCCCAGCCCCATGCCTCGTACATCACGCTATCGGGCACAATGTAATCGGCCAGCGCCGAGGTTTCGTTGATAAACCCGTCAATCGCCACATAAAGCCCCAGCTCTTTGGGGTCTTTCATCTTTTCGGCGATTGCCCCATGCAGCCCGGCGTGACCATACAGCGGGTTGGCCATGAAACTGATCAGCGCCTTCAGTTTGTAGGGGTAACCGTCAAAATGGCTGGTCAGGTATTCGGTCAGGATCGGCGGCGAGAACGGATACCACGGGGCCTTGGTTGGATAGGGGCTTTGCCCTGCCGCCTTGCGCCGTTTGAATTCGCTGCTTTTCTGGTATGGAAATTTCGAGCGCGACAGGAACACCCCTTTGGGTTTCACCATATCGGGGAATTTCTTCATGTTATAGCGGGGGCCTTTGCCAAAGGACGGGAACGCCCCGCCCGAGACGCTAACGCCGCCTTTCCAGTTCCAGCTGCCGATCAACACATTCAGCATCAGCACAGACCAGGCTGTGTAGAACCCGTTGCTGCTCATCATGCCGCCGTGGTTGTTGATCGCGGCGCGTTTTCCGTGAGAGGTGAATTCCTGCGCCAGTGCCTCGATCATTTCAGGCTTAATACCGCACAGTTCAGCATATTCCGCCACGCTGAAACGCCGTGCCTCGTCGGCCAGAATTTGCAACGAGGTTTTGACAGCCACTGGCCCGTTTGCGGTTTCAACCGAGCCGTCAAAGAACAATTTCGCCGCTGTCGCCAGCTGTTTGTGTGAAACAGGAAGGCCCGCATTATCCAAGGCAACAAAATCTTCGGCCTGATCGTCGGGCCAGCCCATGTCCTTGCCGGTCAGCAATTTGCCGGATTTGACATTGACCAGATGGGTCGCATTGGACCATCCGGCCTCGCCCGTGGCTTTGACACCGGCAGGGCCGGCGTTGGACAGGAAAGTTGCGTCATAGCGTTCGTTGTCAATGATCCAGCGGATCATTGCCATTGCAAAAGCGGCGTCGGTGCCCGGTTTGATCGGCACCCAGCGGTCGCGGTCATGGGCGGCGTAGCTGGTGGCGTTGGTCAGCACCGGATCAACCACCACATAGTTCAATTTGCCATATGTTCTGGCCTCGGCCACCATGCGACCCGACCGTTTGAACGGTTTGCCCGCGTTGCCCGGCGCCGAGCCGAGGAAGATCGCGAATTCGGTATTTTCAAAGTCGGGCTTGCCGTGTGGAAACTTTTTGAAATCTCCCATAATCGCCCCCGAACCGGACCGCATGGCAAAGCCGCAGTAAGACCCGTGATGGGCATAGTTGCGGGTGCCAAAACAGTTGAAGGCAAAGCGTTTGACAAACTGGTTGCGCCCATCGCCGGTAGCATTGATCACCGCCAACTGGTTGGCCTTGGGGCCATACTCGGGGTTTTCCGGGTCAACCGGCGCTTTCAGATCACGAATGGCGCGCAGACCCTCGACCGGCCCTTCACCAAACAAATCGCCACCTTCGACCACCTCTTCGATTAGTTGTTCAAAGGGGATGGATTTCCATTTACCGGACCCGCGCGGTCCATCGCGTTTCAGGCATTTCAAAACCCGATGCGGGCTGTTCATTTGCGACAGCATCGCGTTGCCACGTCCGCAGGCGGTCGAGCGATGATCCAGCCCGCTTTCGCCCTTGCGGGTCAGCGACAACAGCGCCTCACGCACCGGTGTGCTGTAGGGAATTTGCGCATCTGCCGACAGCGGGTGGTAAGGGTTGCCCGCCACGCGGATCACTTCACCCGTTTCCTTGTCACTGCGGATACGCAAGCCGCACATGGTGTTACAGCCCTGGCACATGGTGAAACTGATCTGTTGATCCGGATTCATCACCAGATCGCCGGTTTTGGCATCCACATGGTATTCGGGTGCGTGGGCATTGATGGTGATATGGTCCAGCGGCGCGGTGCCGCTACTGCCGGTCGCCAGCCCCTTGGCCAGACGCTTGCCGGTTTCGCTGTAGCCACCGACAAAGGCCGCGGCCCCGCCCAAAGCAACAGCCCCTTTAAGTATATTACGACGTGTTGTCATGATCTTGTCTCCTGCTTTGGAATTATTCTGCGGGGATTTCGGAAAGGGGTGTGGCGGCAGTCTCGGGGGTCCAGCGCATAACCACGCTTTCAACGATGATCACCACCAGCCACAGGCCGAATACCCCGACGATCCCCAGCAATCCGTCCGGCCCATTGGGCAGGGCATAGTCATAAAACCCCGCGCCGGTTTTCGGGATCAACTGCCCGTCGATGAACACGGCCCAGCGTAGCAGCCATGCCCCGCCCAATGTGACCAGACCCAGCAAGGCCCCGAACCACAGATTGCGGGCATAGATGCCAAAGATTGCGCTGATGCCAAAAGCGGCCAGCAACTCCCACCCCAGCAATTGCCAGTGGGGGGATGCCGAAACCACCGCAAGGGCACGCGCTTCGGGGTTGGTGCCCCCGCCCATGCCCATCATCAGCCAGACCGCGCCGGTCAGCAGGGTCAGCAGCGAAAACACCGCCATCACGCGGCCCAGATGGGCACCCGTGGCCCGGCGGGTATCTGCGCCATTTTCCGCCAGCACCGCATTGACCAGCAGGCCCATTGCCGCACTCGCCGAAATGCCGGAAAAGAAGTAGAACGCAATCAGGGTATAGCTGTTCCACAGCGGGCGCGATTTCACGATCATCACTTCCGAACCGGTATAAAGCGCCACCAGCAAGGCCAGCAGGCCGGTCAGCAACGCCATCGGTTTGATCAAGCCGCTATAGTCCCCTGCCCCAAGACGCAGCCAGCGGGGCAGAACCGGACGCATCACCAGCCAGCCGTAGACGATAGAAACCGCTGCAAAGGCCGGCAGGAAATAGGCGCCCCAGCTCATCCAGCTCCAGGGGGTGAAGCTGCTGTAGAAGTGCCAGAACCGCGCCGGTTGGTGCAGATCGGCCAGCAAGGCCACAGGCGCAACCACCGCCGCCGACCACATCACCAGAATGTCGATACGGGCGGCGTTTTCCCAATCAGGGCGGCGCAACACCGTCCACATCAGGCTGGTTAGGGCCGCGCCAACCGCGATGGCAACGAAAAAGAAATAGGACACGGCCCAAGGCAGCCACGAAATCTCGTGGGTGATGTTCACCGTTTCGATGATGTTTGGAACGCTCATGATCTTGCCTCCTCGTTTCCGGTGCCGAACTTGTCTTGCAGGGTTTTCAGAATGCCCTGACCTTCAACTTTGCCTTCAAAGGCGGTTTCCAGACCGATGTAATAGACATGCGGATCGGTGCCCATTTCGGGGCGCAGCACCTTGACGGCATCGCCAGCCTCGGCCAGCACTTTGCTGATTTCGCTGTCGGGATCATTCACATCGCCAAAGATTCGCGCACCACCGGTGCAGGTTTCCACACAGGCGGGCAGCAATCCGGCCTCGACGCGATGCACGCAGAATGTGCATTTGTCGGCGGTGTTGGTTTTCGGGTTGATGAAACGGGCGTCATAAGGGCAGGCCTGAACGCAATAGCCGCAGCCAACGCATTGATCCGCATCCACCACCACAATGCCGTCTTCGCGCTGGAAGGTGGCCTGAACCGGACAGACCGGCACACATGGCGGGTTGTCACAATGGTTGCACAGGCGCGGCAGGGTAAAGCTGGCGACGGTCTGGGTTTCGTCATCCACATCCACCACGTCATATTGGGTGACAATGGTGCGAAAATCGCCAATCGGTGTCTGGTTTTCCATTGTGCAGGCCACGGTGCAGGCCTGACAGCCAATGCAGCGTCGCAAGTCAATCGCCATGGCATAACGTTTTGAGGGGTCACCCCCATGACGCACCGGCGCCAGTCCGGTCGCCTCGGCAGGGGCGGCCACGGCGCAACTGACGGCCCCGCAGGTCAAGGCCCCGCTTTTGGTTAAAAAGGAACGACGTGAAATATCCATGGCCCAAAACCCTTTCGAAAACTTAAGTGTTCACGGGCAGGGTAAGGCCGTTATCGCGGGCGGGGTATTGGTGCAACCCCCAAGGGGGCTAGGGAAAACCCTAGGTCTCGACCTGCGCCCATATCTGGGCCAGTGCGGCAACACTATCGACCTGCATCTTGTCCATCACGTTATGGCGGTGCAGTTCGACTGTTTTCTGGCTGATCCCCAGATCGGCGGCTATTTCCTTGTTGCGCAGACCGCAGCTGACGCGCTCGGCCACCTGGCGTTCGCGGTCGGTCAGAGCGTTGATGCGTTGGCGCAGTTCGGCCTTTTGATCCCGTTCGGCCAACAGGCGGCGGTGTTCGGCCACGGCCTCTTGCACCCGATCCAGCAGCACCTGATCGTTGCAGGGTTTTTCCAGAAAATCGAACGCCCCCGCTTTGAAGGCCCGCGCCGCCATCGGCACATCGCCATGACCGGTCAGAAAGATCACCGGCAGGCTGCTGTCCAGCCGCTGCAACACCTGTTGCAAATCCAGCCCCGACAGGCCGGGCATACGGATATCAAGCAACAGACACCCCGGGCGTTTATCGTTGAACCCCGCCATAAACGCATCGGCCGACACATGGGCGCGGCATTCAAGCCCTACCGAGCGGATCAACCAACACAGTGATTTGCGCATCCCTTCGTCATCATCGACAACGTGGATCAGCGGGGGGGCATCCGTGGTGCTCATTCGTCATTTCCTTGATCAACCGGCAAGGTAAAGCTGATGCTTAGCCCGCCGTCAGGATTATTATCGGCGTAGATCATGCCGCCATGTGATTCAATGATCGAATAGCTGATCGACAGGCCCAGCCCCATGCCGCTGCTTTTGTCGCTGTTGAAAGGCTCGAATATATGGTCCAGCGCATCCGCATCCAGCCCCGACCCGCTGTCGCGAATGGTTACACGAAGGCGGGTATCGTCACGTTTGTCGCGCTCGCTAATCACCTGCAAAATTCGGGGGCCGTCTGCCTGTTGTGTCATGGCCTCGATCGCATTGCGGATCAGATTGACGGCCACCTGTTCGATCGCCACCTCGTCCACCGAAAGCGGCGGCAAATCTTGCGCCAGATGGCTATCAACGACCACCCCTGCCTGCCGCAGTTCCGCACCCAATAGATCAATCGCTTCGGTTAGCAGAGCATTGATATCGGCCCGTTCGCGCGGGCTTTCCCGATTATCAACAAAGCCTCGAATGCGTTTCAGTACCCGTCCGGCATGTTCGGCCTGATGGGCGATTTCGCGCAAGGGTTCCTCAAGCTGCGCGCTGGTGACGCCGTTTTTGATCATCCGCACCGATCCGGCAGCGTAGTTCGATATGCTGCCCAAAGGCTGATTGATTTCATGTGCCAGCCCGCGCGCCATTTCCCCCAATGTGGTCTGGCGCGACACATGCGCCAGTTCGGCCAATCGCAACCGTGCCTTTTCCTGACTTTCCTTTAGCTGACGGGTGCGTTTGAACACCAGAAATTCCGTATGCCAGACATGCAAAGCCGCCAGAATGACCAAGGCGAGCGCCAACAAAAACCACCCTTTGTTGCGTTGCAGGAATTCACGAAACACTTGTCCCGCACTCAGGGTATAAGGACCGATCCGCAAAGATTTGAACAGCTCGGTTACGGGTTGGTATGACAGCGGAATGGTCCAGCTTTGCCCCGCGCCACCCTTGCTTGCCGGTGACATTTTCAGCAGGGCAACCGCAACCCGTTTGGCCAGAACGTGATTTGTCTGGCGCGCCTTGGCAAAAGGCCAGTTGGGATAAAGCGGGCTGGACAGGGCACAGTTGAACCCATCGATATGTTGCGGGTTCAGGAT
>WFNH01000110.1 GCA_015488685.1 Marinosulfonomonas sp.
GTTTTTGACCGGCGGCACGCGGGGCGGTTTTTCCAACGACAGCGGGGTGGGGGATGGGCCAACCGGTGCGCGCGATCGGGTTTCGGAAGCGCTGCGTGATCTGGGTCCGGGATTGGGCGATGTGGTGCTGCGGTGTTGTTGTTATCTGGAAGGAATGGAAACCGCCGAGCGGCGCATGGGTTGGTCGGCACGGTCGGGCAAAATCGTGCTGCGGATTGCCTTGCAACGGTTGAAACAGCATTACGACGAAAAATACGGCCCGCACGGGCCGATGATTGGTTGATACAATTGAATGGCCCCGGATGAATTTCCGGGGTTATTTATATATGGCAAGAGATGGTTTTTGGAATAAATGGAAGTTGTTAAACTTATTTGTAATGATAGATTGATGTTATGAACATTACCCTTAAACAACTGGAATATTTTGTTGCATTGGCCGAAGCGCGGAATTTCGGACGTGCCGCCGCAATGGTTCATGTCACCCAACCCGCCTTGTCGGTTCAGATCCGTGAATTGGAGGATCGTTTGGGGGCAAAACTGGTCGAACGACAACCCCGCGATATTGTGCTAACCCCGACGGGCCACGATGTATTGCGCCATGCAAAACAGGTGTTGGCAGAGATACAGGATTTGCAAGGTATCACACGGCTGCGGGACGGATTGTCGGGGCGGGTGTCTTTGGGGGTCATTCCGACAGTCGCCCCATATTTGCTGCCGGTGGCCCTGCCAATGTTGCGTGGCCAGAATGTTAATCTTGATCTGCGGGTGCGGGAATCACGCACCGAACGCCTTATGGAAGAATTGCAAAATGGCACGCTGGATGCGGCGGTGGTCGCACTTCCGTCCGATGTGCATGGACTGGTTGAGCAACCTTTGTTTCAGGACAGGTTCCTGTTGGCCGGGTCAATAGCACAAATTACCAAGCTTGCGGCCGATCCCGAAGCGCTGCGTCCAACGACAATTGACCCGGACCGATTGCTACTGCTCGAAGAGGGGCATTGCCTGTCTGATCAGGCGCTCGAGGTTTGCGCGATGGAGCGTAGCGCAACACGGGTCGATTTATCGGCCTCGTCACTGGCGACATTGTGCCGTCTGGTGGCCGAGGGGTTCGGATTGACGTTTTTACCCGAAATCGCACTGGCCAGTGAATGCAGGGCAGTGCCTGAAATGGCGACATTGCGCTTTGAAACCCCAGAGCCTTCGCGTGTGATCGGACTGGTGCGTCGCAAAAGCAGTTCGGGGGAAGGATGGTTCGAAAAATTGGCCGAAACATTGGCCGATGCGGGCAGGGAATTACTGCCGGCGGGGGACTGCGGGGCAGGGGTGCCGCCCCGCATCAAATCCTAGGCCGCCGCACTTGCCTTGGCTTTTGTCAGATAGGCCATCACGGTCTCGGGCGAGGATTCGCCATACGGGTCTTCACCGTGGTTGTCTTCGCGGCCAGGCTCTTGGAACCATGCCTCGACCACACCGTCCTTGACGATGGCGGCATAGCGCCATGAACGCATGCCAAAGCCGATGTTGGATTTATCAACCAGCATGCCCATCAGACGGGTGAATTCACCGGCACCATCGGGAATAACCTTGACGTTTTCAAGGTTCTGCGACTGCGCCCATTTATTCATCACAAAGGTGTCGTTCACCGACAGACAATAGATTTCGTCAATCCCCAGATCGCGGAACTCAGCGGCGGCTTTTTCATAGCCGGGCAGCTGATATGTGGAACATGTGGGGGTAAAGGCGCCAGGCAGTGAAAACAGAATCACGCGCTTGCCTTTGAAATAATCGTCGGTGGTTTTGTCTTCCCATTTGAACGGGTTGTCGCCGCCAATGCTTTCATCGCGAACCCGGGTGTGAAAGGTGATTTGGGGCAGTGTTACGCCTGCTTTCATTGTGTATTTCCTTTTGGAATTAATTTGGTCGGTGATTTCTGTTTTGCTTCTTATTCTGATTCCAGAATGTGATCAAATAGAAAGCAGGGCAACTGATAAAGGCTGCCCTGCTCGTTCTTGTTGCCCGTGAGTGAACTTTTATTCTTCGGCGCTGGTTAGGCCTGCCTTGAAAACAATTCCGGCAACCGCGCCACCGATCAACGGGGCAACGATGAACACCCACAGATCCGCAAGCGCCTTGGCCCCGGCAAACAACGCAGGCCCGATCGAGCGGGCAGGGTTAACCGATACGCCTGTCACATTGATGCCGACCATATGGATGCCCGCCAGTGTCAGACCGATGGCCAGACCGGCCATCATGGACGGTGCGCCTTGCTGGGTGGCACCCAGAATGACGGTGACGAAAACGAATGTCGCAACCACCTCGAATATTAGCGCGGCTGTCAGGTTATATTCCCCCAGATAGCCAGCGCCAAATCCGTTCTGGCCCAATCCGTTTTCAGCAAGTGAATAATCTGCCTTGCCCGAGGCAATCATCAACACCACCAGCGCGGCGATGATGGCGCCGGCGATTTGGGCGATGGCGTAGGACACAAATTCGCCCGTACCCATCCGGCCTGCTGTCACCATGCCCAACGATACGGCTGGGTTAAGGTGCGCACCGGAAATTGCGCCAATCGAATAGGCTGCGGCAACTATGGAAATGCCAAATGCCAGCGAAATACCCAGCATACCGATCTGATCGCCCATCAAAACGGCCGACCCGACCCCGAAAAACACCAATATGAATGTGCCGAATGCTTCTGCAATCATCTTCTTCATGTGAAATACTCCCTCGTTAACGTGTACCTAAAAATTCATGGCGGCTTTGTGAAAACCGCTCTGGTATCCCGTGGTATATTGCGTATATTCGCGGTAAATATCAGGGGAATATCTGATGCGAGACCTCAAAATACCCGAACAGCGCCATCCGGAAAAAGCACATCGTGCCGATAATGCGCAGCCCAAAAAGCCAAGCTGGATCAGAGTGCGTGCCCCCGGCGGTGCAGGCTATGCCGACACGCACAAGATCATGCGTGAAAACGGGCTGGTAACGGTTTGCGAGGAAGCAGGCTGTCCCAATGTCGGTGAATGCTGGAATCAGGGCCACGCCACGATGATGATCATGGGCGAGGTTTGCACGCGGGCCTGTAGTTTTTGCAACATCGCCACCGGCAAACCGCCCGAGGATCTGGATGCGTTCGAGCCGGGGCGCGTTGCGGATGCGGTGAAAAAACTGGGGCTGAAACATGTCGTGATCACCTCGGTTGATCGCGATGACATCAATGATGGCGGGGCCGAGCATTTCGCCCAGACCATCCGCGCCATTCGCCACCAGTCCCCGACAACCACGATTGAAATTCTGACACCGGATTTCCTGAAGTGTGACCCGTCCGTGCTGGAAGTGGTGGTTGCCGCCAAACCCGATGTGTTCAATCACAATCTGGAAACCGTGCCCGGCCTGTACCCGGAAGTGCGGGCAGGGGCGCGGTATTTCCACTCCCTGCGCCTGTTGCAACGGGTCAAGGAGCTGGACCCGACCATGTTCACCAAATCGGGCATCATGGTGGGTCTGGGCGAAGACGAGATGGGCGTGCGTCAGGTGATGGACGACATGCGCGCCGCGGATGTGGATTTCCTGACCATCGGCCAGTATTTACAGCCCACGCCCAAACACCATGCGGTTGCGCGGTTTGTCACGCCGGAGGAATTCAAATCCTACGAAACAGCGGCCTATGGCAAAGGGTTCCTGATGGTCTCGGCCACGCCTTTGACACGCTCCAGCTATCACGCGGGCGATGATTTCGCCCGCCTGCGCGCGGCGCGGCTGGAAAAACTGTCGTCCTAGGCGGATTACTCGACTGCCGGAATGGCCTTTAGATAGGCTGCGATTGCCATCAGATCGCTTTCGGGCAGATGTGACAGATTTTCGATCACTTCGGCCATTTCACCACCAGCCGAGTCAAACTCGGGTGTCAAACCAGTTGTGAAATAGGCGACGATATCGGTCGCGTCCCAGTCCAGCTTTGCCGGAGTGATATTCGGTATGGTTCCCCGCCCCGACGGGTTGGGTGCCCCCGCCAGCCAGCGGTCCCTCTTTAACCCACCCAGAAAATTGCGCGGCGTATGACATTCGGCGCAGTGGCCCAGTCCCTCTACCAGGTATTGTCCACGCAGCACCTTTGGGGTTGCCGGGTCCTTCAACACGGGGTCATCCGACAAAAACAGCGCTTTCCAAACCCCCAGTGTCGCGCGGATGTTGAAGGGAAATTTAACGTCATGCGGGCGATTTTGCTGCTGCACCGCCGGCAGTTGCATCAAATAACCATAAAGGGAAACGATGTCTTTCAGGCTGGCCTTGTTGAACGATCCATAAGGAAACACGGGGTAGTAGTGGCTGTTGTCGGGGGATGTTCCGTAGTGCATCGCATTGACCAGATCAATCGCGCTCCAGTTGCCGAGACCTGTTTTTGTATCCGGCGATATATTCGGGGCATAGAACGTGCCAAAATCACTGGGAAAGGCACGGCCGCCGCCCAATTTCAGGCGCTCGTCCCCTTCAGCTTTGGGGGCAGAGTGACACGAAGCACAGCCGCCTTCGGTGAAAACCTGTTTGCCCAAAGTAATATCGGGCGTAATGCCGGCCAGTTTAGCCGGATCAAGCGTTTTGGCCGTGGTGACATAGGCGGTAACAGTGCCGGCAAACGCCAGCACTGCCAGAAACACAAAAAAGCGCTTCATTTTATTTCCAGTTCGATTGGTTTATTCTGACTGGCGATATTCTTTATGGCACCCGCCACAGGCCCCGCCCAGGGCTTTGATCTGACCCTTCAAGGCATCCAGACCATTGCCCGCAACCATGTCCATCTGGGCTGTGGCCACCTTAAGCGCCTTGGCCTTGGATGCAAAATCAGGGAAATTTTGCCAGATTTTCGGCAGGGCATTTGTATTCTTGTTGGCAACCGAATCCGAGCCTTCGGGCCAATAATTACCGCCGTGCAGATTGGCCAGCGCGTTCAGGTTGCTGGCGGCATTCGATGCTGCCTCGGCGTTATATTCGATTTTGCCTTTGGCCATGCCGGCCAGCACACCGATGTTGTAAGCATTCAACCGCATATGTGATTGGCGAGCTTTGATTGCACCATCATAGGGGCCGGGTGTGATTTGGCTTGCGGCAAAAATGGTAGAGGCGGCGACCGTCAGGGCAATAGCATAGGCTGGTATCGTTTTTTTCATGTTTTGCTCTTTCAATTTAAACGCGTCCCCTGTGACGGCATAGAAAGAATTTTAAGTCAGGTGAAATCACAATGATTTGCTGCGGGCCAAGGGATTATTTTTGGCTCTACGGTGTCAAGAGAGTGTCGTTTCATGTGAACAAATTGACATTCAGGCCCAGTGGTGCCCATATGTTTTCAACATTTGTTAGGGGAGAATGAACAATGACAAATCTTACACGTCGCCAGTCCTTGGCGCTGCTTGGGGCGGCTGCGGCTGCACCGATGATTCCGGCACCGGCCTTTGCAGGCACCAAATTGAAGGTAGGCGCGCTGCGCTTTACCAGCCACGCGGCCAGCTTTGTCGCCTTTGAGCGCGGCTATTTCGCGGATGAGGGACTGGATGTCGACTTCGAATTCTTTCAGGCCGCCCAACCGATGGCCGTTGCCATTGCCTCGGGCGATGTCGATTACGGCGTGACCGCTATTTCGGGCGGCTTGATCTCGCTGGCCGAAAAAGGGGCCGCCAAGGTGATCGGCGGCGCATTGAGCGAGGAAGAGGGCATCGACGGTCAGAAAATTCTGGCCTCGGTCGCCGCATTTGACGCGGGTCTGACCAGTCCGGCCATGCTGGATGGCAAAACCTACGGCATCACCCAGCCCGGATCGTCCTTCCACTACATGGGGTCGAAAATCGCGGCCAAAGAGAGTGTAAAAGTCAGCTTTAAACCGCTGAACAAGGTCGGTGCCATCATCGGGGCGCTGAAATCGGGCCAGATTGATGCCTGGTCGATCGTGCCGCATATCGCCAAGGGTCTGGCAGGGGCTGGTAAGGTTAAGATCATTGGCAATGTCGCTGATTATATTCCGAATTATCAGGTTACGACTGTGTTCACCTCGGCTAAAAATGCCGCCGATGAACGGGCCAAAACCGAAGCCTTCCTGCGGGCATTTTCGCGCGGGGCGGATGATTTCAACGCTGCCCTTGTGGACAAAACCGCGGGCGACGATGCCGCGACCGAAATGGTCAACCTGATCCATAAATACGTCTATGCCGACAAGCCGATTGAAAAAGCGGGTAAATCCATCCGCAACGGAGCAATGCGCATCAATGCCGGTGCCGCGTTGAACAAGGCGTCGGTGATGGATCAGCTGGACTGGTTCAAATCCGAAGGCATGATCAAGGACAGCGTGACTTATGAAACGCTGGTCGATGACAGCTACGTCAAAACCATCATGTAAAAAGGCGGGGGGTGGCGACGCCCCCCGACTGCTATGGATCTGAAAATCGACGCCCTGACGCACCGCTATGGCGAAACCGAGGTGCTGGCAGATATCAATCTGGACATCCCCACCGGACGCATTGTGTGCGTGGTGGGGCCGTCGGGCTGTGGCAAGTCCACGCTGCTGCGGTTCATTGGCGGGCTGGAACGCCCGACCGAAGGGCAGGTGTTGCAACTATCTGATCCGCCAGCCGACAGCCTGAACCCGTTTACCTTTGTATTTCAGGATTTTGCGCTGCTTCCTTGGCGCACGGTTGACGGCAACGTGCGGCTGGTGCTCGAGGATCACGGGCTGGGCAAACCCGAAATGGACCGCATCATCACTGATGTTCTGATGCGCACCAAACTGGCGGATTTTGCCGATGCCTTGCCGAAAAACCTGTCCGGCGGGATGAAACAGCGCGTGGCGATTGCCCGCGCGCTGGCGGTGCGACCTGCGGTCTGGTTGATGGATGAACCGTTGTCGGCGCTGGACGCCCAGACGCGGGAATTGCTGATGGACGATCTGGTGGGCCTGTGGCTGCGCACACCTTTCACCGCCGTTTACGTCACCCATAATCTGGCCGAGGCGGTGCGCCTTGGTCACCGCATTGTGGTGCTGTCACGCAGACCGGGGGCTGTGCACAAGGTGATTGATATTCCAACGCCGCTGGAAAACCGCACATCAGGCGATCCGGCACTGGCCCAAATTGAACAAGACCTATGGCAATTGATGCGCGACGAGGCCGAAGCCGCTGACCAGGAGCTGATTGCATGAGCAAACCGGTTCCCTATCGCGGCGGCGGATTTCGCCCCAGACGTATTCGCGGGGTGGGCATCGGGGTGTTTGTGGCCCTGTTGCTGATTGCCGAATGGGGCACACGGGCAGGGTGGATCACCAACCTGACCCTGCCGCGCCCGTCCGATGTCATCCGCACATTGTATGAACTGGCCGCCTCGGGCCTGCTCTGGACC
>WFNH01000111.1 GCA_015488685.1 Marinosulfonomonas sp.
GCGGCTAAGACAGCAGGCCCCGGATCAAGTCCGGGGCAGCGGAGTATCACTCTCCGCGACACATTGATCAGACCGCCAAATTCACCGCTACATCAGCCCGCGTGCGAGCGCATTCTGCCGCTCGATCACCCGTGGCAAATCAATCGTCGCCATCTGCCCGTCCCGCACCACCTGTCGTCCCTCGACAAACAGATCGCGCACCCTGGTTGGCCCCGCCAGCAACAGCGCCGCCGCATCCCAGCTACCGGCACTTTCCACACCGCTGACATCCCACACCGCAATATCCGCCCGCTTGCCAACCGCAATCTGCCCGCAATCATCGCGCCCCAGAACCGCCGCCCCGCCACGGGTGGCGATCTCCAGCGCCTCGCGCGCGCTCATCGCGTCGGCACCGTTCTGCACCCGTTGCAACAGCATCGCCTGCCGCGCCTCGGCCACCAGATTTCCGGCGTCATTGCTGGCCGAACCATCCACCCCCAGCGCCACATTCACGCCCGCATCCCGCATCTGGCGCACCGGCGCGATGCCGGACCCAAGGCGGCAGTTGGAGCACGGGCAATGGGCCACGCCAGTGCCGGATTTCGCGAACAGGTCAATTTCCTGCCCGTCCAGTTTCACGCAATGGGCATGCCAGACATCATCGCCGGTCCAGCCCAGATCTTCGGCATATTGCCCCGGACGGCAGCCGAAGTTCTCCAGAGAATAGGCAATGTCCTCGTCATTTTCCGCCAGATGGGTGTGCAGCATCACCCCCTTGTCCCGCGCCAATAGCGCCGCGTCGCGCATCAGGTCGCGGCTGACAGAAAACGGCGAACAAGGCGCGATACCGACCCGCACCATTGCCCCGTCGCTTGCATCATGAAACCGGTCCACCACACGGATGCAATCTTCCAGAATGGCAGCCTCGTCCTCGACCAGAGAATCCGGCGGCAAGCCACCATCGCTTTCGCCGATGCTCATCGCACCGCGGGTTGGATGGAACCGCAGGCCAACTTCATGCGCGGCTTCAATGGTATCATCCAACCGACTGCCATTTGGGAATAAATACAGATGGTCCGACGACAGAGTGCAGCCTGATAACGCCAGTTCCGACAGACCAATCATCGCCGAAATCCGCATTTCCTCGGGTCCGAAATTGGCCCAGACCGGATAGAGCGTCTGCAGCCAGCCAAACAGCAGGGCATCCTGCCCGCCGGGCACGGCGCGGGTCAGGGTTTGATAGAGATGGTGGTGCGTGTTCACCAGGCCGGGCGTCACCACACAGCCCTTGGCATGCACCACCTCGGCACCATTCTGAGGCAGGTTCTGCCCCACCTCGACAATCACCCCGCCGGATAGGCGGATGTCCCCGCCCGTGATCTCACGGCGCGCGTCATCCATTGTCACCAGCGTATCGGCACCCTTGATCAGAATATCGGCCATCGGCTATTCCCCGGCTTGTTGCAAAATCTCCAATGCGGCGGCGTGCACTTCGGCATTGGCCGCCGCCAACATCCGCCCGCCTTCATGCGCAGGGCCTCCGCGCCAGTCGGTCACCACGCCACCTGCCGCCTGCACCACCGCGATCGGGGCCTGCACATCATAGGCCTGCAACCCGGCCTCGATCACCAGATCAACCTGACCGGCGGCAAGCAAGGCGTAGCCGTAGCAATCCATGCCGTATCGTGCCAGTTGCACCTGTTTTTTTACCGCATCAAACGCGGCTTTTTCCACCGGCGTTCCGATGGCGGGAAAGGTGGTCAGCATGATGGCTTTGGACAGGGGCCGCGCCGCGCGGGTTTTCAAATCATTGCGCCCGTGCGGTCCGTCCACCCAAGCCCCACCCAACCCGCCGACAAAGCGTTCGCCGATATATGGCTGGCAGATCATGCCGAAAAACGGCCCCGTTTCATCGCGCACTGAAATCAGTACCCCCCACGTCGGCGTGCCGCTGATATAACCGCGTGTGCCGTCGATCGGGTCCAAGACCCACGTCAGCCCGCTGGTGCCCTCGGAATAACCAAATTCCTCGCCCAGAATGGCATCATCGGGGCGCAGATCAGCCAACACTTCACGCATCGCGATTTCGGCGGCACGATCCGCTTCCGTCACCGGATCAAACCCGACAGACCATTTGTTATCCGCTTTCAGCCCCGGAATGCGAAAATGGCGCAGGGTTTCCACCTGCGCCACATCGGCCATCGCATGGGCCGTTTTTTTCAAGCTGTCTTGTTCGCTTTGACTTAACACGGTCCGATCCCATCCTTTTTGACATCAATGTCCTTGCAGGATGGTATCGGGCCGTCTGACCAGTTCGTCAAGCGCCCTTAGGCAGCGTCACTCAGCACGCGCGCCAGATCGAACAGGCGGCGGCGCTGGTTTTCCGGGATCGAATAATACGAGCGCAGCAATTCAAGCGCTTCTTTATCCGTCATCATATCAACAGGGGAATCGCCCTTGCTGCTGGCTTCATTTTCCAGACCATCAAAAAAGAAACTAACGGTAACGCCAAGAGCATTGGAAATGTCCCACAGACGCGACGCGCTGACACGGTTCATACCGGTTTCATATTTCTGGATTTGCTGGAATTTGATTCCAACCTGCTCGGCCAGCTGTTGTTGGGTCATCCCAACCATCCAGCGCCGATGACGAACCCTTTTTCCAACATGGACATCTACCGGGTGTTTCATTTCATACTCCTACTCGTTGCTAAACTCTTGAACACAGATACTAAGTTACGTATGGGTAACTAAGCAATTATCGTGCCAACATAGACGCCGGTCAATGACATCGCGTCAAATACCTCTATAAACCGTTCACCCCCCTGTTTTTTAACATAACTTTTAATTGAAATGTTAGATTTTTCCCTCATCACAAAGGAGAGCGTCAGTATTTCGCCTACAATCCTAGAATGTTTTGCAATTTGCATTGCATTTTGCAATTACCTTCAGGATAGATTCGCATAATGCGATGAATCAACCTGTACCTATGGCTATGCCCATCTTAACCTAATACCATCGCCCGACTAAAACAACTGATAGGATAATAACTATGCGCGCGTTTCAACTTGTTTCGTCCGGAGAACAGGCCGCTTTGGTCAAATGCGACAAGCCTGAACCTGCCCCGAATGAAATCTGCCTGAAAATCGAAGCCTGCGGGTTGAACTTTGGCGACCTGTTGATGATCAAAGGCACCTACCAAGAGCGCCCTGCCCTACCCTTCACATTGGGTATGGAACCCGCTGGGGTTGTCGATGCTGTGGGGGAAGATGTCACTAACCTGAAACCCGGTGACAGGGTTGCGGTTTACCACGGTCACGGCGGGCTGGCTGAATACGGCTGTTTTCCGGCGGCCAATTGCAATCTGCTGCCCGACAATATGACAACCACTGTCGGGGCCGGATTTCTGGTGGCCTATGGCACATCGCATCTGGCGCTGGAACATCGGGCGCGGCTGAAGGCGGGGGAAACGCTGCTGGTGCTGGGGGCGGCCGGCGGGATCGGTCTGACAGCAATTGAAATCGGTAAACGGATGGGGGCCACGGTGATTGCCTGTGCCCGTGGGCAGGACAAGCTGAAGATTGCCGCGCGTGCCGGTGCCGACCATCTGATCGACAGCGACACAGAAGATTTGCGCGAGGTGGTGAAATCACTGGGCGGGGCGGATGTGGTTTATGACCCTGTTGGCGGGGATTTGTTCAAGGCAGCCCTGCGCGCCTGTAATCCCGAGGCACGGATCATCCCGCTGGGGTTTGCCAGTGGTCAGGTGCCGCAAATTCCGGCCAATATTCTGCTGGTCAAGAATCTTGATGTGATCGGCTACTATTGGGGCGGCTATCTGAAATTTGCCCCCGAGGTGCTGCATGACAGTCTGGACACCCTGCTTAAATGGTATGCCGGAGGCGAATTGCACCCGCATATCAGCCACACATTGCCGCTGGAGCAGGCGAACGAGGCTTTGGAGCTGCTGCGCAGCCGGAAATCCACAGGCAAAGTGGTGGTGACGATATAGAAGCGCCCTGCCCCGTTGCAAAATCAAATTGCTCAACGCCGAAAAACCCGCCACTATCCCGTTGAACCAAACGGATGTGACGTTGATGATATTGTGCTGCGGCGAAGCCCTGATTGACATGTTACCCGACAGCACAAAGGCCGGTGATACGGCTTTTGTCCCGCGCACAGGCGGCGCGGTATTCAACACGGCCATCGCTTTGGGGCGTTTGGGGGTTAAAACCGGCTTTTATAGCGGGTTGTCGCAGGATTTCTTTGGCGACATGCTGCGGGATGCTTTGCAGAACAGCCATGTTGACAGCACGTTTGCAACAATCAGCAACCACCCGACAACGCTTGCATTTGTGCGGTTGGTGGACGGGCAGGCACAGTATACGTTTTACGACGAGAACACCGCCGGACGCCTGTTGACGCCAATGGATCTGCCGCGCCTGCCCAACGATATCCACACTCTGTTCTTTGGTGGCATTTCACTGGTCTCCGAGCCTTGTGGCAGCGCCTATGAGGCCCTGATGGCGCGGGAAAACAAACGCATTGCCATGCTGGACCCGAACATCCGCCCCGGCTTTGTCACCGACGAGGCCGCCTACCGGGCGCGCCTTGATCGAATGATGGCACAGGCCGACATCGTTAAACTGTCGGACGAGGATATGCGCTGGCTATTTGGCGAAGGTGATTTGCAAGCCGTGGCGCAGGACGTAATCGGCAAAGGGGCGACAGTTGTGTTTATGACCGAAGGTGCTAAGGGGGCCTGGGCCTATACCAAAACGCATCATGTATTCGTTCCGGCCAAGGCGACTACAGTCGTGGATACTGTGGGGGCAGGTGATACGTTCAATGCCGGCGTTCTGGCGTCCCTGTCGGAACAGGGGCTGCTTGAAAAACCCGCGCTACAGGCAATCGATGAAACCGCCCTGAGGGCGGCCCTGATATATGGCAACCGCGCCGCCGCAATCACTGTTGCGCGGGCCGGTGCAAACCCGCCGTGGGAAAAGGAGCTATCATGAGAGCATTGATCCAGCGTGTGACCGAGGCATCGGTCACCGTCGAGGGCAAAGTCATTGGCGAAATCGGCACGGGGCTGCTGGTTCTGGTCTGCGCCATGCAAGGCGACACCACGGCCAATGCCGATACACTGGCGGCCAAGATCAGCAAACTGCGGATATTTCAGGATGACGCGGGCAAGATGAACCGCTCGTTGCTGGACATCGGCGGCGCGGCTTTGGTGGTCAGCCAGTTCACCCTGGCTGCAGATACCTCACGCGGCAACCGGCCGGGGTTTTCCACGGCGGCCAAACCGGATGAAGGGCGTAAATTGTATGAGTATTTCGCGGATCAAATCGCCAGTATGGGCATTCCCACAGCCACCGGTGAATTCGGTGCGGATATGGCGGTCCGCCTGTTGAATGACGGACCGGTCACGATCTGGATGGAGTTCTAGAGGCTTAGCAGCCGCGAGATTCGACCAATACCCACAAATAACCGTGCGAATAGGCTTTGCCCGCTTTTGCAATGCCAATGCCGTATTGATTTGTTCCACGGCCCAACAAGATATTCTTGCGATGGCCCGGAGAACTCATCCAGTCTTTGACAAGCTCGGATGGATTGGTCTGGCCAACCGCGATATTCTCGGCGACCAGCCCTGCACGACACCCTTGGCGGCGGAGCCTCGATTTGGGTTTTGAACCATTTGCACCGCGATGCGAAAAATACCCTTTTTGGGCCATATCGCACGCATGGGCCAAGGCCGAAGCTTGCAAACGGGGCTCAAACTGCAACGGCTTGCGACCATGGGCTACCCTTTGGGCATTAATTGCCTGCGCTGCCTCTTGGGCAAGTTGCGGCGCATTCGCCGGAATATCACAAGACTCGGCCCGACCCAATGCGGGTAACATGAACATGCCCATACACAGGGCTATTGCAAATTTTACTGAAAACTTCACGGGATTTCCTTCTTGTAAGCATTCCATTCCCGATATCACTAGAACGGTAACTTGAATATTTCACGGCAAGATTGTGTTCGATTTATTACCTGACCTGCCCCGTCAGGATTTTTTAACAAACTCGGTCAGGATCACAATCTGCTGACCATTCACGCGGCCCTCGATATGCCCTTCGTTGTCTGCCACCAAGGAAATATTGCGCACTGCCGTGCCACGTTTGGCCGTAAACCCTGCCCCTTTGACGTTAAGATCCTTGATCAGAGTCACGGTATCCCCTGCCGCCAATTGCACACCGTTCGTGTCGCGGTGAATGACCGGCGGTTCGCCATCATCAACCAGACCTGCCTCGGCCCATTCCAGATTTTCCGGCTCCAAATAGGCGATATCCAGCAAATCCCGCGCCCAGGCTTCGGATTTCAAACGCGACAACAAACGGTATGCGGTGACTTGGGTGGCAGCGTCCGTGCTCCAGATTGCGTCACTCAGACAACGCCAATGCGGCGCATCGGTGATTTCACCCTCGACACCGGCACGGCACGTCGCGCAAAGCGCCACGTTTTGATCATCCTTTGGTTCAACTGCAATTGCGGCCAGATCGTTTTCATTGCCACAAAGGGCGCAGGTTGCTGCGAGTTCCGACATTTTGATACCTTTATAGTGTTATTATGCTGCCAGCAGGTCTGGTATAAAGTTGGCAGGGCGTCAACCATTACGAACAAATTTACATTCCGTTTCGCAGGCATATCGAATGGAGTTCAAGGGCCACGCATATCTTATTGTGACAGCGACATACCAATTCGCAAATCACCAATGTGATTGGAAAATTCATCCAAGGCTGCTGTAGCAAATGGTGCCCGGGGGCGGATTTGAACCACCGACACGAGGATTTTCAGTCCACTGCTCTACCCCTGAGCTACCCGGGCACGGGTGAACGAATTTCACGTTCGGGTCGCGGTGTTCTAGACGTGGCACCGGCGGGTGTCCAGAGGCTTTTCAAGAAAAATATCAATGCGGGCGAAGTTGCTCTTTTTCCAGCTCGGTTACAGCTTCATCCAGATCTTCGGGCGTATCTGCCGGAACTGCATAAGCGCCGTTAAACCAACGCCCAAGGTCCACATCCGCACAGTGTTTGGAACAAAACGGGCGGTATTTTACGTCGCTCACTTTTTTGCAGATCGGGCATTTCATCGCGACAGGCAATCCTTTAACGGCAGGCGTTCACGTTTTCTTTGCAGTTCATAATGGCCCAGCGGGGTCCAGCCGACAAGCGCGGTTTCGATACTGTCGGCACGAAAGGCGCTGCGCAGGGCGTTTTCAAACTGTTTGCGGTCCTTTTTCGCCAGCGGGGCCAGATCCAGCGTGATCTGGCCGCCCAGACCACGCAGGCGCAACTGGCGCGGCAATTCGCGGGCGCAGGCCAGATTGGCCTTTAACCCTGCGGCAGGCGAGGTATCGCCGCCGGTGTTCACATCCACAGCCACCAAGGCGCGGGTCGGTTCGATATATAGGGTCGTGCTGCCCAGCCGCACTTCGGCCCCTTGCAGCGCGTCGATGGCATCCAGTACCCCATGATCCTCGAACGATCCCTCATGGTTGGCCAGTTGATCGGGTTCCCCCCATTCACGCCAGCCCAGTTGATGCGGGTCCAGCCCGTCCATCAGCGATTCGGGATCGGTCCCGTCAGCGCCCATCACGGCTTCGGCAGCGTCGCGCATGGCCAAGACATCTTCCTCGATCTCGTCGCCATCCACCCCGTCACAGCCCGACCGCAGGATCAGCCCGAAATCCGAGCCATCCATCGCGATATGGGCGATTTCCAGCAGGCGGTCGCGCTCGTCCTCGTCCCGGATAGAACGGGAAATATTCAACCCCGGCGCGTCCGGTGTAACAATCGCATAACGGCTTTTGAACAACACCTTATGGGTGACCGGCACCGCCTTGCCGCCTTCGGCATAACCGGTGACCTGCACCAGCATGGTCTGACCGGGGCGCAACCCCTTGCCCTGACGCAGGAACGCGGTCTGTCCATCGGGCAGGCGCAGCATCATGCCCCCCTGCCCCTTTAGCGGACGATCCGCCACTGCGCGATAAATCGCACCGGGGGGCGGGGCCGCGCCATCGGGCGGGGACAGCAATAAGTCCTGTAGTTTTCCATCCACCATCAGTGCCGCCGCAGGGCGACCGTTATAATGATCCAGCGCAACCAGAGTGCCCTTCATGACCAGCCTTTCAACAGCGGATAGCCTGCCGTTTGTAACAATTGTGCGGTTTCGGCCACCGGCAGGCCCATCACAGCAGAAAAGGATCCGCTAATCCACGGGATGAACGCGCCGGCCGGTCCCTGAATGGCATAGCCGCCGGCCTTGCCGCGCCAGTCGTCACTGGCCAGATAGGCGTTCAGTTCTTCATCCGACAGGCGTTTCATCTGCACAGTGGTGACAACATCGCGTTCCCACACCTTTTCGCCGCGTTTTACCGCCACTGCCGTGATCACCTTGTGCCGCCGTCCGGCCATCGCCAGCAGAAATTCCGCCGCCTGCCCCGCGTCCGCAGGTTTGCCCAATATCCGGCGGCCCAGTGCCACCGTGGTATCGGCACACAGCACGATTTCATCAGGCGTGGCGGTAACGGCCAGCACCTTTTCCCGCGCCATGCGGGCGCAGTAAGGGCGGGGTAATTCGCGGGGTTGCGGGGTTTCGTCGATATCGGGCGGGCGAACGTCATCCGCCACCACCCCGATTTGCGCCAACAGCTCGGCCCGCCGTGGGCTGCCAGAGCCCAGAACCAGCCGGACGTTCATAGCGCTACTTGAAACGATAGTTAATGCGGCCCTTGGTCAGGTCATAGGGGGTCATTTCGACCTGCACCTTGTCACCTGCCAGAACGCGGATGCGGTTCTTGCGCATTTTGCCTGCCGTATGCGCGATAATTTCATGGCCGTTTTCCAGCTCGACCCGAAATGTCGCGTTCGGCAGGAGTTCCTTTACGACGCCGGGAAATTCGAGCAGTTCTTCCTTAGCCATGGTCTCTCCTATAGAATATACATGCCGAAGGCGCGATTGCATTCGACGCGCCACAAATGGGCCGGAACTGCAGGAAAATCAAGCCCAAGACCAAAGAAACCTGAAATAATAAGGGACGAACATGTCCGATAACACGAAATCCTCCACTGAAAGACAATCACACTGGGACAATCGCTTTGACAGCAATGCTCCGCAAAGCCTGACATGGTATCAACCGCATATCCTTGACAGCCTGGCGTTAATTCAAAAATACGGTCAGGATTTGGGACCCGATGCAGCAGTGATTGATGTCGGCGCAGGAAATGCGGGGCTTGTGGATGATCTGGCGGCGCTTGGATATAAAAACCTGAGTGTGCTGGATATATCGGCCAAAGCCCTTGCGCAAACCCGAGACAGGTTAGGGGGAAATGCAGAAAATATAGAGTTTATCAAGGCAGACCTGACCAAATGGAAACCCACAGGTGAATGGGATATCTGGCACGATCGTGCAGCATTTCATTTCTTAACGGGGACAAGTGAACAAAATGCCTATCTTGACGCACTACACTCATCGACCCACAAAGGGGCGCTTGTTCTTATTTCATGTTTTTCTACGAACGGGCCAGAAAAATGCAGCGGGTTATCGGTGCAGCAATATAGTGTTGCTGATTTGGCCGCGCGGCTTGGGGAAGAATACGAGCTTTTGGAAGGATATCAAAAAGATCACATCACCCCGAATGGCGGGCACCAAAATTTCACTCATACAGCATTTAAAAGAAGATAAAGTGCCAGCGGCCAATGTCTTGAGCCAAATAGCCAGCTGGGATAGAATTAATTTATTACAAAAGGATACATGCAAACATGTGCTGGAGTGGAGAGGCTTCAACGGCGCTGGCCGTTGCCGGATTTGGCGTGACCGCCTATGCCGCGTGGAAAAAGGAACCGGCGGCCCTGTGGGTGACGATGGGCTTCTTTTCCTCGATGGAGTTGATTCAGGCGCTTTCCTATCCGGTGATCGGCCAATGCGGTGCGCCGGAAAACAAAGCCCTCAGCATCGCCAGTTACATTCACATCGCGCTTCAGCCGTTTTTCTTTAACCTGCTGGCGCTGTATTTCATCCCCGATGATGTGCGCCGCCGAATCCAGAAAACAGTCTTTGCCCTTTGTGCCGTGGCGGCGGGGATCACAATCTGGCAGGTGATGCCCTCGGAAACCTACGGGGCCTGTTCGGATAACCGCGCCATGTGCGGGCCGCAGTTTTGCACCCTGCCCGGCAACTGGCATTTGGCGTGGAAGTTCCCTCTAAACGGCTGGGGCAATGATTTTGCCGGAAACGCCAATTGGCTGCTGCGCCTGTTTCCCAATGCAATGGTGGCCTACAGTCTGGCGGTTTTCATCATGCCGTTGGTCTATGGGTCATGGAAATTCGGGATATATCAATATCTTACAGGGCCATTGCTGGCCAGCCAACTGACCGACAATATTGACGAGGCACCGGCCATCTGGTGCCTGATGTCTATCGGCATTGTGTTTCTGGTGATGAAAACACCCTTGCGAGATTTCATGCGCGTGCAGCATTGGCCGCTATGGCCTAAAGCATCCCGACAAAGGCCCGTATCAGGCGCCCGCCCCGCCGTTCGGCCAGATTGACGACGGCTTCTTCCATCAGGATCGGTGGGCCGCTGATTGTGATCGGGGCAAGGCGCACGTCCTCGGCCAACTCCTTTTGCGACACAAAGCCGATGCCCACGCCAGAAGCGACGATTTCCTGCACCGCCTCGCGTCCCTCGGCCTCGATTGCGGCGGTCAGGGGAATACCTTGCGCCTCGGCCGCCCGTTCCAGTTTCTGACGGGTTTTCGAGCCCTTTTCGCGCAGCACCAACGGCATTGCCGACAGTTGCTTTAGGGATAGCGAATGATGCGCAGACAGGGGATTGTCCCGCGCCGTAAAGGCGATGATCGGACTGGCCCCCAACCGCACCACATCAATCGCTGCCGTATCCGGCACGGTCCCCAGCACGCCGATATCGGCGCGGTAATCATGCAGGGCCTCGATCACTTCGGCGGAATTGCCGGTGCGGATTTCCACCCGCACCTGTGGAAATTTCTGCCGGAACCGCGCCAGAACCGCCAGAACATGACTGGCCGAATCCACATGCAGCCGCAGGGTGCCCGCACTAAAGGCGCGATTTTCCTGCAACAGTTCCCGCGCCTGATTTTCGTTTTCAAACAACCGCTTGGTAATCTCCAGCAGGTGCTCCCCCTGCTCCGTCAACGTCACCTGTCGCTTTTCACGGTTGAACAACAGGGTGTCGTATTCCTCTTCCAGCTTGCGCACCTGATCGGAAATCGCCGGCTGGGTCAGGTGCAATGCCTTGGCCGCATTTGAAAAGCCGCCGTGCAGGGCAACATTGTGAAAGGCGCGAAGCTGGACGTAACGCATTTTCAAGACTCATTAGTAAAATCGTTAAGTTGATCTAAATTAACGATTTTTCAAACAGTCAGGCAAGGGGCTATTGATATCGTATTCAACACCCATGCAAAGGCACACGCCATGTCCGATACCGCCCCCCAAATCACCCCGCCGCATCTGGGCGAACCCTATTTGCTGACCCCCGGCCCGCTGACCACATCCTATGCGGTAAAACAGGCGATGCTGCGCGACTGGGGCAGTTGGGATGGCGATTTTCGCGCTGTCACCAAAGAGATGCGCAAGATGCTGCTGGAGATGATCAATGATACCAAAGACGAATTTGACTGCGTGCCGATGCAAGGCAGCGGCAGTTTTTCGGTCGAGGCGATGCTGGCCAGTTTCATCCCGCGCGATGGCAAGGTTCTGGTGCTGTCCAACGGCGCCTATGGCAAGCGGATTGCGCAGACGCTGGTCTATCTGAACCGCGATCATGTGGTGATCGACAAGGGCGATTATATGCCCCCGCGCGGGGACGAGGTAACAGCCGCCCTGCGCGCTGACCCCGCCATTACCCATGTGGTCGTCGTGCATTGCGAAACCAGTTCCGGCATCCTGAACCCCGTCACGGAAATATCGCAAGCCGTTTACAATGAGGGCCGCAAGCTGCTGATCGATTCCATGAGCGCCTTTGGTGCAATCCCGCTGGAGGTTGGCGAAATCCGCTATCAGGCAATGGTGTCCTCGGCCAACAAATGTATCGAGGGCGTGCCCGGTTTTGGCTTTGTCATCGCCCGCAAGAATGAATTGCAGGCCGCCAAGGGGCGCAGCCATTCCCTGAGCCTCGATCTGCACGCGCAATGGGCACATATGAACAAAACCGGCCAGTGGCGATTTACCCCGCCGACCCATGTGGTTGTGGCCTTTCTACAAGCCCTGAAAGCGCACAGAGCCGAAGGCGGCGTTGCGGGGCGTGGGGCGCGCTATGCCGACAACCGCGATGTGTTGGTTGAGGGAATGCGTGGCCTTGGGTTTGAAACCCTGCTCAAGGACCGCTGGCTATCGCCCATCATCGTCACCTTTTTCTGTCCGGCACATGAAGCCTTTGATTTCAATGTTTTCTACGAGGCGATGAAAACCAAAGGCTTTATCATCTATCCCGGAAAACTGACCGTGGTTGACAGTTTTCGCATCGGTTGCATCGGCCAGATGGACGCCGAAGTGATGCGGCAAGTGGTGCAGGCCGCCAAGGCGACACTGAACGAAATGGGCGTGCCGGATGCGGCCCCGCCCAAAGCCGCCCTAAACGAGCGCGCCAGACTGGGCGCATAACTATTCACTGACATAATCTAAAGGAAACATGAAAAATGAGCGAATTTGGAAACTACACATATTCCCGCAGCTATCGCGGCAAGGTGCAGGCGCTGGTGCTGGACTGGAGCGGCACCATCGCCGACGCCTATGTCATCGCACCTGCGGTGGTGTTCGTCGAGGTGTTCAAAAACCAGGGCGTCGAAATTTCGATGGAAGAGGCGCGCGGCCCGATGGGTCTGCGCAAGGATCTGCACATCAAGAAGCTGACCGAGGATCCGGTGATTGCCGAGCGTTGGAAATCGATCAAAGGCAAATATCCCGACCAGTCCGATGTCGATGCGATGTTCAAGGATTTCGTGCCACTGCAACTGGAATGCCTGCGTAATTACACCACCATCCTGCCCAGCGTTAAGGACGTGCTGGTCGCCTTGCAAAAGCTGGGCATCAAGATCGGCGCCTCGACCGGTTTTGTGCGTTCAATGGTGGACATCCTGCTGGAAGACAGCATCAAACAGGGCTTTACCCCCGACGCCACTGTTGCCGGTGACGAGGTGATCAACGGTGCCCGCCCTGCCCCGCATATGGTGTGGAAAAATCTGGACCTGATGAACATCTCGGAAATCAAATCCGTAGTGAAATGCGACGATACGGTTTCAGGTATCGGCGAAGCGCTGAATGCGGGTTGCTGGGGTGTTGGTCTGGTGCGTTATTCCAACTACATGAACATCAATTCGCTGGACGAAGAGGCCACATTGTCCGAAGCCGAAATCCAGCGCCGCATGGATCACACGCGCAAGATTCTGGAACAATCCGGCGCGCATTATGTGATCGATTCACTGGTGGACCTCCCTGCTGTGATCGACGACATCAATGCCCGTCTGGCACGCGGTGAAAAGCCTTAAAAGCCGGCAGGCTGGCCAGTTACCTGTTTAGCGCCCATTTGTTTATTGCGGTTTGTGCAGGGTCGTCACGGTTGCGACGATGACGATACCGTTTGTGTCTTCAGGCCCATTGGGGAACCCCACCTTGATGGGCATCACCGCCTTTTTTGACAGCAAACGGGCAACTCTGGCTTTAGGGTGTTCGAACATATCAAACCCAGCTTTTGACCCTGCCACAAGAGGCGCCAAAACGCGCAAGAACATAAGAAACCCGTTGGACTTGTCCTGCAAACCTCGAACCATATTTGCGCCAATTCATCCTATGATTGCAATTCGCCCATTCGAACACGTTTACAGAACCAACCTTAATTCGACAATAAATGGTCACTGCATATAGATGACAAATCGCCTTACGCCCCTAGGGTTGGTGTGGTGTTGCGGATTATACACATAAGCAATCCCCATCAACCACTTGATTCTTGAAATAAAAATCAGGTTCCTGCATTGTCTCGGATAATTGGGCGAATAGAGACCCGTAACC
Source organism: Marinosulfonomonas sp. (assembly GCA_015488685.1). Classification (GTDB taxonomy): domain Bacteria; phylum Pseudomonadota; class Alphaproteobacteria; order Rhodobacterales; family Rhodobacteraceae; genus Profundibacter. The sequence continues at coordinate 14,081 of WFNH01000111.1, forward strand.
GAGTAGTGATCAGAGAGGCAGGTCACAATGAAAATGAATAAGTATATCCAGGCGGCCCTATTGGGTTTTGCCGTTACTGTTACAACAGTTCCAGCACCCGCTGGGGCTGAAACCCTTCGTGTTATGCACGGGGAAGCATCCAGTGCATTGAATGTTCCTATGAACAGCGCTGTGGTTCTTGAAAGCGACGTACCTTTTTCCGAAGTTTCGGTCGCTAACCCCGGTATTGCCGATATCTCGACACTGTCGGAACGCAACATATATGTGCTGGGCAAATTGCCCGGTCGTACCACTCTGACACTATTGGGCGCCGATGGCAGCTTGATCACCAACGTAGATGTTCAGGTTACCCCCGACATGCGCGAATTCAAGGAACGTCTGCGGCAGATCCTGCCAGGCGAACCGATTGAAGTGCGCACCGCCAATGACGGCATCGTCCTGTCCGGCACTGTATCCAGCGCTGCAAAACTGGATCGCGCACTTGATCTGGCCAGCCGCTATGCACCTGATCGTGTTTCCAACCTGATGAGCGTTGGCGGAACACAGCAAGTAATGCTGAAGGTTCGTTTCGCGGAAATGAGCCGTTCGGTGAGCAAACAGCTTTCGGGTGGTTTGATCTTTAATGGATCACAAACCCATGCTGGCGGCGGTTCTGGTGGTCTGGTTGGAACCCCGACTCCAGACCCTGTAACCGGTCTTCCTAATATCGTTACAGCCTATGGCTTGAGCTCGACAGCAGCTGGTGGCGTTCTTTTCTCGGGCACGCATTTAAGCGTTATGCTTGAAGCCCTTGAAAATAAAGGGGTTGTACGCACCTTGGCCGAGCCAAACTTGATTGCCCTATCCGGGCAAGAGGCAACATTCCTTGCAGGCGGGGAAATTCCTGTTCCTGCACCACAGGACAACGGCACCATCACTATCAAGTATAAACCCTTTGGTGTTCAGTTGCACTTTACCCCGCGTGTGGTCGATGGTGATATCATCAATATCTCGATGAAAGCCGCAGTCAGCTCGATTGACCCGACGCAAACCGCACCGGTTGGGAACAATCTAACAGCTGTAGGGTTCCGCACCCGCGAAACATCAACAACGGTAGAAATGCGCGATGGTGACAGCTTTGCCATTGCCGGGTTGCTACAGGATGATTTCCGCGATAACAACGCGCAGGTTCCTTGGTTGGGCGACATCCCGATTTTGGGCGCCCTGTTCCGCAGCACTGAATACCAAAGAAACCAGTCGGAACTGGTGATCATCATCACCCCGCATCTGGTGACCCCGACCCGCGGCGAAGCGCTGGCCTTGCCAACGGATCGCATTCGCATCCCGACTGAAAACGAGCTGTTCCTGAATGGCCGCGTAGCAGGCAAACGCCTGAAAGGCGCCGCCGGCGAAGTTGCCCGGCAGGATTTCAGCGGCTCATATGGCTATGTGATGGAGTAGGACTATGAAAACCAACATGAAAATCATCCTGACCGTTGCAAGCGTTGCCGCTTTGGCCGGTTGTTCCAAAGAAACCCTGATCACTGAATCTTTCTTTTCCGAAGCTGGCGCAGAATTGGACGAAGGTGGTTTCGGCAACCCGACAATGAACAATATGCTGGTGCAGACAGGGCAGCGGAACTATGCGGTCAACCTGTCCAAGCGGTTTGCAGCCGAAGTACCCTCGACAGTAAACTTTGCTTTCAACAGCTCGCAACTTGATGCAACCGCACAAGCCGCCCTGCGCAAGCAGGCCGACTGGATCCGCCAGTTCCCCGAAGTCCGCTTCCGGGTCTATGGTCATACCGATCTGGTTGGATCAAATGCTTATAACAAACGTCTGGGCCTGCGTCGCGCCCGTGCTGTTGTGAACTTCCTTGTCCGTCAGGGCATCAGTCGCAAGCGGCTTGAGGCGGTTGCATCTTTCGGGGAAACACGGCCATTGGTTGTAACAACCGGTCAGGAACGGCGTAACCGTCGCACCGTGACCGAGGTTTCCGGCTTCGTTAAGAATAACCCGCTGATTTTGAACGGGAAATATGCCGAGGTTGTTTTCCGCGAATATGTCGAGAGCGCAACCGAATTGCCGACGACAGAGGATACCGGCAACGCGAAAGGAACCACTGGCGGGTAAACACACCAACTACTTGATAGAAAACGGCCGCCCGGGTGAAATCGGGCGGCCGTTTTGCGCTTATCTGCCACATTCATCCTTAACAGATTGCCTGCTATTCAGTACATATAGCGCGCTTATCGACCAAAATAATGCCGTCATACGGCGACCCTGAAATTTAACAATGAAACCAGATGCGCTCTTAAAATTCAGTGATGCAGACTTTAATTATTCCGATTGTCGAACAATTACGGCCTTTTAGCCCTAATGTTGCCAATATTGTAAGTCAGTTTCACTCCAAATAGGAGCAATTATTGCGCGTGCGAATCGCGTAGTAGGGCAATCGCGGAGCACTACCGGAAAGGTGAAAACCCTCTGGTAACAGCTGTATAATATGAACCGTATCCGCCCGTAGTAAAAGGACAAGAGGCAATGGAAAACAGTGCGAAGCTACAGCCGGAATTGGCACCTATCGTAGCCTGCACAGTTTCGCGTGACGTATCGAATTTTGATCTGTTGATCGAGGATATGGAAGCGGAACTGGGGGAAAACTGGGGGGATCTGACATTCGAGGACGCCACAGTCTTTCTTGAACAACCGGATGCAAAGTCGCTGGAATTTATTGCCATCGCCGTTGATGATCAGGACGAAAACGATCTGGATATGATTGGCGACCTGATTTCGCAGGCCAACAATGCCAAGATCAAAGTCATCCTGATAGCAGAAGAAGTCAGTCCGGTTGCCTTGCATCATCTGTTACGTTTGGGGGCGAATGATTTCATCCCCTACCCCCTGCCGGAAGGTGAATTGCACGAAGCAATCGAACGTTTGCGCCAGCCCGAAACCACCACCGAGGCCGCCGTTCCGGACGAAATGCGCAACACCCTGAAGGCCACAGGAAATTATGATGGCGTTGTTTTGCCCGTTCACGGTTTGGCTGGTGGCACCGGGGCATCGACATTGGCCGTTAATCTGGCTTGGGAACTGGCCAATATTGATAAAAAGAAAGCACCGCGCGTCTGTCTTCTGGATCTGGACCTGCAATTCGGTTCGGTATCGACATTTCTGGATCTGCCGCGGCGTGAAACCGTCTATGAAATGCTCACAAACACCGAGTCAATGGACAGTGACAGTTTTATGGCCGCCCTGCTGACCTATGGTGAAAAAATACATGTTTTAACGGCTCCTGCAGATATGCTGCCTCTGGATTTGATCGAACCTGACGACGTGCTTCGTATCATTGAAATGGCCCGCACCAATTTTGACTATGTTGTCATCGACATGCCCTCAACGCTTGTCAACTGGACGGAAACGGCATTGAGCAAAGCCCATGTTTATTTCACAACTCTGGAACTGGATATGCGCAGTGCCCAAAATGCCCTGCGTTTCATCCGTGCGTTAAAATCAGAAGAGTTGCCCTATAAAAAGCTTCGTTTTGTTCTGAACCGCGCCCCGAAATTCACCGACCTGAACGGAAAATCCCGCGTTAAACGGCTGGCCGAAAGCCTGGATATCGATATTGAAATCCAGATTCCGGACGGTGGTAAAACTGTTGTTCAGGCCGGCGACCACGGGGTCCCACTGGCCGAAACGGCCGCGAAAAACCCGGTTCGCAAGGAATTCACCAAACTGGCCATGTCTATTCACGAGCTCAACCAAGCCGTCGAAGCTGGTCAGTAAAGTAGAAAAGGGAATACGGAATGTTCTCGCGTTACAAAAAAAACGGGGCCACAAGCTCCCAGTCACCAGCCGCAAAAGAAGCTCCGGCTCCGGCCGCAGCATCAGGTGGCAAAGCCCCTTCTCTGCGAAAGGCCCCACAGCGGGCCGCCGCAGTTGCTGTGCCCGACAAGGAGCTTAAGCGCAAAGAAAAATTAGCGGAAATCAGGTTGCAACTGCATCAGGAATTGCTGGACAGTCTTAATCTTTCAGCATTGGAAAATGCAGCTGAATCCGATCTACGCAACGAAATCACGGCCATTACCTCGGAAGCTCTGGAAGGAATGGACGTGGTGCTGACCCGTGACGAACGCACCCACCTATATCAACAATTGTATGACGAGGTAACGGGCCTTGGCCCGATCGAACCCTTGTTAAAAGACGAAACCGTCAACGACATTCTAATCAACGGCCCGTCCCAGATTTTCGTGGAACGTGAAGGTAAGCTGGAATTGAGCGACATCACATTCAAGGATGAACGCCACCTGCTGCGCATCATCGACAAAATCGTGTCTGCCGTTGGTCGGCGCGTCGATGAATCCAACCCCTATGTGGATGCCCGTCTGGCCGATGGCTCGCGTTTCAATGCGATGGTGCCGCCGATTGCGGTTGATGGTTCACTGGTGTCCATTCGTAAGTTCAAGAAAGACAAACTGGGCATTGATGATCTGGTGGCATTCGGCGCCTTTTCCGAAGAAATGGCCGCTTACCTTCAGGCTGCCGTTGCTTGCCGTCTGAATATCATCGTTTCGGGCGGGACGGGTTCCGGTAAAACCACCACCCTGAACGCGCTGTCATCGTTCATCGACAACGCCGAACGCATCCTGACGATCGAGGATACGGCGGAACTTCAACTACAGCAAACCCACGTTGGTCGAATGGAAAGCCGCCCGCCAAACGTCGAAGGCAAGGGCGAGGTTTCACCACGCGACTGTCTGAAAAACGCCCTGCGGATGCGTCCTGACCGGATTATCGTTGGGGAAACGCGTGGTGAAGAGGTTATCGACATGCTGCAGGCCATGAATACCGGCCACGATGGGTCAATGACCACGATCCACGCCAACTCGGCCCGCGATGGTGTATCGCGGATGGAAAACATGATCGCGATGGCGGGGATCGAAATGCCGCTGAAAGCGGTGCGTAGCCAGATTTCTTCGGCTGTAAACCTGATCGTGCAGGCCAGCCGCCTTCAGGATGGTTCGCGGCGAATGACCTCGATCACCGAAATTACCGGGATGGAAGGTGATGTTATTTCCATGCAGGAAGTGTTCAAATTCCAGCGTGTCGGCCTGACTCCGGAAAACAAAATCCTTGGGCATTTTACGGCCACCGGCGTGCGGTCGCACTATTCCGAACGCTTCCGCATGTGGGGCTATGATCTGCCTGCATCCTTGTTTGAACCCTTTGTGGCGGAGTAATACACAATGTCGATTAACGGAGAATTCATCGTCTACGGCCTGATTTTCATTGCCGTTCTGTTTCTGGTCGAAGGCATCTACCTGACAGTATTCGGCAAATCGATCAGTCTGAACAGCAAGGTAAACCGTCGGCTGGATATGCTGGAAAAAGGTGCCGGGCGCGAACAGGTGCTGGAGCAGTTGCGCAAAGAAATGGCGCAGCACCTAAGATCAAACTCTATTCCGCTATATTCTCTGCTAGCCAATCGTGCACAAAAAGCAAACATCGCTTTTTCCCCATCACAGCTTATCTTGCTTATGGCAGGCCTTAGTATGCTGGCCTTTGTTGGCCTGACTATCGGCACCGGCACCTCGTTTCCTGTTCGCATAGCCATCTCAATTGTTATGGGCATCAGTTCGGTCTTTATCTGGGTAAATAACAAAGCCAAGAAACGCATGGCGCTGATTGAGGAACAGCTGCCCGATGCCGTTGACCTGATGGTCCGAAGCTTGCGTGTAGGCCATCCCTTTACATCGGCATTGGCAATTGTCTCGAATGAAATCCCCGATCCGCTGGGGACAGAAATGGGCGTGATTGCCGACGAGGCAACTTACGGTCGCGATGTTGGCGAAGCCCTGAAAGACATGGCAGAACGTCTAGACATGCAGGATCTCCGCTTTCTGGCTGTTGCGGTGACAATTCAGCAAACATCGGGTGGTAACCTTGCAGAAATTCTGCACGGCCTGTCCAAGGTGATCCGCTCGCGCTTCAAACTGTTTCGCCGCGTAAAGGCCATTACCGCCGAATCCAAATGGTCCGGCAACTTTCTATCGGGTTTCCCGTTTCTGGCGTTGATTGGTGTTAATATTGCCCAGCCAGATTACTATGACGAAGTGATGGGCACCCCCTACTTCATTCCAGCCTGCCTGTTTGTCGGGGCATTTCTGGTTGTTAACATCTTCGTCATGCGCTGGCTTGTGAATATTAAGGTATAGGGGACAGATAAGATGGGTTTTATCGAAAGCATCAACACATCATTAACCAACATGTTTGGCCCTTTCGGCCCCTTGTTGATTGTCGGCCTCCTTGGGTTGTTTCTGATCCTTCTGACCATCCCGATTTTGATGAGCCAGAAAGAGGATCCGCTCGACAAACTGCGTAAATCCAACGCGGCTCAGAAAGGCAAAAACAAAAAGAACCAGTTGCGCCAATCTCAGGGCAGTGACAAGCTCGACAAATACTCGAACTTTCTGGAACCCCAGAATGAAGAAGAATATTCAGCCATCCGCTTAAAACTTCTGCAGGCGGGGTATCCATCAAAGACCGCTGTGCGAACCTACCATTTCCTGCAGTTCATTTTGGGAATTGGCGGTCTGGCATTAGGCACATTGTACGCTTTTACACTTGGTGCAACCGATGATCAGACAACAACAAATATGGTCCTTAGCATCTTGGGCCCCGGTATTATTGGCTATATGGCCCCTAAATACTGGGTTTCCCGCCGCAAACAGGCCCGCGAAGAAGAAATCATCAACGGCTTTCCCGATGCGTTGGATATGATGCTGGTTTGTGTCGAAGCAGGCCAATCCCTCGATCAATCCATCATCCGAGTCTCCGAGGAAATTCGCTCGGGTTTCCCTGCTTTGGCCGACGAATTTTCGCTTGTATCGCAGGAAATGAAAGCCGGTAAAGACCGTGTCAGCGTTTTGCGGGATATGTCTGAAAGGGTCGCCGTGCCGGATGTGTCCTCTTTCGTGACGGTTTTAATCCAGTCTGCCACTTTCGGAACCTCGGTTGCCGACGCATTGCGTGTCTTTTCTGCCGAAATGCGCGACAAACGGGTGATGCGTGCGGAAGAAAAGGCAAATAAGTTGCCAACCAAAATGACACTTGCCACAATGCTTTTGACATTGCCACCGTTGCTGGTCATCCTGATTGGTCCGTCGGTCTATAGTATGTCTGTTATGTTGGCAGGGGCAAATTTCTAGGGATATGAAACAAAACTGGGTTGGGTTCATTCTGGCGTTAAGCCTGTTAACCGCTTGTGATAGCACAGGCGGTTTTCAGCGCAATTCCGACAGCCCTTTTGCCCCCACTGGCCACCCCAGACACAGTGAATCCGTGGATGGGCTGATCGTTGGCCACCGGCTGATGGCCGCGGGGGAATATGAATTGGCGCTGAAAGCCTATTATCGCGCTGCTGGCGAACAGGGTATGACGGCCGATGTCTATAGCGCACTTGGATCGGCCGACCTGAAACTTGGCCGTCTGGGACAGGCCGAAGATATGCTGCGCAAAGCGGTCAAGGAAGATCAGAAATTCCCTCCGGCTTGGAATAATCTGGGTGTTGTCCTGATGGAACGGGGAAAAGTCGCAGAAGCGCGGCAGGTTTTCCGCACGGCTTATGCCCTGGATAGTGGCCAAAGTGACTCCATTCGCGACAATTTACGCTTGGCTATCGCAAAATCCAAAAAATTAGAGTATGTTAACCCCAATATCGACGATAATTTCTCATTGGTGCGGCGGGGTCACGGACGTTTTCTGTTACTTTCCACACCATAAGTCAGGTTCGAGCAGTAAAAAGGACGCAAAAATGCGCCAAACCAAACTTGTTACCCTGTGTCTCACAGCCGCAATAGCGCTGTCAGCATGTCAGAAGCAAAGCGATGCCAAGGTCAATCGCACACTCAAAGACCTGAATGTCATCGATGAAAGCAACCTAAGCAGCATTATGCTGACTGTTGCCGACCCGAACGAAGCCGTTACCTATTTCCGCAAAGCCAGCGCGGATAATCCCGACAGGATCGACTTGCAACGTGGCCTTGCAAAATCACTGGTTCGCGCAAAAAAACCGCGTGAAGCATCGACCGTCTGGGCCAAAATCGTTCAGAACCCCAAAAGCACAAACGAAGATCGCGTTGAATTGGCTGATTCACTGATCCGCACGAATGACTGGAAAAAAGCCAAAACCGTTCTGGACAGCGTGCCCCCTACCTATGAAACCTATAAACGCTATCGGCTGGAAGCGATGGTCGCCGACAGCAACAAAGACTGGAAAAAATCGGACAGCTTCTATGAAATCGCAGTAGGCCTGACCACCAACCCGGGCAATGTGCTGAACAACTGGGGGTATTCCAAAATGACCCGCGGGGATTACAGCGAGGCCGAGCGTCTGTTCAATGAATCCCTGACATACAATCGCAACAGCTTTACCGCCAAAAACAATCTGGCGTTGGCCCGTGGTGCACAGCGTAACTATACTCTGCCGGTTGTCCCAATGACACAGGTAGAACGTGCACAACTGCTATACACGCTGGCCCTTTCGGCCATTAAGCAAGGTGATGTAGCAACTGGCAAAGGCCTGCTGCAAGAAGCCATCGACACACACCCACAGCATTTCGAGGCCGCGGCGCGTTCTCTTAAAGCGCTGGAAAACAATGTGACAAACTAATGCCTGTTTATATCTCTTCGACCGCAGCAATGTGGTATCTTCCCTTTGTCCTGCCCATCGCCCTTTGGGTGGCCTGGAGCGACCTGAAATACATGAAAATCTACAACAAAGCCGTATTGGCAATGTTGGGGGTTTACCTGGTTGTGGGGTTCTTCACATTGCCACTGGATCAATACCTGTGGCACATGACGCATTTCGCTGTCATTCTGGTGATCGGGTTTATCCTCAATTTCCTGAACATGGTCGGAGCGGGGGACGCTAAGATCGCCGCCGCAATGGCCCCTTTCGTCATGCGGGAAGACGCCGTAATGGTGGCTTACCTCTTGTCAGCACTGATATTGGTGACCTATTTCACCCACCGGCTGGCAAGGATCCTGTCCTTTGTACGCAACCTGGCCCCGGAATGGGAAAGCTGGGATCGCAAGGATTTCCCGATGGGTGTTACGATCAGCGCGACATTTATCATCTATCTGGTCATCGGGATCAAATACGGCCAATAACAACTATCAACGCACCCGCTCTATTTCCAACAGGATATAGAGCGGGGTACGCCGGATTTCTTTCAGGGTTACCCCCTTAAGAGCCATGACATCATCCAGTATCTGTTTGCGGGCCTCGGGTGATGCCGGGCATTGCGGAACAAGCACATAATCGGCACTGTCAAACCCGGGCAACCCGCCATAATACCAGGGTGCCCCGTGGATCAATGGTTTCAGGTCGCCATAAAGCCAGTAGCTGTTGAATATATCCGCGATGAAAATCCGGTTTCCATGCACAAATCCCGCACTCTGCAGATCATCAACGATGGTTTTGGTCCAGCCTGGCAAGCCCAGTTTCAACTTGCAATACGGCAGCGGTTGACCGGACAAGCTGCCCAGGTCCTTGCGGTCGGCCCCCTCTTCCATTGTTTCCAAACTCGCCCCGTCGCTGGCCAGCGACACCCAGCCATCTACCCGACGGGCGCGTATATGCGGCAGTTGTAAATCACTGTTTACCCCGTCCGTCATCAAGATTGGCTCATAGTCTTTAGTATGAAATGTCATCTGCCGGATCGGGCTTGAGGCCATATTGATATAGGATGGCGCCGCCATAGCGAATGTTGCAATCGCGGCGATTTCCATACCCTTGCGAATATCCCACCCCCACCGGTTATGCCGCACCTGTTTCGGGCGAAGCGCCAGAAACAGAATGGCCAGCAATGGCAGCCATTGCGGGTCATTCCCATAGTTCTGATAGGTGACGTAGATAAACCCGGGCAACAGCGCCAACAGGGCATAACCGCCAGCATCTTCTTTGGATTGCCGGTACAGCACCGCCCCCAGAATTGCCATTGCCGTAGCCCCCAAATATGCCGAAGAAAGTATCACACGACCAATAGACAAACCCGGCTGCGGGCGCACTTTTGAACGTGACACCTCGATCAAATCCTGCGCATAGGCAATCCAGAACCCGACACCGGCAAACAGTGTTACAATGCCGACAACAACCAAACCTGCAATCATGGCCCAGCCCGTCGCGCGCCAGTCCTTGCGAAAGGCCAACCCCAGCGCAATTGCCGGTGCAAACGAGATGAAGTAGGTGACCTTGATCAATGCCAGTATCGCCAGACACAAGCCGATGATCACCCCGTCAACCAAAGGCCGTTCGCGACCCATCGGCGGAACCACGCCCAGCGCAATCGCAACAAACGAAAATGCCCAGGCCCAACGGTTATAATGCATGGAAATCGAGATGGTCTGTTCTTCTGTGCCAAATGCAATCGCCACGCAAAGAACCATCACCAGCGCACCGAACAGATACGCCAACCCGTTCGGGAACCTGCTGACACCAGCCCACCAAGCGGCTGGTAACAGCAAAACAGCAACGGCAATCTGTCCATAAAGAATGGCATGGCCTATCCCGGCCCCAAGCCATGTAAAGAATGCGATCGGCGCATAGGCCAGCACCCCCAAAGGCGTCATGAAATCCAGATGCGGCCATTGCCCCATATTCATCCGGAACACGATTTGCACCAAATGCAGGGTGTCGGCCTCGTGCTTGGCAATAAACAACCCGCCTTTCAGCAGGGCCAATCCGCCCAGAACCACAATAATTGATACAAGAAATCCGAATAATGCGACTGGATTTGGCCTGCTCATGCCTACCCCCGATTGGTTTTACTATACATTTCCGCCACAATAACCGGCAATTAGCCCGCAAGTGCAAGTCTTGGGCAGTTTTTATTGTCCATTGACCAGATCAGCGGTAGAATCGCCACAAAAATAACACGCTGTTTGATTAAACAGTCTTTCAAAACGCAGAGCACAGGTAAGCGAATGAACATGGAAACCTCAGGCGTTATTGCGCCCCCCGCCCCGCGCCGCATGAGCGAAATGGAACTTCCGCAGGTGATGATGCGCGACATCCTGCTGAAAACGATGTTCCGGCAAAACCAGGAACAGGTCAGCGAGCTGTCCAAGACCCTCTGCCTGCCCATTCCTGTCACACAGGAACTGGTCGATCTGGCGCGTGAACAAAAACTGCTTCAGGCCACAGGGACACTTCATGCCGGTTCCGGCGGCGAAATGGGGTATCAGTTGACCGACGCCGGCAAGGCCCGCGCGCTGGATGCCCTGTCGCAATCCGAATATTACGGCGCCATGCCGGTGCCGCTGGATATTTACGCCGAGCAGGTCAAACGCCAGTCGATCCGCAATATCCAGATCACCCGCGATCAGTTGACCGGTGCTATGGGCCACCTGATCCTGCCCGATGAACTGCTGGACCATCTTGGACCTGCGGTCAGCTCGGGTCGCTCGATCCTGATGTATGGCCCTCCGGGCAACGGTAAATCCTCTATCTCGAACGGGATCCGCGATGCGCTGGGGGACAAAATCTTTGTGCCGCGCGCAATTGAATACGCCGGTCAGGTGATCACGGTTTATGACCCGATCGTCCACACCGCCGTCGAGGAAGAAGCCGACGACCCAAACAGTCTGCGCCGCAAAGGCAACCGGTTTGATAGCCGCTATGTGCGCTGTGAACGCCCGACGGTGATTACCGGTGGTGAATTGACGCTGGACATGCTGGATCTGGTTTACAACCCGACCGCCCGCACCTATCAGGCGCCGTTGCAGTTGAAATCCACCGGCGGTGTGTTCATCGTGGATGACCTTGGCCGACAGGCCGAGCCGCCACAGGCCCTGATCAACCGCTGGATTGTGCCGCTTGAGGAGAGCAAAGATATTCTGTCGCTGCAATCAGGTGAAAAATTCACCGTGCCCTTTGACACGCTGGTTATCTTTTCGACCAACTTCCACCCGAACGAAATCTTTGACCGCGCAGCTTTGCGCCGGATTTTCTTTAAGATCAAGATCGATGGCCCGACCCAAGAGGATTTCCTGAAAATCTTTGCCATGGTCGCCCGCAAGAAGAAGATCACGCTGGACGAAGATACTCTGGTGCATATGCTCAAGGAAAAGTATCCGACCATTGAAAATGTCTATGCGAACTACCAGCCGATCTTCTTGATCGACCAGATGATCTCGATCTGCGAATTCGAAGGCATTCCGATTCAAATGCGCCCTGATCTGCTGGATCGGGCCTGGGCCAACATGTTCGTCAAAGACGAAGAGATCATCCACTAATGTCCGAACGGGTTCGTATCGGGGAAAGCGGCGGCATCGCCACCGTCACCCTGACCCGCGCCGACAAGCGCAATGCGCTGGATCTGGACATGATCAACGCCATCGTAGCGGCGGGGGACTCTCTGATGCAGCGCCGCGATATCCGCGCCGTGGTTCTGTGCGGCGACGGGCCGGCCTTTTCGGCAGGGCTGGATACTGGAACCTTTCAATTATTGATGACCGAGGTCGCCAAGGCCGGCGGCATCATGACCCGCACACATGGCACCTCAAACCTGTTCCAACGCGCCGCGATGATCTGGGCCGATCTGCCGATGCCGGTTATTGCCGCGCTACATGGCTATGCCTTTGGCGGCGCATTCCAGATCATGCTGGGCGCCGACATCCGTGTGGCCGCACCCGACACACAGTTTTCCATCATGGAAGGCAAATGGGGGCTGGTGCCGGATATGGGCGGCATGGTTCTGATGCGCCGTCTGGCCCGTGGTGATGTGATCCGGCGGCTGACCTATACCGCCGAAGTGTTTGATGCAGTGCAAGCGCAAGACTGGGGCTTTATCACCGAACTGTCGGATGATCCGCTGGAACGGGCACAGGCATTGGCCGCTGAAATCGCGGGGCGCAGTCCGGATGCTGTGCGCGAAGCCAAGGCAATGATCCGCGCCTGCGAATATGCTGAAGAGGCCGAGGTGCTATTGCTGGAATCCGCCGCCCAAGGGCGTCTGATCGGCAGCCCGAACCAGATCGAGGCATTGATGGCAGGTTTCGAGAAACGCCCGCCCAAGTTCAAGGACTAAGAAATACGCTGCCCCGCACTTGGTGCGGGGCCTATTTTTACGTAGAGGCCCCGCATCAAGTGCGGGGCAGCGTATCCCTAAACCGTCAACCCTTCGGGTTCTTCCAATCCGTTTGCCCGCGAACAGGCCGTCACGGTGTTGGCCAGCAGACAGGCAATTGTCATCGGCCCTACCCCGCCGGGCACCGGCGTAATGGCACCGGCAACTTCAACCGCGCTGGCGAAATCCACGTCCCCCACCAGCCGTGTCTTGCCTTCGGCCTTTTCCGGTGCATCAATCCGGTTGATGCCCACGTCAATCACTGTGGCCCCCTTTTTGATCCAGTCGCCCGGCACCATTTGTGGACGGCCCACCGCCGCCACAACAATATCGGCGCGGCGCACGACATCGGGCAGATCCTTGGTGCGGGAATGGGCGATTGTCACGGTGCAGCTATCCCCCAACAGCAATTGCGCCATCGGTTTTCCAACGATGTTACTGCGCCCGATCACCACCGCATCCAGACCGGACAATGACCCATGATAATCACGCAGCATCATCAAACAGCCAAGCGGCGTGCAGGGCACCATGCTTTTCTGCCCCGTGGCCAGCAGACCCACATTGGAAATGCAAAACCCGTCCACATCCTTGGCCGGATCAATCGCATTGATCACAAGGTCTTCGTTCAGATGATCGGGCAGCGGCAATTGCACCAGAATACCATGCACGGCTGGGTCATTGTTCAGGCTGTCGATAAGTGCCAGCAAATCGGCCTCCGACGTTTTGGCATCCAGCTTGTGTTCATAGGAATTCATCCCGACCTCGACGGTCATCTTCCCCTTGGAGCGCACATAAACCTGCGACGCCGGGTCTTCGCCCACCAGCACCACCGCCAAGCCCGGTGTGATGCCGTGATCATTCTTCAGCCGCGCCACATGCACCGCTACCTTTTCCCGAACCTTGGCCGCAAAGGCCTTGCCGTCGATAATATCTGCTGTCATTTTTCTGGCCTCGTTCATCTTATGGCTTACCATAGGCAAACCATACATATTTCACATGCAATTCATACAGATGTTTAGCCTCTAGAACAGCCCCTCGACTTCGCCTTCTTCATTCAGGTGGATGCCTTCGGCCGCGGGGCGGCTGGGCAGGCCCGGCATGGTCATGATGTCACCACAGACCACCACGATGAAACCTGCCCCTGCGGACAGGCGCACTTCGCGGACCGGAATGGTGTGGCCCGTGGGGGCGCCGCGCAGGTTCGGATCGGTCGAAAACGAATATTGCGTTTTCGCCATACAGATCGGCAGGTTGCCATACCCCGCCTCTTCCCAAGCGCGCAGTTGATCGCGCACCTTTTTGTCGGCAATCACTTCGGAGGCGCGGTAAATCGAATGGGCAATGCGCTCGATCTTCTCGAACAGGGGCAGTTCATCACGATAAAGCGGGGCAAATTGCGAAATACCGCTATCAGCAATTTCCACCACCCGTTCGGCCAGCGCCTCGGCCCCTTCGCCGCCCAGTTCCCAGTGCCGCGACAGGATCGCTTCGGACCCCTGCGAAGCAACGTAGTCCTGCACCGCCTGAATTTCCGCATCGGTATCGGTGACGAAATGGTTGATCGCCACCACCACCGGCACACCGAAGGATTTCATATTGCCGATATGGCGGCCAAGGTTCGGACAGCCGTCAATCACCGCCTGAACATTCTCCGGTCCAAGGTCCTTGCGGGCCACGCCGCCGTTCATCTTCATTGCCCGCACCGTGGCCACGATCACCACGCAATCCGGCGACAGGTTGGCCTTGCGACACTTGATGTTCATGAATTTTTCAGCGCCCAGATCGGCGCCAAAGCCGGCCTCGGTCACCACATAATCGGCCAGCCGCAGCGCGGTGTTGGTGGCGATTACGCTGTTACAGCCATGCGCGATGTTGGCGAACGGGCCACCATGCACAAAGGCGGGGTTGTTTTCCAGTGTCTGCACCAGATTGGGCTGCATCGCATCCTTCAGCAGCACGGTCATTGCGCCATCGGCCTTGATGTCGCGGCAATAGATAGGCTCGCGTTTGCGGGTATAGGCAACGATGATGTCGCCAAGACGTTTTTGTAAATCTTCCAGATTGTTCGACAGGCATAGGATGGCCATCACTTCGGACGCCACCGTGATGTCAAAACCTGTCTGGCGCGGAAAACCGTTGGCCACACCGCCAAGCGATGTCACCGTATCGCGCAAGGCACGGTCGTTCATGTCCAGCACCCGTTTCCAGCTGACGCGACGCTCGTCGATGCCCAACTCGTTGCCCCAGTAGATGTGGTTGTCGATCATCGCACTAAGCAGGTTATGCGCCGAAGTGATCGCATGAAAATCGCCGGTGAAATGCAGGTTCATTTCCTCCATCGGCACCACTTGCGCATAACCCCCACCGGCGGCCCCGCCCTTCATACCAAAACATGGCCCCAAAGACGCCTCGCGAATACATATCGCCGCCTTTTTGCCGATCCGGTTCATCCCGTCGGCCAGCCCCACCGTGGTGGTGGTCTTGCCCTCGCCCGCAGGCGTCGGGTTGATCGCGGTGACAAGGATCAGCTTGCCTTTGCGATTGCCTTTGACGCTTTCGATAAATTCCTGACTGACTTTGGCTTTGTCATGGCCATAGGGCAGCAGATGTTCGCTCGGAATCCCCAGTTTTTCACCGATTTCCTGAATCGGTTTCTTCTTGGCTTCGCGGGCAATTTCAATGTCAGTTTTAAAGCTCATCTTGTGGGATTCCTTTGGCAAATCACGTCAGGTCATGGCTCTGACCTTACAAGAGTCGTCCCCGACTAAAAGGGGAAATCCGACATTATCAGCGCCGGATTCGTCGTATTAAATCATGTTATTGCTGGCGGGCGTCGGCCAGATGAGGCCAGACAGGTTGGTCCGGAATATGTAGGATAATTTCATCCCCGACACGCAATATTCCTGCGCGCTCGACCCATGCGGTGACCCCGCGCAAATTTTTGGCGGCGGGCTTGAACAACCGGCCTTTGCCCGGAAAATGCGCGTCGATAACGGGTGCTGGCAAAACGCAGGGGCGGTTTTCCATATCCACAGTCAGGGTTGCACCACCAGAGGATTGCAGGCGCGAGGCGGGCGGGATCATGGTGAAATCGGGGATACCCTCGATAACAACCGAGGCACTTATCCACGCCGGATCAATGGCCGGAACATCCATGTTTTTGGCAATGATCGCCAATTCCTCGGCCGACACGATGGCCAGTTGACGGGTGTTGCGAATTTCCGTGCCACGTGGGTATTGCGATTGCACCCGTCCGCAGGACGCCCGCGTCAGCCCCGCGCGGCTTTCGCCAACGCAGCCCGCCAATGTCAGTTCCATTTCCGAAACCGGCACATTACACAATGTATCGTCACGGTTGGCGTTCACCCCCAACCAGACAATCCGGCCTTTGAATTTTGTGGGCAGCAATGCGGGCATGATCTGGTCCTTTGCGAATCCGGTTCAGACAGACAACGTAAAGAACAACCGCTTGAAGGGAAATAGCACAGAACCATCCTGTTCCGGCGGATAGTGGTCTGTCAGTGCCGTATCATATGCGCGCAAAAATCGCGTCATTTCCTTATCATCCAGCTTTGCCGCGATTGGTCGCATGGCTGTGGACTGGGTGAAATGGCGCACGGGGTGGCCGGTATCAACTGCGGCCAGACGTTGGATATAATCGGTTTCCCACAGGCTGACATCCCCCAAAGGGGCCAGCATTTTCGCATAGGCCAGCGGAGCGACCACCGGCGGGACATAGTCGCTGAAATCAAACCTGTCGGGGAACAGCGTCGAGGCCACATCGCGCAACGCCTGATGCGACGGGGCGGAAAACTGGCGCGGCATCTGCACGGCCAGCACGCCGCCTTTGGTTAGCAAACCGGCCAGACGGGCAAACAATGCGGCATGGTCCGGCAACCAGTGGCACAGCGCATTGGAAAAGATCAGCGCAGGCGGAGACCGAGGATACCAATCGCGCGCGTCTGCTTTGATCAGGTCACTATATGCGCCGGTCTGCCCTGCCTTTTCCAGCATGGCTGGCGAGTTATCCACACCAATCAAACGCCGCCCCGAAAACCGCTGCGCCAACACAGGGCCAACAGGGCCATTGCCACACCCCAGATCAATCACATCCCCCGCAGGCAGTTCCGGCACCTGTGTCAGCAAATCCATCGCCGGACGCAAACGAAAACCCCGAAACTTGGCATAAGTTTCGGGGTTCCAGTCTTGTTTCATATCAGAGGTCACGCCGAAGGCTCCGGCTCCATCCCGTCGTCCTTGGGCTTGGGTTTGGGCTTTGCCTTGGCTTTCGGTTTGGTTTTGGGCACCGCAACAACACTGGACGTGCTGTCTTTACCCACCCCGTCATCGTCATCGGAATTAGGCGGGTCGCCATTTATCACACGCTGGATTTCCTCGCCGGTAAGGGTTTCGTATTCCAGCAAGCCCTGCGCCAGACGCTCGAATTCCTTCTTGTGCTTCTTCAGGATCTTGATGGCGGTTTCATACCCTTCGTCAATCACCCGCTTTACTTCGCTCTCAATCATTTCCTGCGTGGCCGCCGAAATGGAAAGACCACCGGCCCCGTTTCCCTGATATCCCTCATGCGCGGCCTGATAATCAATGTTGCCTACCTTGTCGGACATGCCCCAGCGCATAATCATGGCGCGGGCCAAGGCCGAGGCCTGCTGAATGTCACCGGATGGGCCATTCGAAACGTGTTCCGGGCCCCACTTCAGGATTTCGGCAGCCTTACCCGCCATCGCCATAGCGATTTTCTGTTCCACCTGATCCTTGAAGTAATTCAACTGGTCGATCTCGGGCAGGCTCATCACCATGCCCAAGGCCCCGCCACGCGGAATGATCGTAGCTTTGTAAACCGGATCGCATTTGGGTAGTGTTATACCAACAATCGCATGACCAGCTTCGTGATAGGCGGTCATTTCCTTTTGTTCATCGGTCAGCACCATCGAGCGGCGCTCGGCCCCCATCATCACCTTGTCTTTGGCTTTTTCGAAATCATCCATCGTGACAAAACGGCGGTCGATACGGGCGGCCATAAGGGCGGCTTCGTTCACCAGATTGGCAAGGTCGGCACCGGAAAAACCGGGCGTGCCACGGGCAATGATACGCAGATCCACATCCGGCCCCAAGGGCACCTTGGCGGCATGCACGTTCAAAATCTTCTCGCGACCTTTGATGTCGGGGTTAGGCACCTGAACCTGACGGTCAAAACGACCCGGGCGCAACAAAGCAGGGTCCAGTACATCGGCGCGGTTGGTCGCGGCCAGAATGATCACGCCCTCGTTTGCCTCGAACCCGTCCATTTCCACCAGCAACTGGTTCAATGTCTGCTCGCGTTCGTCATTGCCCCCACCCATGCCAACACCACGGGCACGGCCCACGGCATCGATCTCGTCTATGAATACAATGCAGGGCGCATTTTTCTTGGCCTGTTCGAACATGTCACGCACGCGGCTGGCACCGACACCCACGAACATTTCCACAAAATCAGAACCGGAGATGGTAAAGAACGGCACACCCGCCTCGCCGGCGACAGAACGCGCCAGCAGCGTCTTACCCGTGCCCGGAGGCCCGATCAGCAATGCGCCTTTCGGGATCTTGCCGCCCAGACGGGAAAATTTCTGCGGGTTGCGCAGGAATTCGACGATCTCTTCCAGCTCTTCCTTGGCTTCGTCAATGCCGGCCACATCGTCAAAGGTCACGCGACCCTCGCGTTCGGTCAGCATCTTGGCCTTGGATTTACCAAACCCCATCGCCCCGCCTTTGCCGCCACCCTGCATCCGGTTCATCATGAAGAACCAGAATCCGACCAGCAGCAGCACCGGGAACAACAGGGAAAGCAGGGAAACAAAGGTCGATTGTTCCTGCCGCACGGCATTCACTTTGACGCCCTTGTCAATCAGCATTTTGGTGACTTCGGCGTCCCCTGGCTTGATCGTGGCATATTCCTGCCCGTCCTTGCCTTTGATCAGAACTTTTTCCCCGTCCAGCGTAACCGAGGCCACAGTGCCGTCATTCACGGCCTTCACAAATTCCGAATAGGTCATCTGGTGGGAATTCAGGGCGCTTTCGCCATTGCTGAACAGATTGAACAAAGCGAGGATCAGCATAAACAGCACGACCCAGAAAGCCAGATTTCTAGCGTTGCCCACAGGCATTCTCCTTAAACCGGTTTTGACACAGGGGATTCTTTCCCAAGGCCACTTGTCTAAAATAGGGATTAGGCAGATTTGTTCAATGCGATATAACGGATGAAATGAAATGATCCAGCCCAAATAGCGGTTTTGTGAGCCATCCATTGCCCAAACCGGCCAAAGGTGCGGCAATAAGCCTGTCTTTTTTCCATACTGCGGGGCTGGCAAGCAAGGATGTTCGCGGCATACCCGTCGCCCGCCAGTCGAGGCATTCGGCCAATCCGGCCGCCCCCAAAGCCCGTAATTCCAGCCCCGTTTCATGCGGCCCTATAAGCCGCCAGCGGTTGTCCCAAATCGCATCGGTCGGGCAAACGGTATCCTTGACGGCCTGATGTTCACGGGTGATGCGGATTTCATCCTTGTTCGCGGTGATCAGGCAGCCATGCAGGGTGGATGCCTTGCCCATATCAGCAGAATATTCAGCATTGATCAGGGCCATACGGCGGGGGCGGTATTCGGCAGAAGAAACCCAGCACAGGGCACGGGAAAACAGGCGGGCGCTGATTTCTGTCGGAAGCTGGCGGTATTGCAGACGATCCAGAACAACATCACCATTTTCAATTGACGCAATCTGTTCCGCTGCTTCTTTGGTCTGATGCTCCAGCGCGCAGCGGGCAAACTGCAAATCCTGCGCCGTTCCGGCCAGCCGTTCCGCGTCCAGCCCCAGATCGGCCAGCACCTGCATCGCCTTGCGGATTTTCACCCGCTCGAACCGTTCATCCTCGTTTGTGGGGTCATCAATCCAGCTAATATTATGACGCTGTAGATAGTCACGCAGATCCTGTCGCCTTTGCAACAACACCGGCCGCACCCATGTTACCCCGTCCGACCTCCGCCGTGTCGCCATGCCGGACAACCCGTCCACACCCGATCCGCGCGCAAGGCGCATCAAAAAGGTTTCTGCCTGATCCTCGACCGTATGTCCCAGCGCAACCGTTTCAATCCCGCGTTCCAGCGCCCAACCGGCCATCAACCCGTAACGCGCGCGCCGTGCCTGATCCTGAAGGTTGCCTTTGCCATCCCAACCCGTCCAGTGCAGCGTGCTGTGATCAAGGCCCAGACCGGCGCACATACGGGCAACCGATTTTGCCTCGTCCGCCGCCGCATCGCGCAAACCGTGGTCAACTGTAACCGCATATAATGTCACCCCTGCCCCGCCAGCCCAGCGGTGCATCAGATGCAAAAGGGCGGTTGAATCGCTGCCGCCGGACACGGCAACGCCGATGGCCTTGGGCGGGTTCGCGCCAAAGCTGTTGCCGACAAAATGAAGCAATAATTCGTCTTGGGGGTCTAGTTGCATCCCAGATCGCGCATTGCGGTATTGGCCTGTTGCACCGCAGGGGCGGAGGGGAAACGCACCTCGACCTCGGCCAATGTCACACACGCCTCTTTCTGCTGGCCGATGGCCCCCAAAGATGTGCCCAGTTTATACAAGGCCTCGGGCGCTTTGGGACCATCCGGTGCGCCGGAGAAGGCCTCGAGATAGGCGCGCGCGGCGCTTGTCATCTCGCCCAGATTTTCAAACGCCTGCCCGCGCAGGAAATGCACATCCGTGCTTAGCGGACTACCGGGGTAGGTCTGGGTAAAGGTCTCAAGCTGCGTTGCGGCGCCGCGAAAGTCACCGGATGCGAGCGCCTCCTGCGCCCGCACGTAATCTGCCTTTTCGCCAACCGCCAGTTCCGTATCATCAACCGTATCAGGCGTGGTCACAACAGGGGTAGTGGCCACATCAACACCGCCCAGCGTGGTGCCTTGGGACAGTTTGCTGATGTCGCAATTCGTTTCCAGTTCGCACAGACGAAATTCCAGATCACCGATCCGGTTGGTGCCGTCTGCAACAACGCGGTTAATACGGTTTTCCAACTGCTCGGATTTTGCCGTCAATTCCTGCAAGGCGGCCTCGATCGCATCCACCCGCTCAAGGGTCGAGCCACCGGCAACGGTCGTCCCCGGCGCACTGGTGGTGGACAACTCGCGTTTCAGGCGCTGCACCTCAACATAAAGCACCGACAATTCCTGCCGGATGTCTGCCAAAGTTTGCTGATCGGCCTGCGCGGCGGCAGGTGCCACCGGCAGAACCGACAATCCGATAATTAGCGCAAGTATCCGTTTCATCAGTCGTCCTTGGTTTACGCGCCGGCACCCGCCGAAATCACCGTCACGGCACGGCGGTTCTGGGCAAAGCAGCTTTCTTCGGAACAAACCGCAATCGGGCGCTCCTTGCCGTAGGTTACCGTGCGTAAGCGGCTGGCTGCAACCCCTTGCGAGATCAGGAATTCCGAAACCGCATTGGCCCGGCGCGCGCCCAGTGCAAGGTTATATGCGCGTGTGCCCCGTTCGTCGGCATGACCTTCGATGATGGCGGCAAATTCCGGATTGTCCATCAGCCATTTCGCCTGCCCCGTCAGGGTGGCGCGGCCTTCGGGGGTCAAGGTGCTTGTGTCAACGGCAAACAGCACGCGGTCGCCAACGGTCTGTTGGAAATAGGCTGCGGAATGTGGATCAGATGCTGTTCCAGTCCCCTGCCCCATACCGGCACCACCATTACCTGTGCCGTTGCCGCCATTCAGCGCCCCGGGATTGGTACAGGCCGAAAGGCCCAGTGCTGCAACGACGAATATTGCCTTGTAAAGATATGTCATGGGTTGTCCCCGCTTTCGTTTTTGTTGGCTCGATTGTCTTTGTTTATACCACCACGGCGCCCATTTGGAAACGCCGTGTATTTCACTTTATTTCAACAGCGGCGACCACGCCGGATCTGACGCTCCGCCCTGTGTTTTTACCCGCTTCAGGTTACGCCCGCTGATGTCCACAGAATAAAGCGAGGAAGACCCGTTTGCCCCGGCTGTTTCGCGCATGAACATAATCACGCGGCCGTTGGGTGACCATGTCGGCCCCTCATCCAGAAACGATGCCGTCAAAAGGCGTTCTTCCGAGCCATCCAGCCGCATCACGCCAATATGGAACCGGCCCTTGTTCTGTTTGGTAAAGGCCACCAGATCACCACGCGGCGACCAGACAGGGGTGGCGTAGCGCCCTTCTTTGCCAAAACTGATGCGCCGTGCCTCGCCACCATTTGCGGACATAATGTATAGCTGCTGATTGCCCGACCTGTCGCTTTCAAACACGATCTGCTTGCCATCGGGTGAAAAGCTGGGGGCAGTTTCGATTGACGGCTCGGAGGTCAGGCGCACGGGATTGCCGCCGCCAATACTCATCCGGTAAATATCGGTATTACCGCCGCGCGACAGGGAATAGACCACCGTTTGTCCATCCGGCGAGAAACGCGGCGCAAAGGTCATTGTTCCGGGTTGATCGGCCAGTACACGGCGGCCAACGGTGGCCACATCCAGCACATAAATCTTGGGAAAGCCCGTTTCATAGGACGTATACAGCACCCGGTCACCGGTCGGTGAAAACCGCGGGGCCAGCACGATTGAACGGCTATCGGTCAGATATTGCACATTCGCGCCATCGTAATCCATGATCGCCAGCCGTTTCTGGCGGGCGTCTTTCGGGCCTGTTTCGGAAACAAACACCACGCGGCTGTCGAAATACGGGCCTTCGCCGGTGATCCGGCTATAGGCGGCATCCGCCACCTTATGCGCCATGCGTCGCCAGCTTTTGGTGGTGCCGCCGAATTGCAGACCCTCGCCAAGGGGTGCACCGGAAAAGACATCGAACAGGCGGAATTTTACAGTCAGCCGACCGCCGGACCCGACAGTAACAGCCCCCACAATCAGCGCCTGCGCATTGATCGCTTTCCAGTCGGCATATTGCACCGGACTGTTGAAATTCGTCACATTCGAGATGAACGCGTTTTTCGGAATCTCCCGAAACAGCCCCGTTCCGGTCAGATCGGCAGCTACTACACGGGCAATCTGGCTGGCATAGTCGCCTGCCCCCCTGTTTTCGGCCACAAAATCGGGCACCGCAAAGGGCATCGGCTCGATCACGCCGTCCTTTAGCTCAAGGGTCAATTCCGCCCTGCTTGTGGACGGCATGGTTACCGCAGCAATCATTGCCGCCAGTAAAAGGGTCATAACTCGGGATATGATCATTTGAGCCTCATATTCTCAGGGTTAAACGTGATGTTAACAATTTTCCACTGTTCGTATTTATCTGTCGGCAAATTATAGCCGTTCGCACCGCAGCGGATAATCGCACGGCGGGCTGTTTCATAAGCTTGTTTGGCCACGGCTTCGCTGCCGCCTTCATATCCGGTCATGCGGATCGAGCCGACGTTGGGTTTGCCATCCTTGCCCAGTTCAAAGCGCAGAACCACCTTGGCCTGAAGCGCGGCGGTGGACAGGGCGCCAACATTCCAGCACTTGCGCACCTCTAGCAAGAACGCATCTTTCTGGCCACGCGACAGCGGCGGGCCTGCGGGGGCGGACGAGGCCGCAGCGGCAGCAGCTTCTTCGGCCTGCAATTGACGCATCGTTTCGTCGATTGACTGGCTATTGTCATTTGCCGTTGGCTGATCCGTTGTTGCCGTTTGAACCGGTGGTGCGGGTCGTCTGGGCCGTGCCGACGGGCGAACCGAACTGGCCGGTGCCGATGTTTCCGGAACAATGCGGTCACTTGATTCCTCGGGTGCTGCAGGCGGCTCGGGATCGGGCGGTTTCTGCGCATCGGGGGCCGGTGTGTTATCCGGATGGGCCTCGTCTGCAACGGCAACATCCGGTGGCGGTGGCGCAACCGGATCAGGCGTCACCCGATCCGATGGGCGGGGTGTTGCCAGCGGTGCAGGTGGTGCGATGACCACTGGGTT
The DNA here is from genome assembly GCA_015488685.1 of Marinosulfonomonas sp. Taxonomy (GTDB): domain Bacteria; phylum Pseudomonadota; class Alphaproteobacteria; order Rhodobacterales; family Rhodobacteraceae; genus Profundibacter. Next base: position 38,168 of record WFNH01000111.1, read on the forward strand.
GTCCTCGGCCGGCGGCTGTGGCGTTTCTGGCGGGGTTTCATCCGGTTCCGGCACGGGTGGCGGCGCAACCTCGGTCACAGACGGTGCTGAATCTTGGGGGGGGGTCGGGTCTTCGGGCGGCGTTTCCACTACAGGATTATCGGGCACTGCCGGTGTTGTATCGGGCGCATCGGGCACGGGTTTTGGTGTGCTGAGGGCCGCAAATTCATCCGCCGTGATGATCGACACACTCGCCACCTCCAGATTGTCTTTCGGAACGGATGAAAACAGCCCACCGAGCAAAGCCCAGCCGATAAGGAC
>WFNH01000112.1 GCA_015488685.1 Marinosulfonomonas sp.
GAATAAGGAAAGACATGCAGCCATGTCAGTTGGCAATCCTCCACCAGTTTCAGCGAGTTTTCAAACATCGCGTCCGTTTCGGTAGGAAACCCCGCGATGATATCGGCGCCGAAGGTCATATCGGGGCGCAAGGCAAGCGCCTGCCGGGTAAAGGCAATCGCGTCTTCGCGGCTGTGGCGGCGTTTCATGCGTTTCAGGATCATGTTGTCGCCCGCCTGTAGCGACAGATGCAGGTGCGGCATCAGGCGGGGCTGGGTGGCGATGGCCTCCATCAATGCCTCGTCCACCTCGATGCTGTCGATCGAGGATATGCGCAGGCGCCGCAGGTCAGGCACCAGTTTCAGGATGCGCATCACCAGATCGCCAAGGCGGGGTTCAGCGGGCAGATCGGCACCCCAGCTGGTCAGGTCAACACCGGTCAGCACCACCTCGTTATAGCCTTTATCGACCAGCCGCTTGATCTGTTCGACCACCACACCGGCAGGCACGGAACGGGAATTGCCGCGGCCATAGGGGATGATGCAAAAGGTGCAGCGGTGATCGCAACCGTTCTGCACCTGCACATAGGCGCGGGAACGGGTGCCGAACCCGTCGATCAGATGGCTGGCAGTCTGGGTGACGGACATGATGTCGTCCACCTGCACGCGCTCGGTTTCGCCGATGAAATCCGGCGACAGGCCCGCCCATGTGCCCGGTTGCATTTTCTCGGTGTTGCCGACGACCAGATCGACCTCGGCCATATTGGCGAAGGTGTCCGGCTCGGTCTGTGCAGCGCAGCCGGTGACGATCAGTTTGGCGTCGGGGTTGGCACGGCGCAGGCGGCGGATTTCCTGACGGGCCTTGCGCACGGCCTCGCCCGTCACGGCGCAGGTGTTGACCACCACGGCGTTTTGAACACCGGCGCGGGCGGCCAGATCTTTCATCGCTTCGGTTTCATAGGAGTTCAGGCGACAGCCAAGGGTCGCGAATACGGGCGGTTTGGCGGACATGTCAAAGCCCCTTCAGGAAGTCGGTGGTCAGCACGCCGTCAAACACATGCATCGTTGCGCCGGTCATCCAGACGCCATCGTCGCGCCAGTCGATCCACAGGGTGCCGCCATCCAGATCAACCCGCACCTTGCGCCCCGTCAGCCCGCGTCGCGCGGCGGCGACAGCGGTGGCACAAGAGGACGAACCCGAAGCCAGTGTGATCCCCACGCCGCGCTCCCACACCCGCATACGGATGTGATCGGGGCCGATGATGCTGGCGACCTGCACATTGGTGCGTTCAGGGTAAAGCGGGTGGTGTTCATGGGCGGCACCAAATGCGAGAAGGTCCACCGATTCAGCATCCCCGACGAAAAAGGTGCAATGCGGGTTGCCCATGCCGGTGGCAGTGGGCGCGCCGTCAATCGGCAGTTCCAGCGTGTCCACTTCGCGGGCCAGCGGGATGTCCTGCCAGTCCAGTTGCGGCGGACCCATGTTGACCGAGGTAAGACCATCACCCGCATCCACCGCATACAAATCGCCCCGCGCAGTGGTCAGGTGCAGTTCGGTTTTGCCGGTCTCATTCATCAGATAACGGGCCACACAGCGGGTGGCATTGCCACAGGCACCGGCGGTCGAGCCATCGGAATTGTAAAACACCAGATGCGCGTCCCCGAGGCCGTCCAGAATAACCGCCAACTGGTCAAACCCGACCCCCGTATGCCGATCCCCCACAGCGCGGGCCAGTTTCGGCGTGACGCAATCCTTTTGCCCTCGTGAATCAATGACCACAAAGTCGTTGCCCAGCCCGTGCATCTTCATGAACGGCAGGGGGGTATGAGGATTCCTCGTTTGCATAAGCGCCGTATAACGGGGCTGTGCGATGAATTCCAGTTAGAGATTTGGGATTGTTTCGGACGAATTTGGTGACGGATGATGATCCGGACGCGGATGGCAGCATGGTGGCCAATGGCTTTGTCATGTTTTAACATCATGGCATGACCAAGATCAGCGCCCTGTTCGGTCACCGTTTACTTTCTCTCACATGTAATCTAGATATGCGGAATGTCAGAAAGACACCGTTGAATCGGTCAGGCAAGGTCTTTGAAAAATGAGCATGCAATTTGTGATGGGCGCCTTGCTTGTGTTCTGGGTGCAAGCCGTTCTTGCGCTTTTCCGCGCGTCGCAATTCGTGCGCCTGCGTTACGGCGTAACCATGTTGACCAGCGTGGTAATTCTGTTTGCCGGTATGGGCTTCCTGTTGGGCAGTGCGCCGGTTGAACAGATCGCATTGCCGCTGGGCCTGCCGGACATCGGTATGCGGATGCGAATTGACGCGTTATCTGCCTTTTTTCTGATTGTTGTTAATCTTGGGGGCGTAACCTCTTCGCTTTTTGGCATGGGGTATGGCCTGCATGAAAAACGACAGGGGCGGGTCATGCCATTTTATTCTGCGTTCATTGCGGCGATGAATATGGTTGTTTTGGCAGATGACGCTTTTACCTTCCTTATTTCATGGGAATTGATGTCGCTCACATCCTGGGCATTGGTGATGTCGAACGAGGAAAAGGAAACCCGCCGCGCCGGCCTTGTCTACTTTGTTATGGCCAGTTTCAGCGCGATCATGCTGGTTTTTGCCTTTGGGTTGCTGGCCGGAGCAAACGGCAGCTATGGCTTTGACGAAATCCGGCAATCGCACCCGACTGCCATTAGCGCAACAATCGTACTGGCTCTGGTGTTGCTTGGACCAGGGTCCAAGGCGGGGGTATTTCCGCTGCATGTCTGGCTACCGCTGGCGCATCCGGCTGCCCCCAGCCATGTTTCCGCCCTGATGAGCGGCGTGATGACCAAGGTTGCGATCTATGGCGCCATCCGTATTCTGTTTGATCTGGTCGGCCCGTCAATGTTGTGGTGGTGGTCGGTTCCCGTGCTGATAATCGGCGGGGCAACGGCCCTGATGGGAATACTCTATGCCTTGATGCAAAAAGACCTGAAGCGGCTGCTGGCCTTTTCCACGGTTGAAAACGTCGGGATAATTTTCATCGGCCTTGGCCTTGCGCTGGCGTTTCAGGCCAATGGTATGGTCACAGCCGCCGCTTTGGCAATGAGCGCGGCCCTGCTGCACGTTTTCAATCACTCACTGTTCAAAAGCCTGCTGTTTTTGGGTGCGGGGGCCGTTCTGCACGCAACCGGCACCCGTGATCTGGATCAGTTGGGCGGATTGATTCACAAGATGCGCTTTACTGCGGTGTTATTTCTGGTCGGGGCTGTTGCGATTTCAGCATTGCCGCCATTAAACGGCTTTGTGTCGGAATGGCTGACGTTCCAATCTGTGCTTGCTTCACCCGACCTGCCACAAGCCTCGCTTAAATTTCTGATCCCTGTCGTTGGCGCGGTGCTGGCACTGGCGGCAGCCTTGGCGGGGGCCGCGTTTGTAAAGGCATTCGGAGTTTCATTTCTGGGGCGTGCGCGCAGTGAGGCCGCTGCGGCGGCACAGGAAACCGACAGGTTTTCACTGGCGGCCATGATGCTGCTGGCGGGATTGTGTCTGGCAGTCGGGGTGTTGCCTTCGCTGGCGGTGGATGCGCTACGGCCTGTCGTTGACATGCTGACCACAAGCGGCCTGCCACCCCAAGACATCGGCCCGGCCCCGCTGTCGCTAGTGCCTTTTGCGGATGGACGCAGTTCTTACAACGGGTTGATCATCATGGCCTTCCTGCTGATTTCGGGCGGGATGACGGCATGGTTTATCCACCATTTCGCCTCGGACAAAGTGACCTATGGCGATGCATGGGATTGCGGCACCCCCGAAGACAGCCCATTGGCACAATACACAGCCGAAAGTTTCAGTCAGCCAATCCGGCGGGTTTTCGGCACCTCGGTTTTCCGCGCGCGCGAGGTTGTGGATATGCCACCACCCGGCGAGTTGCGCGCGGCACAATATAACGCGGATTCTGAAGACCCGGCCTGGCGTTTCGTAATGAACCCCTTGTCGCGCCTGTTGTGGCAGGTAACCAGACGGGCAGATATTTTACAGCGCCTGACAATCCGGAAATATCTGGCAATTGTCTTTGCGTGGCTGGTGTTGCTTTTGGTGGCGGTGACGATATGGCATTAATGTTCAGCCTTTTCATGCAGGGCATCCAGATGATGCTGGTTTTGCTTGTCGCCCCTTTGCTGGTGGGCGTGGTGCGCAAGGTGCGCGCACGAATTTTGCTGCGGCGCGGCCCTTCGATTTTGCAGCCCTATCGTGACCTGTGGCGATTGCTGCGAAAGGAAACTGTGGTCGCGCGGAATGCCTCGTGGCTGTTTCGCGTTGCCCCTTATCTGATCTTTGCCGCCGTCTGGGTGGCCGCAGCACTGGTGCCGGTTTTTGCAACGGGTCTGGAATTCAACTGGACGGCTGATTTGCTGGCGATTGTGGCCCTGCTGGGCACAGCCCGCTTTGCCACAGCACTTGCCGCGATGGATATTGGCACCAGCTTTGGCGGGCTTGGGGCCTCGCGGGAAATGATGGTGGCCTCGTTGGCCGAACCGGCAATGCTGATGATCGTGTTTACCATATCCCTGCTGGCGGGCACGACACAGCTATCGGAAATCGCAAATTTCGTGGCCTCGCAACCAATCGGTCTGCGCATATCACTGGGATTTGCATTTACTGCCCTCCTGATTGTTGCATTGGCTGAAAATGCGCGGATACCGGTGGATAACCCATCGACACATCTGGAACTGACAATGATCCACGAGGCAATGGTGCTGGAATATTCCGGCCGTCATCTGGCCCTGATCGAGGCCGCCTCGGCCACCAAACTGTTGCTCTATATGTCGCTAATCATATCCCTGTTCCTGCCTTACGGAATTGCGACAAATGAAGCCCCGTTGTCTCTACAGTTATTTGGCATGCTGGTCTGGCTGGCCAAGCTGGGGATCGGGGCGGTTTTGCTGGCCATCGGAGAAACGGTTGTGTCCAAAATGCGGCTGTTCCGCGTGGCCGAGTTTCTGGGGGCGGCATTGGTCATGGGGCTGCTTTCTATGATTTTCCTATTTGTTTTCAAAGGTATATAAATCATGGAAACAAGCATTGATATATCACATTTTCTGGCTGGCGCGGTTCTGGCCCTTAGTTTCGTCCTACTGTATCAGGCGCGGTTGTTTGCTTTGTTCAATGCCTTTGCCATGCAGTCGATCGCGCTGGCAATGGCTGTTGGCTGGCAAGCCTATAGTCAGGGGGCAAGCCATCTGTATATCACTGCCGCACTGGCATTGGTGATGAAGGGTATGCTCATCCCCGGTGCCCTGCGCTGGGTGGTGGTGAAAATGGGTATCCACCGCCAGATAGACCCGGTGGTAAGCGTCAATCTGACCCTTTTGCTGGGGGTGTTTCTGGTAATCCTTTCGATCATGGTGGTCTTTCCTGTTGCCAAAATGGAAGGCGGCATCGCCCGCGAGGACCTTGCCTTTGCGCTGTCGATTATTCTGCTGGGTATGTTGATGATGATTACACGGCGCAATGCCATCGGGCAGGTGATCGGCTTTATGTCACTTGAAAACGGGTTAATTCTGGCGGCAACAGGGGCCAAGGGGATGCCGCTGGTGGTGGAAATATCTGTGGCCTTTTCGGTGCTGATTGCGTTTTTCGTTTTCGGCGTCTTTATCTTTCGCATTCGGGAACATTTTGACACCATCGACGTTGATGCCCTTAGCGAAATGCGGGGGGATGCGGAATGACCACCTTTGCCTTGATCCTTATTCTGGTGGTTCCCGTCATAGGCATGGCGCTGCTGGCGCTAATCGCAAACTACCGCATTGGCTCAACGCTCAATGTGCTGCTGTCCGCGACGGCCTTTGCCGGTGCTTGCCTGTTATTCTGGGCGCCGATGCAGGCTGGCCGGTTTTTCCTGATCGACAGTTTCAATATCTATCTGGTCGCCCTAAACAGTTTTGTCGGCCTGACCACCAGCATCTTTAGCGCCACATACATCGCGCACGAACTGGAGAAAGGCACCCTGACGCCGAAATCACTGCGGTTTTACCATGCGCTATATCAGGCAATGATGACTTTCATGGGTTTGGCTTTGCTAACCAACAATCTTGGTCTGATGTGGGTCGGAATCGAAATTGCCACCCTCAGCACTGTTGTTATGGTCGGCATCTATCGCACCCCGCAAGCCATCGAAGCCGCGTGGAAATATTTCATCCTTGGCAGTGTCGGTATTGCCTTGGCATTCTTTGGCACGATCCTTTTGTATCTGACAGCCGAGTCCGTGCTGGGAGAAGGGGTTCCGGCCATGACATTAAGCAATCTGCAAAGCAACGCCGCCCAGTTTGACCCCGCCCTGTTGTCGCTTGCCTTTGTGTTCCTGCTGGTTGGTTATGGCACCAAGGTAGGCCTTGCCCCGCTGCATGCGTGGTTGCCCGATGCCCACGCCGAAGGCCCGACTCCGATTTCCGCGGTCCTGTCCGGCCTGCTGCTGAATGTGGCGCTTTATGCTGTATTGCGGATCAAGATGATCATGGCGGGTAACCCGGATACAATTCCTGCGGGGCTGGCAATGATGATCATGGGCCTGACCTCGCTTATTTTTGCCGCTGTGATGCTGTATCGGCGTCGCGACATCAAACGCCTGTTCGCCTATTCCTCGATCGAGCATATGGGCATCATCACTTTTGCCTTTGGCATGGGCGGGCCACTGGCCAATTTCGCAGGACTGCTACATATGACGATGCACAGCCTGACCAAATCCGGCATCTTCTTTGCTGTCGGTCATATTGTGCAGGCCAAAGGCACACAAAAAATGTCCGGCATTACCGGCCTTGCCAAAAGCCATCCATCGCTTGCGTGGGCCTTGGGAATTGGCGTGTTGGCGATTGCGGGCGTTCCGCCTTTCGGGGTGTTCACCAGTGAATTTCTGGTGGTCACCACAACCTTTGCCCGTCAGCCGGTTCTGGCAATGATATTGGCGCTGGGGATCATTGTGGCCTTCGGGGCCTTGCTGATGCATCTGCAAAAACTGCTGTTCGGGGAACCGGGCGGTGAATCCCATAAGGTAAAAGCCTCGGCTTTGCCGATGTTCATTCATTTTGCGCTGGTACTGTTGGCGGGGCTGTGGTTGCCGCCAATTCTGGTAGAATGGTTCAAACAGGTGGCCGAGGTGCTGGGATGAGCAAAAACCTGCAGGAAATATTGCGTGGAACCCGCCCGCTGGCGTCCCAACACGGGGCGAACCGGCACCGGGTCGATACCGAGCGTTGGCAACTGATCACCGGGCGGCTGGGTCGTGGACTGGATATGCTGGCGCTTTGGGCCGATCCGGCCGAGGTCCATATGGCCGTGCGTGCCAGCGATGGCGGAGCGCTGGTGATTGTTTCCCACAAAATCAAAGATGGTGTGTTTCCATCAGTCGCTGCACACCATCCAGCGGCAGGATTGGCCGAACGGATTATTCGCGACCTTAACGGGGTACACGGCGATGCGACCCCCGATGGGCGACTCTGGCTTGACCACGGGAACTGGCCCTTATCCGCCCCGCTATCCCCGACACCGCAAGCCGCGCAAAAGGTCCCGCCCTATACTTTCCTCGGGGCCGAAGGAGAGGGCATACACCAAATCCCTGTTGGTCCCGTTCACGCCGGTATCATCGAACCCGGCCATTTCCGGTTTTTCTGTGTGGGGGAAACCGTTGTGCGACTTGAGGCACGGCTTGGATATACCCACAAAGGAATCGAGAAACTTCTAGAGGGCAAAACCCCGCTTCAAGCCGCCCCGATTGCTGCCCGCATATCCGGTGACAGCACAGTCGCCTATGCGCTGGCCTTTGCCCGCGCCTGCGAGTCGGCAACCGGCACCGAAATACCCGAACGCGCCCATTGGCTCCGCGCCCTTCTGGCCGAACTGGAACGGTTGGCCAACCATTGCGGGGATGTCGGTGCAATTTGCAACGACGCTGCTTTTGCCCTGATGCACGCCCATTTCGGCCTGTTGCGCGAAGATATCCTGCATGCTGCCAACCTTTCCTTCGGGCACAGGTTAATGATGGATGTCATCGTGCCGGGCGGCGTTTCGCATGATCTGGACACGGCGGGCGAAAAGGTGCTGAGAACCCTGTTTGACGGGTTGCGCGCCCGCCTACCCGATCTGATCGACCTTTACGACAACACCCCCTCGCTGCAAAACAGAACCCGTAATACCGGCACATTATCGGCAGAACTGGCCGCAAAATTCGGGACCGGGGGTTATGTCGGGCGGGCGGCAGGACGTGAATTTGACGCACGCAAGGCAACCCCCTACCCACCCTACGACCAACTTGATTTCGATGTGCCATGCCTTGAAGCGGGCGACGTCAATGCGCGCATCTGGATCCGCATTCAAGAGATCGAGCAAAGCTTGCACTTATGCGATGCCATCCTTGGCCGGATCAGCAAAGGGGATATCCTTGTCCCGCTGGAAAATACCGACACCAAGCCACGCGAAGGCGTGGCGCTGATCGAAGGGTTTCGGGGCGACATCTTTATGTGGCTGCGCCTTGGCAAAGATGGCCGGATTACCCGATGCCATTCTCGCGACCCATCACAATACCATTGGCCACTGCTGGAGGCGGTGATCGAAAACAATATCGTCGCTGATTTTCCAATCTGCAACAAATCTTTCAACTGCGCCTATTCGGCCAGCGACCTTTAAGGGGGCAGGATGCGTAAACTTCTGTTCAAATCCATCTTTGCAAATACAGCCACAACCGATGCCCCTGCCCCATCCCCGGCTGCGCTGGAAGAACTGGGCAAACAGGTGAACAAAAAGGCCAAGGCATTGCTGGGCCGTTCCCTTGCCATACGGGTTGTCGATGCCGGATCCTGTAATGGGTGCGAACTGGAAATTCACGCCGTTGATAATGCCGTTTACGATGTTTCACGCTTTGGTATCCATTTTGTTGCCTCGCCGCGGCACGCAGATGTATTACTGGTCACCGGCCCGACAACCCGCAACATGGTAACGGCACTCAAGCGCACATATGCTGCCATGCCTGCCCCGAAGTGGGTCATCGCCTCGGGTGATTGTGCTTGTGACGGATGCGTTTTCGCGGACTCCTATGCCGTAGAAGGCGGATTGGATGCCGTCCTTGATGTAGACCTACACATCCCCGGCTGCCCGCCGACACCCACAGCCCTGTTACAAGGGATGCTGGCCTTAATGACGGCATAAGAGCTGCACAGTTGATGACCGCCCTGCCAGACACCTGCACTGCACGGGCCTTTCTGTTACTTGGCTGTCTGACGGCGGTATTCGACTAACCCACTATCAATACGCAACATTCGGGTCGCCTGATCCTGCCGCATTTCCTATTCGGTTTATAGGAATAAGGAGGCCCGCATGACACCCGATCAAATCCTGCCATTGCTACTGTTCCTGTTTCCACTCGCCTACAGCCCCGGCCCCGGCAACATGTTCTTTGCCGCCCTCGGTGCCCGATATGGCGTGACTGCATCCCTTCCCGCCACTCTTGGCTATCATGCAGCAACACTGGCTGTCAGCTTCGCGATTGGCGCTGGGGTAACAATTGCGCTAACCCCGACCAGCCGTATCTTTACCCTGATCCAGACTTTTGGTGCGCTATACCTGCTCTGGCTTGCCTATAAACTCTACTGCAGCCACGGCCCTCGACCCTTTGCTGATGCACATCCGGCCACGGTATTGGACGGGGCAATCCTGCTGCTATTGAACCCCAAAGGATACCTGATCATGGCACTTTTGTTCACCCAGTTTCCCGGTGATACACTGACCAAAACCGCCCTGATCGCCACCTTGTTCACAGTCAACAACATGCTGGCGTTTCTGGTCTGGACTTTTGCCGGCCAAATCCTGTCCCGCCTGTTTAGCAGTCCGACTGCCGCTCACCGTATCAATGCCGGGTTTTCTATTCTCCTTGGAGGAGTCGCAATGTGGCTGTTGCTGCCATGACTCAAGCAATGCCCCACGAGAGAGCCATCTAACGCCCGGCATCATAACCACAACGCCGCGCCAATGCCGCGAACGCCCTTTTACACCTGCCGGCGGGGAACCGTTTGCCGAATGAGGGCGGCTCATGGGGCGAGGTGGTTTCGTCCGGGGTTTTGGCCAAGCCGCTGTGGGCGTATAATCTGACGGTCGAGGGATGGCATACGTATTTCGTTGCCGCAAATGTGGATGCAGCGCCGGTTTGGGTGCATAACTGGTGTTTTTCTAGCCGGATAACAAAAAGAATGAATGCGGCTGTCGATATTGATGGCGGCACAGCAACAATCGGCTTTAAACAGCGTCGAGCGAAGTCACTTTCAACTGTCGACATACGCAAGTTAAAGGCTGAGTTAAGAGAACAAGGAGTTCAAACTGTTATAGTTAATTCAGGTGTGATAGTAGAGCGGTAATCCCCCCGAAAATTAGTGGTGTTCACAAGTAGAATTTTCTCGGCATAATATCTGAGGAGATTTTGATGAAGAACAAACGATACAGTGACGCGCAGATCATGGGTATTTTGAAGCAGGCCGAA
>WFNH01000113.1 GCA_015488685.1 Marinosulfonomonas sp.
AACGCCGAGCGCCCGCACTCCCGGCATGGAATATTGACGCCGGACGAGGCTTATGAAAGAAAAACAGAACCAGTGAGATTGGCAGCCTGAATGAAACCATGATCCATCTTAAATTGGCTGCTAACTGGTCGAAAATGTAGGACCACCTCTCAGCATAGGTCAAAAACATCTGGATCAGCCATTGCACCATCAACTAAATCTGTCGCAATATGGTCATTAATTTTATAGTGGAGTCCATCTTCACAATCCTGCATCTCAACACCGATTGAAAACGAATAGAACGTGTCCGCAAAGCTAGTTTCGGGGAAATCAAGTTTTTGGCCTTCGATTAATGGTTCCACTATGTCGCATAACCACATTGTCGCATTATTATACTGTTCAAGCGTATCGACATTGTTCATTTTGCCAGCCTCACAACCTTACCACTTCCCCCCGTCACATACGCCGCCCAGCGCTCCATAAGCGCCCTACGTCGCTCTAAGGTCAGAGCGCGATAGGCCCGCTCAACGTCACTTCCCACCTTGTGTGCAAGGCTCATTTCCGCCACCTCGCGCGGGGCGTTGGCAACCTCGCTGGCCCAAACCCGAAACGTGCTGCGAAACCCGTGAACCGTTGCACCCTCGACCTTCATCCGGCGCAACAGCATCAGCATGGCCATATTGGAAAGCTGTCTGTTTCGTTTCTGGCCCTCGAACACATATTCGCTTTGCATCGCCTTCAAGGGTTCAATAATCGCCAGCATGGCAGGGGTCAGGGGAACGCGGTGCGGGGTGTCGGTTTTCATCCGTTCGGCTGGCACGGTCCACAAGCCCGCGTCCAAATCCATTTCATCCCATCTCGCGCCCAGCACCTCGCCGGTGCGCGAGCCTGTCAGGCAGGTGAACATCAGCGCCTTGGCTGCCATTGCCGAACGGGTTTGCAGATCGGCATAGAAGGCGGGCACATCCCGCCATGCCATTGCCTTGTGATGTTTCACCTTGGCCTTGACCTTTGGCAACACCCCCGCATCCTTGATTGCGGCCACGGGATTTTCCCCAGAACGGAATCCCTTTGATTTCGCCACGTCCAGCACCACTTTCAGGCGCTGGGCAACCCGTTTGGCGGTTTCGTGTTTTTCGGTCCAGATAGGTGACAGGCACATCAGCACTTCGGGCTGGCCGATACTGTCAACCGGCATCCGGCCTATCTTGGGAAAGGCATAATCGCGCAGGGTGTTTATCCATTGCTGGCCGTGCTTGGCGTTTTTCCATGTTGGCAGGCGCTCGATACGAACCTGCTGGGCAAATTCCGCAAATGTCGGGATGTCGCGCTGGATATTATAGCGCGGGTTCAGGCCTTGCTTGGCCATGCGCCGGTATTCCAGCGCCCTTTCCCGTGCTTGGTTCAAAGTGACCACATCAGCACCGCCCAAGCCAAAGTCGGTTCTAAGGGGTGCGCCCTTTTTGTTACGCTGCCCTTTGACCGTGACGCGCACAATCCAGCGCCGCGCACCGGACGGATCAACAACCAGATAAAGCCCGTTGCCATCCCCGTGCCGCCCGGCCCCCAGATTCTCGACCAGCTTCTTTGTGAGTTTTCCCGCCAAATGCGCCATTCAATAATACCACTCTTCATACCACACAGTGAAAATATATCAGGATAACTGAAAGAAAGTCAGTAAGATTGATATGGCCGATATTCCTAGTAAAATATGAGGTATAAGCAAGTATCCGCAATTCAATGAAAGCACAGCAAATGGCGTGGTGGCGGAGACGAAGGGATTCGAACCCTCGAGACGATTCCTCGCCTACTCCCTTAGCAGGGGAGCGCCTTCGACCACTCGGCCACGTCTCCATCGACGGGTTTAGCGGGGCTTAACGGTGGGGACAAGTGCAATATGACACCTTGATTATCTTTTTGGCTTTGCTTCTGGACGCCAGAATAACGCAAACAGGAAAGTGACAGCATTAAAGCAGACGGGGTTGCTTGCCATGATGCGAAAAGCCAGTGGTGCGGTTGAGAAGACTCGAACTTCCACGGGTGTTACCCCACAGCGACCTCAACGCTGCGCGTCTACCATTCCGCCACAACCGCATGTGATCTGGTAAGATGTGCGGCGTATACCGAAACGCCGGTGGGTTGTGAAGTGCAAAAGCGCCCCATAGCCCCTTTGACAATCCGCCCGACCGGTGCCACAGACAAAGCATCGCATTATGACAGGCAAGCCAATGGTTGAATGGATCATCTCATCCGGTCTGACGGATTATGATTTCGCGGTTTCCGAGATGGAAAAGCGGGCAGAGTCAATCGCTGACGGCACCGCTGACGAGGCAATCTGGCTGGTCGAGCACCCGCCCCTTTATACCGCCGGCACCAGTGCCAAACCGGCGGACCTGACCGACCCTGACCGGTTCCCTGTCTATACCTCCAAACGTGGCGGGCAATATACCTATCATGGTCCCGGCCAGCGGGTGGCCTATGCCATGCTGGATGTTGGCAAACGGGGGCGTGATGTGCGCAAGTTCGTACGACAGCTTGAGGATTGGGTTATTTGCACGCTGGAACAGTTCAACGTCAAAGGCGAACGCCGTGAGGGGCGTGTCGGGGTCTGGGTGGTGCGGGATGACAAGCCGTTGAATGCTGATGGCACCAGCGCCGAGGATAAAATCGCCGCCATCGGGGTGCGGTTGCGCAAATGGGTCAGCTTTCACGGGATTTCAATCAATGTGGAGCCGGATCTGGAGCATTATAACGGCATCGTTCCTTGCGGAATCACGCAATATGGTGTGACCAGTCTTGTTGATCTGGGGCTGCCCCTGGAAATGATGGATGTAGATGTTGCACTAAAGCACTGTTTTACCAAGATATTTGAAGATTAGAGCAATAATCCCCGCCCACGCCTGTGATTGCCTTTCAATTCCCGCCACAAACCTTATATTCCACAAGGGACGCGAATCTATCTGAACGAGGTAACTATGAAACGTACACTTGCCATTCTTGCAACTCTTGCCGTTGCAACACCGGTTTTTGCTGAAGGTGATATTGCAGCTGGTGAAAAGGTCTTTAAAAGATGCAAAGCCTGCCACACCATTGCCAATGGTGATGAAATTATCTTCAAAGGCGGCAAAGTCGGCCCGAACCTTTATGGTGTCATCGGTCGCGCTGCAGGTTCGCAAGAAGATTACACAAAATACAGCGCAGGCCTGAAGGCTTTGGGTGAAGGCGGTCTGGTATGGGATGAAGCCACATTGGCTGAATGGGTTAGCAACCCCAAAGAGTTCCTGAAAGCACACGACCAACCTGCCAAAACCGGCATGTCGTTCAAGCTGAAGCACGGCGGCGAAGATGTGGCAGCCTATCTGGCCAGCGTCGGTCCGGCACCGGAAGCCTCTAACTAAGAGCAATTCCACTACGCATCACAATTGATGCAAATCGAATCAAGGCCGCGATAAGGAGTGCCCTTATCGCGGCTTTTCTATGTGGACAGCCAAGTATTCGGCTAAAATGTCGCGGCTTTCCATTCTACGCGGCCACCCCTGTAACGATTTATTGATCTGGATCAAATTTCCCCCTACAAAGGCATTAGGAACGCGACGTGGATTGGAAACTTTTCACGAATTATAAATACAAGAACAGGGAGTACGTTCATGGCGGACGCAGCTATCCACGGCCATGATGAGCATGCCAAAAAGGGTTTCTTTACCCGTTGGTTCATGTCCACAAACCACAAAGACATCGGAATTCTTTACCTTTTTACCGCAGGAGCAGTCGGATTTATCTCGGTTCTGTTCACGGTATACATGCGGCTCGAGCTTATGGAGCCGGGCGTGCAATACATGTGCCTCGAGGGCGCGCGCTTTATTGCGGATGCGACTCGGGAATGCACCCCGAACGGACACCTCTGGAATGTAATGATCACCTACCACGGTGTATTAATGATGTTTTTTGTGGTCATTCCCGCCCTGTTCGGCGGCTTTGGCAACTATTTCATGCCGCTGCACATCGGCGCGCCCGACATGGCGTTCCCGCGGATGAACAACCTGTCCTACTGGATGTATGTGGCGGGCACCACGCTGGGCGTTGCATCGCTGCTTGCCCCGGGGGGCGATGGTCAGACAGGATCCGGCGTTGGCTGGGTGCTATATCCTCCGCTATCAACGTCCGAGCCGGGTATCTCGATGGACCTGGCGATCTTTGCGGTTCACCTGTCCGGGGCCTCATCTATCCTTGGCGCGATCAATATGATCACAACCTTCCTGAACATGCGCACACCGGGGATGACCCTGCACAAGGTCCCGCTGTTTGCATGGTCGATCTTTATCACCGCATGGCTGATTCTGCTGTCGTTGCCGGTTCTGGCTGGGGGCATCACCATGCTGCTGACCGATCGCAATTTCGGCACAACCTTCTTTGACCCTGCCGGTGGCGGCGATCCGATCCTCTATCAGCATATCCTGTGGTTCTTTGGTCACCCCGAAGTCTACATGATCATCCTGCCCGGTTTCGGTATCATCAGCCACGTCATCGCGACCTTCTCGCGCAAGCCGATCTTTGGCTATCTGCCGATGGTTTATGCGCTGGTGGCAATCGGGGTTCTGGGCTTTGTCGTCTGGGCGCACCACATGTACACCGTAGGGATGAGCCTGTCGCAGCAAAGCTATTTCATGATGGCAACAATGGTGATTGCGGTGCCGACGGGGATCAAGATCTTCAGCTGGATTGCGACGATGTGGAAAGGCTCGGTCAGTTTTGAAACCCCGATGCTGTTTGCCATCGGCTTCCTGTTCCTGTTCACCGTTGGTGGCGTTACCGGTGTTGTCCTTAGCCAACCGGGTCTGGACCGCGCCTATCACGATACCTACTACGTCGTTGCACACTTCCATTATGTGATGTCGCTGGGGGCCGCATTCGCGATCTTCGCCGGTGTTTACTTCTGGATCGGGAAAATGTCGGGGCGCCAGTATCCCGAATGGGCGGGTAAACTGCATTTCGCCATGTTCTTTATCGGCACGAACCTGACGTTCTTCCCGCAGCACTTTCTGGGTCGTCAGGGCATGCCACGCCGCTATATCGACTATCCCGAGGCCTTTGCCTACTGGAACTATCTGTCGTCATGGGGTGCCTTCCTGTCGTTTGCGTCCTTTGTGTTCTTTATCGGTATCGTGTTCTACACGCTGTTGGCAGGCAAACGGGTGACCGAAAAGAACTACTGGAACGAATATGCCGACACGCTGGAGTGGACTTTGCCCACCCCGCCGCCGGAACACACGTTCGAAATTCTTGCCAAGCAGGAAGAGTGGGACAGAAGCCACAACCACTAAGGGGATGGCGCATTGCCCTACGAGTGGCAGATAAAACCTGATCAGGAGGCCTCGGAGCAATTCGGGGCCTCTTGCTTTGCCCATGCCACAGGCAAACCCTATTGCCAGCTTGCCCTTTGGCCCTACCGCTCTCTGCCCCGTCGCGGGTTTGTCTGGTTCATCGGCCTTACTGTTGTCCTGTTATGTGTCCCGCTGTTTGCCCTGCTGGGCACCAGCCACCTATGGATCATGTTGCCTTTTCTGGCCGCAGCGGTGGCCGCCATCTGGTATTTTCTGATGCGCAGCTACAAGGACGGAACGATCCTTGAAACCCTGATCATCTGGTCCGACCAAATGGAGCTGACCCGCCAGAACCCGCGCGACAAACCGCAACACTGGTCGGCCAATCCGTATTGGGTCAGCGTGCATATGCACCCGAAATCCGGCCCCGTAGACAACTACCTGACCCTGCGCGGCGGGGACCGGGAAGTGGAAATCGGCGCGTTTCTGTCCGTGGACGAGCGAAAGGCGCTGATCGGTGAATTGCAGGGTGTGTTGGCCAGACTGCCCAAATAAGCTATGATGCGAGTATTCAATTTCTTTACGGGGTTATTCAATGCGTATTCTATTTTCAACATTCGCCATCGCCACCACACTTGCCCTATCCACCCCTGCCGCTCAGGCGTTCGAGATCAGGTTTGACTGGAAAGGGTTAAAGCTGTGCACCAGCGGTAATCCAAACCGCGTCCTTAACCCGCGTTTTGTTTTGAAGGATGTTCCCGCAGGCACCCAGTATATCCGCTTCAAACTGATCGACCGCAATGTGCCGGGCTATAACCACGGCGGCGGGGTTGTGAAATACACCGGCCAGCAGGTGATTGAACCCGGTGCGTTCAAATACAAATCCCCCTGCCCGCCCAGTGGGCGCCATACTTACGAGTGGCGCGCTACAGCCCAGACCCGCAAGAATGGCGGGAAGATCGAGGTGGCAAAAGCCAGACGCAAATATCCGGAATAGCTCCACCTGCGCCTGTGGCCTGTTGCCAATCCATGCGGAATCTGGGACGCTGAATGCGATCCGGAACCGCAGATAAAGGCGCCGCAAAATGTCCGATATTCTGACCATCACCCTGAACCCCACGGTTGATTTTTCGACCTCGGCCAAACGGGTGCGCCCAGATCACAAAGTGCGGTGCACTGCCGCAATGCGTGATCCCGGCGGTGGCGGGGTGAACGTGGCCCGCGCTATCCATATTCTGGGCGGTGATGCCTGTGCCTTTGCCGCTGTGGGCGGGCATATGGGGCAAATATTGCTCAGTCTGCTGGGGCGCGAAGGGGTGCAGGTGCATCCCTTCGATATCCCCGGCGAAACCCGTCAGAGCATGGCAGTGACAGAACGGCGCACAGGCCAGCAATACCGCTTTGTGATGCCCGGCCCGATCTGGGACGCGGAACTGGTGAAATGCGTTCTGGCGGAAATCCACAAAACCGTTCCGAAAGATGGATATGTGGTGCTAAGCGGCAGCAACCCGCCCGGCGTGCCTGATGATTTCCCCGCCATGCTGGCACAGCAGATCAATGGAACCGGCGCGCGGTTGGTGGTGGACACATCTGGGCGGGCCTTGCGCCAGATGGCAAATGATCCGGTTATCCCGCCCTATTTGTTGCGTATGGACAGGGCCGAGGCCGAGGAACTGGCGGGTGAACCGCTAGAAACCGTCAAAACACTGTCCGATTTTGCCAGCGCTCTGGTCAAACGCGATGTAGCGCAAATGATTGTGATGGCGTTAGGGGCCAAAGGCTCGGTTTTGGCCATGAACGATGAATGTTGGCACGTCAACGCCGCGGATGTGCCGGTGCGCAGCAAAGTCGGCGCGGGTGACAGTTTTGTCGGGGCGCTGGTGCTGGCCCTTTCGCGTGGCGATGCGCCTGCGCTGGCATTGCAAAAAGGGGCCGCCGCCGCCAGCGCCGCCGTCATGACGGACGCCACCCGCCTGTGCCCCAGAACCGAGGCCGAAATGCTTGTCCAGCAATGCCCACTGGTGCGGCTGGTTTAGTGCAGTAAGGCCACACCTCGTTTCAAGGTGATTGAAAATTGAAACCGCTTCGGGCATATTGGCGAAAACGAGCAGTACTCGGGATGACATCTGGATGAACCGGAGCGCCCGTATTGGCAAGAGGCAAAGAAAATGAAGACCATCGCATTCGCGGCATTGATCGCCGTTTTAACCCTATCCACAACCGCGCCTGCGGCCTTTGCCGCCGGAAAAATCCACCGCGCCTGTATGCGTTCGGACCGCCCCGGCGCATCGCGTCAATTATGCAGCTGCATTCAGGATGCGGCGGATCGCATCTTATCCAGCCGCGATCAGGCATTGGCGGCCAAGTTTTTCAAAGACCCGCAGATGGCACAGGATGTGCGCCAGTCGGACAGTTCCTATAAGGAAGCCTTCTGGAAACGGTACAAAGATTTTGGCGTGACTGCTCAGGCTTTTTGTCAGTAATCACAGTATTTGTTCGGTAAAACGGTGGGGTAAACCCCACCCTACAGGGTTGCAATCAGACCATTACTGGCGGTTTCGATCAACGCCAAAGCGCCGTCAAAATCACGGGTGTAGTATGGGTCGGGCACATGGTCGGCACCGGTTTCAGGGGCATAGTCAGTGAACAGGCGCACCGGCGTTGTGTTACCGGCAGGGCGCAGGCGTTCCGTGTCCGCAATGTTTTCGGCATCCATGCCGATGATCAGGTCAAAGTTGTCAAAATCCGCCACGCCTAACTGTCGTGCCCGAAGACCGGACAGATCATACCCGCGCTGCAATGCAGCGGCTTGCATTGGGGCATACGGGGCTTTGCCAATATGCCAGCCCCCGGTGCCGGCACTGTCGATTTCCAGATTCAGTCCCGCCTGCTGGCCAAGCACCCGAAACACACCTTCGGCAGAAGGCGATCTGCAGATGTTGCCAAGACAGACGAACAAGATTCGGGTGGTCATAATGCAGTCCAATATACCCCCGTAACCGATTATGGCCACGGGGGTATGAAAACAATCTCGGGCCTAGTTATTAGAGCCGTTCGACATATCCATATCGCCCTTCATCGTCATGCCGTCTCCGGGCATCCGTTTCAGATCGACAGGGATTTCAACAGTCATATCACCGGCTTTTTCAAAGGTCAGGGTCACTGTGACCATATCGCCTTGGTTCATTGGACGGGTCAGGCCCATGAACATCAAATGGTCACCACCACGCTGCAATGCGTGCATGCCGTGGGCGGCAACTGGAAACCCGCCTTCGACCTTGCGCATTTGCATCACGCCATCGGCAGTTTTGATATGGGTGTGTGTTTCGACGCGTTTCGCGATGTCGGATTTTGCACTAACCAGTGTGTCATCCTGATCGGTATCATTCACAATCACGAAAAAGGCCGCGCCGGTTTTGGCCGACGGACCAGAGGACCGTGCATAAGCGTCCTTGATCGTTATACCGTCAGCAAAGGCTGGCATAGCAATGGCACAGGCAGCAACCGCTGCCAGAATGGATTTTTGGAAAGACATATCAGTCTCCTTTGAGTGTTTGAATAGGTTGGGATAGGTTTCAAACAGCCAAAGGCGGACCACGCGCCGCAGGGGACGGGGCATCCCGGGACAACAATATAGTGTCTGCTGGCAACACAAGGCGCCACACCATCACGTTAGGCACAACCGTCACTTGGGGGGTCACAAAGGCTGCTGTAAACAGTGAAATCCCGTCAGGACAGAGATGGATTTTCTTTACAGGCTCGCCGTCGGGTCCAATTGTAATGGTTGTAATGCCTACGCCGGTACAGATCACGATATCGGTGCCAATATCGGGGGTTTGCCCACGCGCCACAGCCATACTGACACTGGTGATCCCCAGTGTCAGCGACAGGAATAAAGCATTGATCAGACGTAGCATAACACGATGCTACGCCCGCCAATTCCACACCGCAAGCGTCAAATTGTAGCGGCAGCGCGGGTCATATCCTGTTCGGTGATATTGTATTGCGGGCCAAGGCGTGCACGGGCGCTGATCAGGCGGGGATCATCGGGTTTCAGGCCCAATGTCGACAAAAACTGCATCCGCCCCTTTTGTTTCAACTCTTCATCGGGAATCGCCGTGCCCATGATCCGGTCAATCACCTCGCCACCCGGATTGACATGGAACCAGCGCTGGTAATTGCGAAAATGGTGCATCCCGTGCAGGCGGGTGACATAGCGCTCCACCGCCCATTTGCGCACATTGGTATGGGCCGTCATATGGAACCATTCGTAAAACAGAAATGCGGTGATGCCGCCGATAAATGTGAATGCCGCTGCCCCGATCAGCGGCGTGTCAAACCCCAACAGCCGCAGCACCACATAGGCCAGCATGATATGCAACAGGGCCATCGGCACCGCAAACCACACCGGCACAAAGAACAGCGCGGATTTGTTGGGAAAATCATGGTGGCCGTAATGCACCCGATACAGCACATCAAACCAGAACTGGCTGCGCGGGGCGGGCCAGTGGAACAGGTAACGATGCACCAAATATTCGTTCAGCATCTGGCCGATGATGCCCAGCGGCGCCAGCCACAAAAGGTGGGCGTTTCCAGTGCCGATCACCATCGCCCAGCCCAGCAACCACAGGCCGAACATCACCTGCACCGATCTGTGCGAGAACATGAGTTTCAGTCGATCCGCATACATGCGGGGAATGGTGCGGGAAACTGGGGCAGGTTGTAAAGGGGGACGTGAGGTTATCCCTATTCGCTAAACCCAGTCAAAAAACCCCTCACTGGCCCGTGCCCGCAAGCGTTCGGCCACAGTGCGGCCCATGTCGGCGGCGTCTTCGATCGGGCTGCGGTCTTCGTCGGTCAGGCATTCGGAGCCGTCAGGGCGCAGGATTTCGCCGCGCAGGTAAACCGTGCCACCCTCGAGCATCGCCAACCCGCCAATCGGGGTTTGGCACGACCCGTCCAGCGCCGCCAGAAATGCCCGTTCGGCCGCCAGCCGCTGGCCGGTTTCAACATCATGGATCGCTGCCAGCATGTCCGCCACGCGCATATCATCCGCGCGCCGTTCAATGCCGATGGCCCCTTGCGCCACGGCGGGCAACATTTCGTCAACCTCGATCGGGGACTGGGCCACATCGTCATACCCCATCCGGTTCAGACCGGCCATCGCAAGGAAGGTTGCCTCGGCC
Organism: Marinosulfonomonas sp.; assembly: GCA_015488685.1. Taxonomy (GTDB): domain Bacteria; phylum Pseudomonadota; class Alphaproteobacteria; order Rhodobacterales; family Rhodobacteraceae; genus Profundibacter. Next base: position 10,487 of record WFNH01000113.1, read on the forward strand.
ACGCCATCGGCCAGCTTTTTCAAACGGGTCTGCACATTGCCGCGAAATTCGACGATGTTCAGATCGGGGCGTTTGTTCAGCAGTTGCGCCCGACGCCGCAGGCTTGAAGTGCCAACAGTTGCCCCTTGGGCCAAATCCGCCAGCCGCTTCAGCTTGGGCGACACAAACGCATCGCGCACGTCTTCACGTGGCAGGTAAGTTTCCAGCAACAGCCCCGCTGGCTGTTCAACCGGCATATCCTTCATCGAATGGACCGCAATGTCGATCTTGCCCGACAGCATGTCCTCTTCGATCTCTTTGGTGAACAACCCCTTGCCGCCGACCTCTTTCAAGGGGCGGTCCTGAATCCGGTCGCCGGATGTGGTGATCACCACCACCTCGAACGCCTGTTCCGGCAGATCGAACGCCGCCATCAGACGGCTGCGTGTTTCATACGCCTGTGCCAGCGCCAAAGGCGAGCCACGGGTGCCGATTTTCAGGGGCGAAGCGGGGTTGGGTAAATTCTGCATCATACCCCCTGTTTAAGCGCGTCAAATGCGCCTGACAACGGCAAACATCCTGCCGGTGTCTTGACATCATGTCGCTGGCAATAGAGTTGAATTGCAAGCATTAAGGATAGGGGGCAGTTATGGCCGAACAAAAGAAACTTCTGCGCGCACTGGCGGGTGAAACACTGGATACCCCGCCAATCTGGATGATGCGTCAGGCGGGACGCTATCTGCCAGAATACAAGGCCACCCGCGCGCAGGCCGGTGATTTCCTGTCGCTGTGCTATAACCCTGAGCTTGCCACCGAAGTCACCCTGCAACCGATCCGCCGCTATGGCTTTGACGCCGCGATCCTGTTTGCCGACATCCTGCTGGTGCCACAGGCATTGGGGGCGGACCTGTGGTTCGTCACCGGCGAAGGCCCGCGCCTGACAACCATCACAACACCCGCCGAACTGGAACAGTTAAAGCCGGTTTCGGATATACACGAAACCCTGGCGCCGATCTATGAAACCGTGCGCACAGTGGCGCGCGAATTGCCCGCCGAAACCGCCTTTATCGGTTTTGCCGGGGCACCCTGGACCGTGGCCACCTATATGATCGCCGGTCGCGGCACCAAGGACCAAGGGCCAGCGCACCAGCTGATCGCCGAGGACCGCGCCACATTCGAGGCGTTGCTGGACAAGATCACCGAGGCAACGATTTCCTATCTGTCGATGCAAATTCAGGCCGGAGCCGAAGTGGTCAAGATATTCGATAGCTGGGCCGGATCGCTGAAAGGCGATGATTTCACCAAATACGCGCTGGAGCCTGCCAAGCGGATCATCGAAGCACTTAAGGCCAAACACCCGAACACCCCTGTCATCGCCTTCCCGCGCGAAGCAGGGGACAATTACATCGGATTCGCCAAGGCTACCGGTGCCGATTGCGTGGCGCTGGACAATTCAGTTTCCGCCGACTGGGCCGCCGAAAATGTGCAGGTGGATGGCTGTGTTCAGGGCAACCTTGCGCCGCACCATATGGTAACGGGCGGGCAGGAACTGGTGGATGAAACCAAACGCATCGTCAAAGCGTTTTCCAAGGGGCCGCATATTTTCAATCTGGGCCACGGCATCACGCCGGATGCCGACCCCGACAACGTGCAGCGTATGATCGATGCAGTTCGGGGCGCCTGATTGCTCGGGCATCACAGGGTTGCATAATAAAACTTACTTGATAGTTTTAGCTGCATATAAAAGTGATGATTGTCAGGAAGTAAGTATAAGTGAAATTCCATTGGGGTGATTTTCTGGATCGCGAAAGTGGGCATTGGTCAATTGTTCCGAATGCCGAGCGTTTCAGATATCGGCTAGAAGACGTTTCACATGCCCCAAAATCAACAACAATTCTAACAATCACCAAGAATGATCAGAACTGGGAAGCGGCAGCAAAACTACCTTTTCTGGAAGAATTAACTTTAGACAATCCAAACCCTGCGCAACTGGAATTCGTATCCCAGTTATGGCGCTTAAAGCGGCTGCGTATCAGCCATGCACGCCCTAAGACACTGGATTTCCTGTCCAGGTTAGACCGGCTCGAAGAGTTGGTACTGGAATATGTTTCTAAGTTTAACGACCTGTCACCAATAGGTAACTTAAAGAATTTGCGGTCATTATACATCGAGAATTTACGCAGTGTACGCAATTTCTCCGGATTGGAAGGGGCGCGAAAACTGCTCTACCTTTCCATTACCGGCACACTAGATTGGGCGCAGCCAATCGATGATTTTAGTTTTTTAGCTGGCCTAGAGCGGCTTGAGATTCTGCACCTCAAGCAAATTCGATCACATGCGAAATTTCCAGCCCTGCAATCCCTATGTAAACTTGAGAAACTGCAAAATATTTACATTTACCCGTCAGCCTTTCCACTTGAAGAATACGCTGCACTAGAAGCCACTATTCCAAATGTAAAAGGTACTGTGCGCGAGCCGGTAGAGCGGGCTGCCCAGCAATACCGACCAATCCCAAATGATGACATTAGATCCAAACTCGCGACGGAAGTGCTAAAAGAAAAATACCCTGAAATACTTATTACCAGTGATGGGCATCGCTACGAGCCATATGATTGGAAATATCTATTCTTGGGCAAAGGCGAGCGTACGATTAGCTGCAATGCAAATACCGCTGAAAAAAGAGTCGCCGCGCACAAAGCTAGATATTATGCAGCAGTAAACGAATTCAAAGCGGGCAATAGATAACAAATTTCAGCATGGGCCACGGCATCACACCGGATGCCGATCCTGACAACGTGCAGCGTATGATCGATGCAGTTCGGGGCGCCTGATTGCTCGGGCGCCCCAGGGTGTGCTGCACTATGGTTGTAGGGCAATGTCCTTAGTGCAGCGTGGGAAATCGGCGCGGTCTGCCGGATCAAGATACTTCATCACATCCATATCTTTTATGAGCGGAACATAGTTCTGCAATTCGGCGGTTTTCAAATAGACCGTGATAACCGCGCGTTTCGGAATTTTCGGTGATATGTGGCAGAAATCGGCATCGATATCCGTATCACCATCCCGATTGTCACTGCCGTCCTCTTTCGAGATAAGCGCCTTGAACCGCGGCAGGTCTTCACGACGGATACGATAGGCAAAGCCGTTTGCACTTTGACCCGTGCGAATTTCGTCCGGACCATTCGGGATACGCTCCAACCGGAACGAGTGGCTTTCCGCCGGCAATGTTTTATTTGCAGGTTTGGACAGTGTAAGCGTCGCATCCCCCTTTTGCGGGCGAATATCAGGCGGTAAAGCCACCATGATTTTCATCTCCTCGGGCGGGGTGTCTGGCCCAACCTTGTCGAGGGCCTCCAGGGTTGATAGCGGGGTATAGCTGCAGCCGGCAAAAGAGGCGACCAGCAGCAAGCTATACCCCACACCCCGTGAGCGGGATCTGTGAAACATTGAAACCACCTAGAATTTCCGCGACAGGCCAAGCGAGATCATACGAATATCGGTGTCGACCTTCTGACTGCTGCCATTGAAGCTCTGCGCGCTTGCCTTGCCAAAATTATATTGAGTGGCCTCAAGCCGCGCCGACCAGCCGTTGTTGATCGCCATTTCCACGCCCAGCCCATAGGAAAACCCTTTGTGCCGGGTTTTTCCGGAAGTGCCGGAAGGTTTCGCGCCTGCATCGGAAATGCCCATACCTGCCGTGCCATAGAAAAAGAATTTGTCGCTGGCCCAACCGGCTCGAAGATGCGGGGATAATAGATAACTGCCGGTAAACTGGCTGGTTCCCAGCGCCGCGTCGGTCCTTGTGCCCTTGTTGTCCAATGCCGTTATGCCCAATTCCCCACCCCAGACAAACCCGCCGTTACCGGCGAAATTGTAACCGGCATAAAGGCCGCTGATCGAAATATTCTTGGACGTTTTATAGCGGTGGGTCGCATTGCCACCGACATTCGCGGTGGTCCGGTTGTTGTTAACGCTGATACCGCCATAGAACCCGGACCAACGGTCCTGCGCCTGTGCCTTTACCGCAAATCCTGTTGCAATCGCCGCAACCAGTAAAACTGTTCGATAGTGCATGACCTCTTCCTTTGTGTTTGATATAGTGAATTAATAATCGCTTGCATTATTTTCTTATTGTTTTACGATAATTAATGCAAGCCTTAAAATAATGGAATCAGACATGACGCAAGAAAACCCTTCTATATCGGCAAAAATCATCCGAATTACCTATTTCGGGGAATGGGCGGCAACTCTGGCTTTGCTGCTGATGGCGGTACTCCTCGGCTATGTTTTCTATCAAATGGCGACCCAGACTTTCGAAATCACTGACGAAATCCGTGATGCATTTGATCTGGGCCCGGATTTCAACGGTTTTTCGGGGTTTCAGGTTGGGGCGATTCTGGCCACGCAAATGGCAACACTTGCTCTTGGGCTGGTGATGCTTTTGACGATTCGCCGCCTGTTTATCGGCATTCGGAAAATTGGCGTATTCGTGCCCGAAACAGCACGGCGCCTGCGAATAATTGGCTGGGTCATCATCGCCATGGCCCCCGTCAGCATATTGTCCGAATTCGTGGTCTATGCCCTGGTTCAAATGTGGGCCAATTCCAACCTTGCCTCGATGCAGCTTTCGTTTGATGACACCGACGTCTATGCCGTTGTTATCGGGCTGGTGCTGGTGGTTGTCAGCCATATAATGCTTGAAGCCATCCGCATATATGATGAAAACGGGGCGTTCGTATAAGATGGGAAATGGAATGCGTATCGTTGTGACACTGGATGTGATGCTGGCCAAGCGCAAGATGCGCTCCAAACAGCTGGCCGAACTGATCGGCATCACCGAGCAGAACGTTTCCCTGTTAAAATCCGGCAAGGTCAAAGGCGTGCGTTTTGAAACCCTTGCCAGAATTTGCGATGTTCTGGATTGTCAGCCCGGCGATATTCTGGAGTTTGAGCGGGGCAATCCCGACAGTTGAATGAAAGCCCTTATCCTTGAAAAATACGGCCCGCTTGAAAAGGGATTGGCCTTTCGACAAGTTGACGCCCCCCGCCCCGGCAACAATGAGATTTTGATAGAGGTCCATGCCGCCGGTCTGAACCCCCATGATTACAAACAGGCCTTGGGCGAGTTGCAAAAACACGAACCGCTATCGTTACCCGCCCATGTGGGGGCTGATTTTGCTGGCAGGATTATCGAAACTGGGCGAGATGTTTCAGGCTTCAGCAAGGGTGACAATGTATTTGGTCTGTGTTCGGGCGCCATTGCTGAAAACTGTGTTGTAACCCGGGACGACATCGCCCCTATCCCGCCCAATATCGGTTTTGAACAGGCCGCAGGGCTTGGTGTGGTTGGCATGACAACCCTTCAGGCCTTTGACAGAATTGGCGGGATACAGCGAAATGACAAAGTATTAATCCATGCAGGCATGGGGGGTGTTGGCAGCTTTGCAATCCAATACGCCAAATCACAAGGCGCTTATGTCGTGACGACGGCAAGTGCCGAAAACTCTAAAAAACTGTTGGAACTGGAGGCGGACCGGGTGATCGATTATCGGTCAGAGGATTACCTGAAACTATGCAGTGATTTCGATATCGTCTTTGATACATTGGGCGGAAAATACAGCTTTGACGCCTTTCGCGTGATAAAATCTGGCGGAAAGGTAACAAGCATCGTTCCCGCTGAAATCAACAGCTATGTTGCGCGTGAATTCCGGCTTCCGAAAACCGTTGCCTTTTTTCTGGGGTTAAAACCCAGCCGGATCAGGAAACTGATAAAGCAGAAAAAGGCAACTTATGCGTTTGTATTCATGCGCCCGAAAGCAAAAGATCTGGCGGCAGTGGCAAAGCTGGTTGAACAGGACAGGATAAAGCCGGTCATTGACAGGGTTTACCCGTTAGATCAGGCAATCGAGGCTTTACGTTATCTGGCAAACAGACACGCCAGAGGCAAAGTGATTATCACCGTCGCAAAGGACTGATTAGACCCATTTCGCCATCGGCGGCAGGCTCATCAACACCGCGTCCGCATTGTGCCCTGTTTCCAACCCGAATTTTGTGCCCCTGTCATAAACCAGATTGTATTCGGCATATAGGCCACGATGCACCAGTTGGGTGTCCTTGTCGGCATCCGTCCACGGTGTATTGCGCCGCTTTTCGGTGACCGGCAGAAAGGCCATCAAAAATGCCCGCCCGACATCCTGAATAAAGGCAAAATCGGCATCCCAATCCCCTGTGTTGTGATCATCCAGAAAAATACCGCCAACGCCACGGGCACGGTTCCGGTGCGGGATGTAGAAATATTCGTCCGCCCATGCCTTGAAGAGAGGATAATATGCGGGGTCATGCTTGTCACATTGCTGCTTTTGCACCGCGTGAAAAGCGGCCGTATCCTCGGCATATTCGATGCAGGGGTTCAGGTCTGACCCGCCGCCAAACCACCAGCCATGCGGGGTCCAGAACATGCGGGTGTTCATGTGAACGGCAGGCGCGTGCGGGTTTTGCATATGTGCCACCAGTGAAATCCCCGAAGCCCAGAAGCGCGGATCATCTTTCATGCCGTCCAGCCCTTTGCGCCCGGCCATTGCGGCCACGGCGCGCTCGCCCAATGTGCCGTATACGGTGGAAATATTCACCCCCACCTTTTCAAATACACGTCCGCCACGCATCACCGACATCAGGCCGCCACCCGCATCTGATCCATCCGCTGCATCACGCTTTGTGTCAGATATTTCAAAACGTCCGGCAGGTTGATCGGCAAATGGCCCCTTGATCTGCGTGTTCTCCAATGCCTCGAAAGCCGCACAAATCTGGTCGCGTAAATCGCGAAACCACGTTGCTGCCTTGGCTTTTTGGTCTTTCATGTCATCCATTGTCCGAGCCTCCTGTTTTCAGATGACCTAGCGGATTTTCGCCGGACAGGCCAGCCCAACCGCCGCAAATGAAGAACGGGTTTTGCTGCGGGGGCCGATCTGTCTATACTGTCTGAACAGATTAACCGGAGCAGGGCAATGAAACGGTATCTACTGGCACTACTGCTTTCACTGGCAGGGTGCAGCACAGCATTGGAACAATGTGTTAATCGCAGCACCAGAAACCTGCAAGCAACTGATAACCTGATCGCTGCCACGCAAGCAAATATTGATCGTGGCTATGCTCTGGAAACCAGTTCCCGAGTCAGCCTCGGCCTGCAGCTGTGCACTAGCCCTAGTGCCAATTTCCACTTTTGCACTGCAACCCAGTCCGGTCTGAAACAAGCCCCGATCGCGATTGATGTTGCCGCCGAGAAACGCAAGCTGGCCCAGTTGAAGGCACGTCGGGCAACTCTGAAACGACAATCCGATTTGGCCGTCAGGGCTTGCGTGGCCAAGAACCAAGGCTGATCCCCCGAAACCTTTGAAAGATTTCGTTTGTTTTCTTTACAAGAAAACAGCAGCGCCTAATGCGCAGGAGCCGCAACCGGATCAAGCAACGTGCGCCCGCCATCAACGATCATTATCTGACCGGTGATGAAACCCGCGCCTTCGGAGGCCAAAAACTGCACCGCCTCGGCCACTTCCTCGGCTTTTGCGATCCGCCCCAGCGGCGTGTGCGCCACCACATCGGCGCGGCATTCTTCGTTGCCCTTCAGGGTATTTTTCAAACTGGCGCTCATCACCGAACCAAATGCCACCGCATTCACCCGTATCCGCTCGGGCGCCAATGCCACGGCCAAAGATCGCGTCATCTGGTTCAGCGCCGCTGTCGACACTGAATAGGCCAGCAATTTCGGGTGCGCCCGCTGTGCCGCAATCGATGACAGATTAACGATCGCCCCCACCGGCCCTTCTTCGTTTTCTTCGCGTTCAGCCTGGCAAATCATCCGTTTGGCCACAGCCTGACTAAGCCGCAAGCTTGTCATCAGGTTCTGCTCCAGCAGCTCTTCCATCTCGTCTGCCTCGGGGTCCAGCGGATCGGACACGGCCACCTGTCGCGAGGCATTGACCAGAATATCCACCCGGTCAAAGGCATCAATCGTAGCCGACAACAGATTTGCGATGGTCAGTTTCTGCCGTAAATCCCCAGCGAAAAACTGTATGTTTTCCTCTTTTTCGGCCCTGTCGCCCAGCTCTGCAACCAAACGATCCTCGTCCATATCGGCAAACATCACATTTGCCCCCACGTCAGCAAACCGTAACCCGATAGCCAGACCAACGCCGTTGGCCGCCCCTGTCACGATTACGGATTTTCCGGCAATTGAAAAAGACATCTTGTTGCTCCTGATTCAGTCCTGCGGGCGTTTGCCGCGCAGCGGCTTGGTGGCTCGAAGGATTTTGAAGGAATTGTCACCGGCGATTTCATCGACAAAACGAAATGTCTCGGCCAGCGTGCGTTCATAGGGCAGGTGCCGGTTTGCCACCAGCCACATCTGCCCCGAAGGTGTTAACATCCCCGCCGCCGCATGGATAAAGGCGCGGCCGATTTCGGGGTCGGCCTTGCGGCTGGTATGAAAGGGCGGGTTGCTGATGATACCGTCAAACGGCCTTTCAGGGGTAAACCGCGTGGCATCGGCCCAATGGAACTGCGCGCGCTCATCCGTGACATTCACACGGGCACATTCCAGCGCATTGAAATCGGCCTCGACCAGATGCAGTTCGCGCACCTTTTCGCGCATCAATATGTGACGCGACAAAAACCCCCAACCGGCGCCCAGATCGGCCAGCCGTTTGGGCAGTTTAGCGGGCAGCGCATCCACCAATGCTTGCGATCCACGATCAATCTTTTCCGCCGAAAACACCCCGGGCACCGTTTGAAACCCGCCGGGCAGCGTGATCGGTCCCTTGTCGGCCCAGTCATCAAATGCCGGTTTGGCCGTAAACCAGAACAGCTTGCCATGTGCTTTGGAAAACGCCTGACTGACCTCGACCCGCTTGCGGCATTCCTTGTAAAACCCGTCGGCCCCGTCGGTTTTCATCCCGTCGACAATGATCAGCCCGCCGGGCGTTTTCGCCACAGCCTCGGCCAGCATCATCCGCGTTTGCACCTTGGAGCGGGCCAGTTTCACCACCGACGCCGCATAAGGCCCCGTGGCCGCAACCGACACTTTGAACCCGCGTGCCGTTAGCGCATCATAATCGGGCTTGAACCCCTGAATAACCTCGCAGCGGTCCTTGGGCAGGGCGGACAAATCATCACAGGCCCCCGCGCCATATACGGCGATTTCGCCTTCTTCCGGCAGTTGCAACGCGCCGCTATCAAGGATCAGATTTAATCGGGAATGTTTCATGACAGATCAGGCCAAAGCGGGCCTATTCCTTTTCCATCGTGCATTGCAGCGGATGCTGGTTGCGCCGCGCAAGGTCCATCACCTGCGCCACCTTGGTTTCGGCCACCTCGTGCGAAAAGACACCGACCACCGCCAGCCCCTTTTTATGCACCGTCAGCATGATTTCGACCGCCTGCGCACCACTTAGCCCGAAAATCCGTTCCAGAACATAGGTGACAAATTCCATCGGCGTGTAATCGTCATTCAGCATCAGCACCTTATACATAGGCGGCCGCGCTGTTTTGGGGCGGGTTTTCAGGGCAACGCCGGTGTCGCCATCTTCATCCCCGTCCTTGTCGGACATCATCTGCAAAGGATATGTTTTGGCCAAGGTCAAAAGGGTGCTTCCATCATCGGTTCCGAAGGCAATATATAAACGCTCTGACGGGCAGGATAAAGGGGCAATTCCGGATCAAGCCGAATAGCCCGCTGTGATTTGCACCCTCGACTCAAAAGCCACAGTCCAAAGATTATTGCAGATTGCGAACAGCAAACATCTAGCGGTCGCAACTCCGCCGCGCACTACATCTGCCAATTTCACCGGAACAACACCTGAAAACTATTTGAAAATAAGATGTTTTCCAGGAATCTCTCCTGTGCTAGAGTGCCTGCAATAATAACAAGTTGACCGGAAAAATCCGGCGACATGAGGCAGAGTATGGTAAATGACGTAAGACTACGTCTGGGGCAGTACGTCCGTGATGGGCTATTCCTGACAGTAATGTTGTGTGCGATGGTGCTGGCACCGCTCACAGGGAGCGCCGCGCCTTATGCGGCCTTTGTGATTGATGCCCGCACCGGCGAGGTGCTGCATTCGCGAAATGCCGATACCCGCCTGCATCCGGCATCGCTCACCAAAATGATGACGCTTTATATTGCGTTCGAGGCAATCGAGCATGGTGAAATCACGCTGGATACCAAGGTGCGTATTTCCAAACATGCCGCATCAATGCCGCCATCAAAGCTGGGTCTTAGGGCCGGACAGCGCATCAAACTGCGTTACCTGATCCGCGCCGCTGCCGTGAAATCCGCCAATGACGCCGCCACCGCGATTGGCGAGGCAATTTCCGGGTCCGAAGCCGCCTTTGCCCGCCGGATGAACCGCACCGCCAAAGCCTTGGGGATGAGCCGCACAACCTTTAAAAACATGAATGGTCTGACCACGGCGGGCCATCTGTCCACGGCCCGCGACATGACCATGCTGGGGCGGCATGTGTTCTATGATTACCCACAATATTACAACCTGTTCTCGCGCATCACCACCGATGCGGGGATCAAGCAGGTCTATAATACCAACCGTCGCCTGCTGGGCGCCTATCGCGGTGCCGACGGCATTAAAACAGGCTATACCCGCGCGGCTGGTTTTAACCTTGTGGCCTCGGCCCGACGTGGCAACAAACGTATCATCGCAACCGTCTTCGGAGGGCGTTCTACCGCGACCCGCAACGCCAAAGTGGCTGAATTGCTGGATCTGGGGTTCCGCCGTGCACCAACAAATGTGCGCGTGCGCAAGCCTGCGCGCCCCCCCTATATGGGCAATCGTGGCATTGGGAAACCATCTACACCGGCACCTACCCCCGTCGCCCCGTCAACCGGTGGCTACACCGCTGGCGTGGCTGGCAAAACCATTCGTCTGGTTACTGCGGTTAGCAAAAGCATGCGCCCGCCACAGCGGCCAACCGTTGCCCCGCCAGAAGAATTGCTGGTAGCAATGAAAAGCGACATCGAAAGCGCATTGGCCGAAGCACAACAAACTGTTGTGGCCGAAGCTGTTGTCGAGCCACCCAAACCCGAACCGAAACCCGAAGTGGCTGAAATTACCGTGCCGGAAACACTTGTGGCCGAAGCCGTCGAAGCTCCGGCAAAACCGGCTGAACCTGTGGTCACAGCCGCAGCCAGCACAGCAACGGCAGCAGCCCCTGCCGTTACCTCGGCACCATTGCCGCGTCCGGCCAAGGTTATTCTGGCCTCGGCTCTGGCCACCCAGCCAGCAGCACAGCCAGAACCCGTTGTCGTGACCCGTATTTCCACATCCGGTGGACGGCTATGGGGCATCAACGTCGGGCGCTACAACTCGGAATACAAGGCCGAGCGCGTTTTGTTGAAAACCGCACTCAAGGAAATGACCACATTGGACGGGGCTTTGCGCAAAGTCGTGCGTCGCAGCACTGGATTTGACGCCAATTTCGTCGGTATGACCCGCGAAACCGCCGAACTGGCCTGTCGCCGCCTGCAAGCGCGCAACATTGCCTGCTCGACAATGGGGCCATCCTGACAGGTGCGGGTCAATGGTTGAATTCGCCCTGCCCGCCCCTGCAACACCCAGCGTTGCGATAGCCGATAGTGATCTGCGCTTTCCCGTGCGCCGCATCTTTTGCGTGGGCCGAAACTATGCCGAACACGCCCGCGAGATGGGGCATGACCCCAACCGCGAACCGCCGTTCTTTTTTACCAAACCCGCCGATGCGGTGGTGGATGATGGCGCAACCCTGCCCTATCCGCCGCACACCGAAAACCTGCATCACGAGGCCGAACTGGTCGTCGCGATTGGCACAGGTGGTGCAGATATTAGCGTAGCAGAAGGCTTGAATCATATCTGGGGCTATGGCGTTGGCAACGATCTGACCCGCCGCGATATGCAGGCCAAAGCCAAGGAAATGCGCCGCCCGTGGGACATGGCCAAGGGGTTTGACAATTCCGCCGTTTGCGGCCCGCTACACCCCGTTTCTGCCATTGGCCACCCCACCAAAGGGCGCATCACCGCACATGTGGACGGGCAATTGCGTCAGGACGGGGATATTGCCGATATGATCTGGCCCGTGGCTGATGTGATTGCCTTTTTATCAGGCTTGGTCACGCTGGCCGCCGGTGATTTAATCTATACCGGCACGCCCGCCGGTGTTGGACCGATTGCCCGCGGTCAAAGCTGCACAATCACGATTGAAGGGTTGGGCCGCGTCACCAGCACCCACGTTTAGGGGCGCGGTTTGTCGTCCCATTCATCACTGAGAATCCGATGGGCATCGCCATCCGGGTCATCATATTGTTTCGACTTTACGGTCCAGAAAAACGCCGCTAGCCCAAGTCCGCCCAGAAACAGCGAAATCGGAATCAGGTATAAAACAATTCCCATGCTTGGTCTCCTATCGTAGCCGCAGGGCGTTTAACGATACTGTAATGGATGACGCCGACATCGCCAAGGCGGCCACCAGTGGCGTGGCAAATCCGAACAGCGCAATCGGCACCGCAATTGCATTATACACAGCCGCAATGGCAAAGTTTTCCTTGATCCGGCGGGTTGCCTTGCGGGCGATCACCGTGGCTTCGGCCAGCGGGGACATGTCGCTGCCCAGCAGCACAATATCGGACGCCACCCGTGCCGCATCCAATGCGGATGCCGGCGAGATCGACACATGCGCCGCCGCCAGCGCCGCCGTATCGTTCAGCCCGTCGCCGACCATCAAAACCCGTGCCCCATTTTGGGACAAGGCATTGATCCGCTTGGCTTTATCTTCGGGCAAAGCTTCGGCCACCCATTCGTCAAACCCCAACCGTTTGGCCAGTTTTTCAACCGCAACCGCCGCGTCGCCAGAGATCAGCAACAGCTTCATGCCCTGCTCTTTCAACGCCGCCACTGCCGTGTCCGCGCCTTCGCGCAAATGGTCCGCAAAGGTGAATTCCAGCGGATCAGCCGTGCCAATCTGCAAATAGGTCGCCGTCTGCACCCCCGCCTTGGCCCCCACCCATGCCGCACGCCCCAGACGCACGGTTTTGCCGTTCCATGCGGCCTCGACCCCATAGCCCGGAACCTCGTGCAGATTGTCCAGCTTGGCCGGTTCAACCCCTGCCTCGCTGACCGCAGCTGCTAGGGACACCGCCAACGGGTGTGCCGAAGCCTGTGCCAGCGCCAGCGCCACTTGCAGATCGCGCGGCTTGAAGTCTTCCAGATTGGTCAACTCAGGCGCGCCTTCGGTCAGGGTGCCGGTTTTGTCGAAAACCACGGTATCGACTTCGGCCAACCGTTCCAGCGCAGTGGCATCCTTGATCAGCATTCCACGCCGGAACAGCCGCCCCGACGCCGCTGTTGTCACCGCCGGAACCGCAAGGCCAAGGGCACAGGGGCAGGTGATGATCAGCACGGCAACCGCGATGTTCAGCGACAGGCGCACATCCCCGCCCGTGGCCACCATCCAGCCGACAAAGGCCAGAAACGACAGCATATGCACCCCCGGCGCATAAATGCCCGCCGCCTTGTCCGCCAGCGAGGTATAGCGGTTTTTCGAGCTTTCGGCCATCGCCACCAGATCGGCCATGCGATGCAACGATGTATCCTGCCCTGCTGCGGTAACACGCACGGTCAGCGGGCCGGTCAGGTTAACTTCGCCTGCGCTGACCACGATATCGGGTCCGGCATAGACCGGTACGGTTTCACCAGTCAGCAAGGAGCGGTCCAATTCGCTTTGGCCGTCCGTCACCACCCCATCTACCGGCATCCGTCCGCCCGGTTTGATGCGCACCAGATCGCCCACGGCCAATTCCGCAATCGGCACGGTGACCAGTTCGTCGCCCTCGAACCGCTCTGCACGCGGCACTTCCAACGCGGCCAGTTCTTCGGCGGCGGATCGGGCAATGGCGCGGGTGCGGTGATCCAGATAGCGGCCCGCCAACAGGAAAAATGTCAGCGACAGAGCTGCATCGAAATAGGCATTTTCACCGTGTTGCGTGATTTCATACATGGACAGGGCGCTGGCCAGCAGGATCGCCAGCGAAATCGGCACATCCATATTCAGGCGGCGCACTTGCAACACCGACCAGGCGCTGCGAAAAAACGGCTGCGCAGAAAAGGCGATTGCCGGCAGGGCGATGATGGCGGAGATCCAATGAAACATATCCCGCGTTGCATCTTTGGCACCGGCCCAGACCGAGACCGATAGCAGCATAACATTCATCATCGCAAAACCCGCCACCGCCAGCCGCATCAGCAATTCGCGCCCGCGCTTGTCGGTTTCCGTTGCCCGCAAGGTGCCCGCGTCCAGCTCGTGTGCCTCGTATCCGATCCCTGCCAGCAAAGAGATCATATCATCTGCAGTCACATCCGGGTCGGCCTCGATGCTGACACGTTTCAGGGTCAGGTTTACCCGTGCCGAATGCACACCTGCCGCGCGTTCCAATTCGCGCTCAACCGCCGTGATACAGGCCGCGCAATGCACTGTGGGCAAGGATAGCATGATCCGCGCCTCGACCACCTCACTCATCTTGGCAAGCTCTTCAGCCGAAGGGGCGACCGAGCAGGCAGGACAGGCAGCGATTTGCGCGCACATGACTTAGCCTTTCACCTCGAACCTTAGACGCTGGTGAAATTTGGTGCCGTCAAGCGCAGTGGCCTTCAGGCGCAGGTTCCATTTTCCTTCCGCCAACACCATTGGTGCGTGAAACTTCCCGCCGCGTTGCTGGAATTGCGGCGTCTGGTCGTCCCGCGATTCAGTGGGGCGGCCAACGATGGCATTCAACAGCGCAACATCAGCCGGACGACCGGATTTATCGACCACCTCGACCACCAGGTCACCCGGCTCGTATGTTACTGAAACCGTCCAGCCCAATGCCAATTGTGCCGCACGTTCGGTATCAAAGTTCTGGCTGGCCACATAGCTGTTTTGCACATCCATGCCCGGAAAGGTGCCGATCGCATAATAGGCCATCAACAGGTTCACCCCGATGATCACACCAAATGCGGCTACAAAAGCGGCTAAAACCTTGCGTCCGGTAAACGGTGCCATTTACTGTGCCTTTCCATTAAAGACGGTGCTGGTATGCACCTTTTCATCGCCAACCTTGTCTTCGACTGACAGGGTTATTTCCGTGCGGTCGGATTTTGCCGGCTCGCTTCCGGCCGGTGCTGTTACATAGACGCGCTGCAACAAGGTTTCGTTAGCGGGGACCACAACACTGTCACCTTCACGACCCTCAAGCGAGATTGTCACGCTGGGATCGCCACCAACCGATATATCGAATTTGCGGTCATCCCCATGCTTGTTTCGCAGACGCACATCATAAGTATTACGGATCGTGCCATCCGACAGGGTAACATAGGTCGGGTTGCGGACTGGCGCAACGGTCATATCAATATCCGGCCGGATGATCAGTGCCACCAACAGGCCAATGCCAACCAGCGACCACAGCGTGATATACATAATGGTCCGGGGGCGGAAAATATGCCGCCAGATTGGTTTTGGTGTTGCGCCATGTGTTTCGGCTTCTTCATCCGACAGGGCCAGATAGTCAATCAAACCACGCGGCTTGCCAATTTTTTCCATAACATCGTCACAGGCATCGATACACAAGGCGCAGGTGATACACTCCAGTTGTTGTCCATCACGAATATCGATCCCCATCGGGCAGACATTCACGCAGGCATTGCAATCGATACAATCCCCCATCCCCTCGACGTCGGCCCCTTTGCGACGTTTGCCACGCGGCTCTCCCCGCCAACTGCGGTAGCCAACAGTCAAGGTGTCTTCGTCCATCATAGCAGCCTGAATCCGTGGCCATGGGCACATGTAAATACAGATCTGTTCGCGGGCAAAACCGCCAAATCCAACCGTTGTCAGGGTCATAATAGCGATGGTGATATAGGCAATGGGATGCGCATGCCCTGTCACAAGGTTTTTCAGCAGCGTCGGCGCATCGGCAAAGTAGAACACCCAGGCGCCGCCGGTTGCGACTCCGATCAACAGCCATACAAACCATTTAGTCAGCCGCAAGCGCCATTTTTTGGCATCCCATTTCGATTTCCAAAGGCGGACGCGGGCATTTCTGTCGCCTTCGATCCAGCGTTCCGTCAAGATGAAAAGGTCGGTCCAGATGGTTTGCGGGCAGGTATAGCCACACCAGACACGTCCAGCTGCCGCAGTGAACAAGAACAGCCCAAGGCCAGCCATGATCAGCAGGCCTGCGATGAAGTAAAATTCATGCGGCCAGATTTCGATCATAAAGAAATAAAAACGCCGTCCGGCCAGATCAATCAAAACCGCCTGGTCGGGCAAGTTCGGGCCACGATCCCAACGAATCCACGGCGTCAGATAATAGACGGCCATTGCAATGCCCAGCAGCCACCACTTCAGGGTGCGGAATTTGCCTTTTACCTTGCGCGGGAACACCGGTTCGCGGGCAGCGTATAATTGCGGGGCTTTGTTTTCAGTATTGCTCACGGGATCAACTCCAACCGTCGATTGCTTTCGCTGCATATAACAGGGTCTCTATCTCGACTCGCAAAGATAGCTCTAATAGTGGAAATAATAGTATATTCGCCAAAGCCCATGCGACGAAGCGTAACATGCCTTGCGGCATAAGGCGACAAAGCCCTTGTTAGAATCCGTCTAATGGGGTTAAGGTGGCACCGACCCCCAAGGAAACGCGCGAACAGGACGGGCGTCGGTGCCTTTGACCGAGGGCTGGAGACCCTCGGAAGCTTTTATCTTACTCACCACCACCAAGCTGGTGGACGTAAGTGGCAACGGCGCGCCTGTCGGGTTCGGATAGACGATCTTTCCATCCCCAGGCAGGCATCACGCCGTAGCGGGCAAAAGTCACAGTCTCGCGAATCGTGTCTTTGTCGCCGCCATACAGCCAGATAGCATCAGTCAGATTAGGCGCGCCTTGATCTCGATCACCTTTTCCGTCTTCTCCATGACAAGATGAGCAATTATCTTCGAAAATAACGGCTCCGGCTTTGGCCAGCTCGGGATCGGCTTTGTCCGCTTGCCCGGAAATTGTCAGAACATGGTTTACAACCTGTTCAATTTCTTCCTTGCTCAGCAATTCATCCGCACCGAACTTCGGCATTTCCGAAAAGCGGGCATCATCATCATCTTCATTCCGGACACCATGCGTAACGGTATAATAGATGTCCTCGATGGTTCCGCCCCACAGCCAGTCATCGTCCAGCAGGCTCGGGAAACCTTTGTTTCCCTGCGCACCCGACCCATGACACTGCGCACACCATGTCTGGAACACAGCATGGCCCGCGTTGATAGCATAGCTGTTCAACTCGGGGTCCTTTGCAATATCGGCCAGGTCGGCCGAAGCCAGTTTGGATTCGATTTCGGCATTTGCATCATCAGCCGCTTTGATATCGGCGGCCACATCGCCCCGCGTTGACCATCCCAGCAAACCGGGCGTGGCCCCTTCGCGCGAGATCGGCCAGGCCGGATAAGCAATTTGGTATCCGATTGCCCAAATAATGGTTGCATACAGTGTCCACAGCCACCAACGCGGCAAAGGATTGTTATATTCTTCAATCCCGTCCCATGAATGACCCGTGGTTTCGACACCACCTTCGTTCTGTTCTGGTTTCTTTTTACTCATGACCGCGCCTCCTTGGACCCAGCAGGTTTGTCTTCATTGCGAAACGGGATGTTGGCGATATCGTCATGCACTTTGCGGCTGCCTGGGCGAAAAGCCCAGAACACCACAAATACGAACACGGCAAAAATACCTAACATACCCCAGCTATCTGCGAATTCACGCATAAGAGAATAAGTATCCATCATCCCCTCCTAGCGGCTTGCGTCAGGCGTGAAGGTTGAAAAATCAACCAGTGTGCCCAACATTTGCAGATACGCAATCAGCGCGTCCATTTCAGAAATACCCGGCTTGCCATCAAAATTGCGCACTTGCGCTTTGGGATAGCGGGCCAGCAACCCGTCGTAATCACTGTCCGGATCGTCCTGCGCAACAAAGTCGGCCTTGGCGTTTGCGATCATCTCGTCTGTGTAAGGCACGCCAACCATGCGGTGCGTCTTCAGCAGGTCTTCGATGTAAGTCGGCTCGATCATCCGGTTCGAAAGGAAACCGTATTTCGGCATCAAAGAGACCGGAACAACCGACTGCGGGTTGGTCAGGTGGTCAACATGCCAGGCATCCGAATAACGGCCGCCAACACGGGCCAGATCAGGACCAGTCCGTTTGGATCCCCATTGTGCCGGATGGTCATATTGCGATTCAGCCGCCAGCGAATAGTGGCCATAACGCTCGACCTCGTCGCGCAGCGGGCGGATCATCTGGCTGTGGCATACATAACAGCCTTCACGCACGAAGATGTCCCGACCGGTCAATTCAAGCGGGGTATAGGGGCGCATGCCCTCTACATCCTCGATCGTATTTTGCAGATAGAACAAAGGTGCAATTTCAACCGTGCCGCCAATGGTGACAACCAGCAGAGCAAGAATCATCAAGATAGTTGCATTTTTCTCGACGACTTTGTGTTTATCAAGGAAAGCCATTTTACCGTTCCCTCCTTATTCTGCAGGAACGGCTGCAGTGGCATCGGCTTTCACCGGACGCTTTGCAACTGTTGCCCAAAGGTTATACGCCATGATGAGGCCGCCGGACAGGTACAGGAACCCGCCAAGTGCACGCACAACATTCATCGGCCATTTGGCTTCTACTGTGTCGGCGAACGAGTTTACAAGGAAACCGTTGGCATCAACTTCGCGCCACATCAGACCTTCCATGATGCCCGATACCCACATCGAGGACGCGTACAGAACGATCCCGATTGTGGCCAGCCAGAAATGGTAGCTTACCAATTTCAGCGAATACAGACCTTCGCGGTTCCACAGACGCGGCACCAGGAAGTACAGCGCACCAAAGGTGATCATACCGTTCCAGCCCAGAGCGCCAGAGTGAACGTGGCCAATGGTCCAGTCGGTATAATGCGACAGCGAGTTCACAGCGCGGATCGACATCATCGGGCCCTCGAATGTGGACATGCCATAGAAACCGATCGACACAACCATCATCCGGATAACCGGATCGGTGCGCAGTTTATCCCATGCCCCGGACAGGGTCATCAGACCGTTGATCATGCCGCCCCATGAAGGCATCCACAGGATAACCGACATGGTCATGCCCAGTGTACCGGCCCAATCTGGCAATGCGGTATAGTGCAGGTGGTGCGGACCAGCCCAGATATAAAGGAAAATCAGCGCCCAGAAGTGAATGATCGACAGTTTATACGAGAACACAGGACGCTCGGCCTGCTTTGGCACAAAGTAGTACATCATGCCAAGGAAGCCGGCTGTCAGGAAGAAGCCCACGGCATTGTGACCATACCACCATTGAACCATCATATCCTGAACACCCGAAAACACCTGAACCGATTTCGACCCGAACAGCGATACGGGGATCGACAGGTTGTTAACGATATGCAGCATCGCAATGGTGATGATGAATGACAGGTAGAACCAGTTGGCCACATAAATGTGCTTTTCTTTACGCTTGTAAAGCGTGCCCATGAATACAGCCAGATAGGCAACCCAGACAACAGTTAGCCACCAATCAGCCAGCCATTCCGGTTCAGCATATTCTTTGGACTGCGTTGCACCCAGAATGTAACCCGATGCAGCAAGAACGATAAACAGGTTGTATCCCCAGAATACGAACCAGGCCAGGTTCCCGCCCCAAAGGCGTGCAGCGGACGTGCGCTGGACAACATAGAATGACGTCGCAATCAGGCCATTCCCGCCAAAGGCAAAGATAACAGCCGATGTGTGCAGGGGACGCAAACGTCCAAAGTTCAGATAACCTTGTGCCCACTCGAAGTTCAGATTCGGAAAGGCCAGCAATGTAGCAATCCAGTCGCCCACCAGAAATCCGGTAATACCCCAACCGACCGTAGCAATCACACCCGCGCGGATCACACCATCAAGGTATCCTTCCGCTTTGGGTTTTTCATCCCCAAGCCCACGCACTGTCCAGATGAACAGAACAAGTGCGGCAACCATGATAATGATCGCATGCACTGTATAGGCCAGATCTCTTGAGTAATTGGCGGCGATGGCTGCTAAAAGCACCACTGCACCAACTACAATCAGTTTAATGTAGTCCCACATTGCACGTCCCTTCGTCTTTTTCTCCCGGCGCGACTCACACTTCGCCCGGCTACTTTGCGACTAGATGCGGTATGCCGCGCCCAGACACAACCCACCTTGATCTATATCAATTTTTGCATGTGTCTCTTTTGATCGACATCAAGGCTTTTTCATCTCGTTCGGTTATTCTTGTATATATAGACATTCCTTAAGGAGACCTCTCCAATGGCCTATAAAACGCTACTCACTGTTATCACAGATCCGGCAATCGCAAAACCCGCCCTTGATCGGGCCATTGCAATAGCCCACGCAGAAGAGGCGCATCTGGATGTGCTTTGCATCGGTGTGGATCGCACCCAGACTGGCTACTACTATGCCGGGGCCAGCGCAGTTTTCCAGCAGGAAGTCATTGAAAAGGCAAAAGAAGAAGCCGTCGCCGCCGAGACCTATGCGAACGAACACCTCGCCAACGAGGGCATACCATTCGCGGTAGACAAAGCGGTTGCCCAACTGGCCGGACTGGGCCGGTTGGTCGCACATCGCGCCCGTTTCAGTGATCTTGTAGTGCTGCCCCGACCCTATGGTAAAGGGTGCGGCCAAGAGCAGGAAACCATCGTCGAGTCGACCTTGTTCGAGGGCCAGGTGCCCACTCTGGTCGTGCCACCAAGAACCAAAGCAAATATTGAGGCAAAACGCATTATTATTGCCTGGAACGAAAGCACCGAAGCAATGGCGGCCGTTCGTGCGGCTTTGCCTGCCCTGATTGCGGCCGATTCCGTAAATATCACGGTGATTGATCCGCCCCAGCACGGGCCGGACCGTTCAGACCCGGGCGGGGCATTGTCGCAAATGCTGGTGCGTCACGGGGTCAAGGCCGAGATCACAGTTCTGGCCAAAACCATGCCGCGGGTTTCGGATGTCCTGTTGCGCCATGCGCGCGATATGAATGCCGATATGATCGTCATGGGCGCTTATGGCCATTCTCGTTTCCGCGAGGCAATTCTGGGAGGCGCCACCCGCAACATACTTGAAAACACAAAAATTCCGGTGCTGATGGCGCATTGATTCAATATCCGGCCCAGACGGCAATCATGTCGGCATAGTTCTTTACACTAACCTCCCGGACATCCGGGAGGGGTTCCAGCAGTGCCTTTTGGAACCCGGCAACAAGCATCGGCCCCTTTTCGACATTGTGATACACATAATCCAGTGCATCGGCCAAAGCGCGGTCCCGCACGTCTTTCTCGCCGCATTGGGCGGCCGCGTCAAATCGCGATGCCGTAAACGGGCTACACGGTTTTCCCGCAAGCTATTCAAGATATTTGGCACGCCACGGGTTGTTGTGACGGACAAGCTCCGAAGCTACGGTGCCGCCCTAAAAGGGCTTGCCCGGGAAAATCGAGCATTGCAACCATAAATAAGGGGCTCAACAATCGACCCAGTGGCGAGAAAAGATCATGGGGGATTTACCCCCCCCGACAGGTTCAGCCGTTCTTACCCCCCACGACCAATTCCAAAATATTTTCCGCCCGCCCCGCCACACTCTTTCTGCCGCTTCTTACCGCCAAGCAAGAGCGATGCCCACTGGATATGGGATGATATCACATGTGAGTTGAAGGCAGCCTGAACACCAGCCGCCCGAGCTTTCGCTGCGAGGATCGACGATAACGTGACGATACCGTATTATCCCCCGATAGACACATCATCCGAACCCGCCTCCGCAGACCCGCCACAGGAAATAGCGTCACCCACACGGCCTGCCGGTTTTCCATTGATATACACCGACCCAGACCCGCCGCTTAGAGTGCGGGAATGGGGTGGCTGTGGGCAAGACGCACAGGCATGCGGCGCGTAGGCATCACCCTGACGCACCAGTGGAATACCATTGACGTAAACATCCGGTGATCCCTCTGTTGCCAGACTGGGCGGGAAATGGCAGCCGTGGCCGGAGCCTTTGTCACCTATTCGAATTGCTTTGGGCATAAATCAGTCCTCATAATCAACAGGCAGAATAATCAATATCCTGTCTTCGCAAAACTCGATATCCGCCCCACCTTTCCATAGCTCAAAATAGGCTTCATCATCAACAGGGTATTTTACGATGGCGCTGAGGATGTAGCGGGTGACAGCCGGGTACTTGGTCATGAAGAGGACGGCTTCTTCTAGGGCCTGTTGGCGCTAGTTCAGCATCCCGCCATCGGCATCATCACCGGATTCATTCAACAGTCGCTGGAAATCAGGGATGGTGACATGGCGTTTGCCTTCCAACTGGATGATCCCTTCATTGCGCAGGGCAGAAATCTGGCGGCTAACCGTTTCCAGCGTCAGCCCCAGATAATCCGACATCGCCACACGGGTCAGCGGCAAATCGAACACCAGCGGGCCATCGCCCCCATTCAATTGCAAGGTGGCATCGCGCCGCGCAATAATGGCAATCAGGCTGGCAATCTTCTCGCGCGCGGTTTTGCGTCCCAGAAGCAGCATCCATTCCCGCGCAGCATCCAGTTCATCCAGCGTCATTTCCAACAACCGCTGCGCGATATGCGGGGTTTCCGCCATCATCGTTTCAAACGGCTTCTTGCGAAAACAGCACATCACCAGATCGGTTGTGGCAGTGACATCATAGGGGGCAAATTCACGCCCCGGACGGCCGACAAAATCGCTGGGCAACAACAGGCCCACCATCTGCGTGCGCCCATCCTCCATGGTTTGAGTCAACGACGCGATCCCCGACACAACCGAGCCGACAAAATCCATCCGGTCGCCGGACCAGACCACAGTCTGCCCAGCCTCATAGCTGCGGTAATACTTCATCGTATCCAGAACCTTCTGCTCGTCCGTATCGCACCGCGCACATACGGCACGGTGACGGATCGGGCATTCTCCGCATACTCGGTCAGATAGGTCGGCTAGATTCATAAACTGTTCGCGCTTTTCTTCGTCTTGATCTCGATCAAAGAGATTCATCCTGTTCACGGGTAACTCTACTTGAATGACAGGACAATCGCAACTTGCACGGCTTGGATTATTTGACGCACGGGTGCCACGCTATACCAGCTACCCGACGGCGCCGCATTTCGCTGCGGGCGTTGACCAAAGCCACTTCACCGACTGGGTTCGCGCGATCCCGGAAGGCTCATCCATTTCGCTTTACCTTCATGTGCCGTTTTGTCGGCATTTATGCTGGTTTTGCGCATGTCGAACGCAGGGCACCCAATCCGAGGAACCCGTGCGCGCCTATCTGGAAACCCTGAAATCCGAACTGGCCCTGCTCAAGGAAATCCTGCCCGCAGACCTGACCCTGTCGCGGCTGCACTGGGGCGGCGGCACGCCAACCCTGATGACCGGCGACATGATTTCCGAACTGGCAGGCACAGTTCTGGACATGATTCCCATGGCAAAGGGCGGCGAATTTTCCGTCGAAATAGACCCCAACGAAATAGACGAATCCCGCGTCAAGGCGCTGGCCGAGGCCGGTATGAACCGCGCCTCGATCGGGGTGCAGGATTTTGACGAGGAAATCCAAAAGGTCATTGGCCGCATCCAGAGTTACGAGCTGACCAAAGACGCCGCCGACATGATCCGCGCCCACGGCATCGACAGTCTGAACGCCGACATCCTCTATGGCCTGCCACACCAGACCGATGCGCGCATCGCCGAATCCGTGCTGAAACTGCTGACCCTGTCGCCCAGCCGCGTTGCACTCTATGGCTATGCCCATGTGCCGTGGCTGTCTCTTATACACATCTGACGCTG
>WFNH01000114.1 GCA_015488685.1 Marinosulfonomonas sp.
ACGGGATTGAGGCTCTAGTGCGGGCTGCGGCAATGCCCCGGCACCCCGCATGCCTCCACCCGCGCCTGCGTTCTGGAAAAACACAGCTGGTAGTTGCTTGGGCCGATAGTTGGACTTGTTCGCAATCAGCACAGTTTCCGGATTCAGATTTACGACGCGAACCTTTGTTCCATCCGCCTGTTCCGAGACCGAAGGCGAGATATACGCAACCCCGCAACCGGAAAGGAAGAGGCCCAATACTATCCAGGTAACTTTCATTTGGTAAATCGCCCAAAGTTCATTTTTCAGAGTTATCGCAAATCTTACCGTATAAGGGAATGCCTTGAAAACAAATTACATCCCTTTAACGAAAAGGGGCGAACCTGATGCGGTTCGCCCCGGAAACATTTTACACCACTTAGTCATAAAAAGTGGCCATGTGTGGTTTTTTAGTTTGTTGATGAGGAAGAGCTGCCACCAGCTGCAGCAGCAATAGCCACCAGAGCGATCAGGCCAACGATAGCACCTCCACCCAAGCTGCCCATTGAGCTAGCTGGTTCTGGCGCAACCATTGTCTCGCCTTCAATAGCTGGGTCAACCAAGCTACCTGCAGATGCAGAAACAACAGAAGTTACAGCCAACGCAGCTGCCAAAGAAAGAGTAAGATGAAACCGCATATTGGCCTCCTTAAAATGTTACACATGAGTATTCAGTATCTCGTCTGGAGAATAACACAGCCTAAAGCAAGAAAAAACATTTCTTTTTACTTCTCGCCGTAAACTGTGCGATTTAATGCCATTTTACTGTGATAACTGTTGCGAAAAAACATACCCTATATCAGGCCCAACCCACTGCTTACTTTGCCAGATACGACTTTGATTCGATATCCAATAGATATTTCTAATCTTGTAATCTGGATTACTGCAATCTTCGGTAACTTTACGTAGGTGCAACTTTAGCCCATATATTTCAATATCTTCTCGACCTGCGCTATTGGCTTTACAGATAAAACTCCGGCGGATTGGCTGGTCTTCGCCATCCAGATAATCATAGACACGAACTGATGTTCCGGCGCCTGATCGGATAGCGACAAGTGCTTCGCGAGTATCCGCCGCCATCAGATCCGGCCCCAGCCCTCTGGTCGCGGTAAGCAGACCGTTTCGATAGCTTAGGGTTATTCCATCCGAACTGATCCAGGTCACAACACCCCTGTTTTCACCAAATGGGCTGAGAGTTGCATAGGCCTTTCTACTGTCAAGGCCTGCAAACAGGATTGGCGTGCCTGCCTTGTCTATGGCTTCTCGGGTAAGATGCGTTCTGGGATCCAGTGATTGTGGTTTGGGCTTCAACGCCCCGACGGCAGATTTAATGGCTAGCGACAGAATTGTCGGATCGGACATTTCACCCCCGTTTTTTTTCTGCTTTTCACAGCCAGAAAGAATCCCGAGGCACAAAGCCAAACCTAATGCGACAAAAAGATTTACCCTCATCTCCAGAACCGTCCCCAGCGTTTTTTCAAAATCGGTTCCTGTAATTCCCGAACGGTTTCATACAGCCTGCCGTTTACATTCAGTCGCGCCCCGCCATCACGCGTGAGGGGATGAATGGCGGTTATGGCTTTGCGTCTGGTGGGCTGGCCGGTGACCCAGCTGATAGGAATTGTCAGTTTGATACCTTTGTCGAATGACCCCTCGCCAAAGTCTGCATATGAAACATTGGTAAATGTCGCGAACGCCCCGACTTTCCAGCCGTTCCCGAATTCCCGATCCAGAGATATCGTTGCGCCCCAATCACCGGCCAGATACCTGCCAACATCCAGTTCCCCGTGAAACCCGTTACCGAATTCGTAATAGGCCGAGGCATGACCGGTAAACACATCGTAATCCTGAAAACCAAGCAGCTGATCGAAATCGCGCTTTTTGACGTAATTTACTTCAAGCCCAAAAGCCAGCCGGCTATCTACAGGCTTCCAAAGAAGCTCACTTGAGACCCCCCCATACATTTTTTCCAGATAGCCAACCGAAAACCGGCCATACAGATTTTTGGCCGGCTGGTAATAATAATCAAGCGTTAGGTGATCCAGCAACGGGCCATCGGCCTGAGCATATAAATTGGCATCGGTCCGCACATGTGGCAATATCGAGTCAGCCGCCCGACCAGAATCCAGGTTCCCAACAACCGGCTGGCGAAGAGCCCCCGACACAGACAAGCCGCGAGAAATTTCATACCGTCCCGACAACTCAACCCCTAAATCTGCGCGTAGTGGTTGGTCCGGATCAAAAAAACTTACATCTATATACGGGGACAGACCCCAGGTAAGACGCGGGTAAAGATCAGTTCGGGAGTGAGGGCCATCTGCAGCGGATGAAGTGTTTATCTGCGCACGAGCATAGGAAAGCCATGCACCATCCGAAGTATTTTCCAACGTTTCCATATCTGAACGATGGATGGTCGTTATGCTTGGCACCATACCATCCACGATCGGCTCGATCTTGAACACTTCGACAGAGGCGGGCATGACCTGTGTCAGCAATCTGGCTGTGCGGCCAATTGCCTGCGGCATGGCCTGGTATCTATTGTTGCGGATTCTGACCCGGGCTGTTGTTCCGGACATTTCCAGCGCTTCCAGTTCCATACCTTCGGCGGTCAATAGTTGCGACAGGATGTTTTCAATCTTGGTTGTTCTGGCGTCATCCACAATCCATCCAGTCCCCCAGTCGGCAGGTGATACATTGCGGGGAATTCTGGGTTTGACCGGAACTGGCCCGCGACCAAAGCTTCCTTTTGCGGGCGGGTGTTTCGGGTTGAATGTAAAGCTGGCTCCAACTGCCAATACTGATCCATACAGATACGAGGCGGATAAATCGATACCCGGACGCAACCGGTAATTCAAACCAAAATTTACTGGCGAGCGATGCACAAACCGGTCCCCGGGCAAACCACGGGTGCTTTCCATGGCATAGGCGTCGGACGAATATTCGAGCTTTAATGTAAGCTTGTCATTTGCGGCCCATGAAACGCCTCCGAAAAAGGCGGCGTCACCACGGAACCAAGCGTTTGAATTCGGTTCGCCGCCCAGCCCTGAAAAGCCGGGGCGTGTATAAAACCCCGAATTCAGCCGCCCTAACGGATTCGAGAACCCATTGTATGACCCCAGGCGCCCCCAGCCGATACCGCCGGTAACTGCCAACCGGTCGCCTATGGACTTTGTCGCAACAACGTATTCAGCGGAAAAAAGTCCGGTTCCCATAAAGTCCTGCAAGCCGATCGCGATTGCAGGGCGGTACCGCCCCTCGTCAATCAAACGATATCGAAGGTCAAAGCTCCGGTCCCACGTCCGCCCGCCTGTCAGGCTGAAATTATCCAAAGTCGAATAGCGAAAACTTGCGGACAAGCGTGGCGTCAACTGAAACGTCAAAGTGGTGCGCGCCTGACCCTTAAAGGTGGAAACCGTTTGTACCAGTTCAGCATCTTCCGCACTTTGGGCA
Organism: Marinosulfonomonas sp.; assembly: GCA_015488685.1. Taxonomy (GTDB): domain Bacteria; phylum Pseudomonadota; class Alphaproteobacteria; order Rhodobacterales; family Rhodobacteraceae; genus Profundibacter. The sequence goes on from WFNH01000114.1 coordinate 3,468, forward strand.
GTTGGCATATCTATCAGTCCGGGGCTACCATAAAGAGAATAACTATACCCCGGAGATTGGGCTGATGCCGGAATCGCCCAGCAAGCATACGCAAGCAATGCAATTGAAGTCTTGCCGAGTCTGATCACCATCCGCCCCGAAGTCCCTACATTCTCATTTTCTTTTCGCGCAATGCCCAAGGCCAATCTACTCCACGTTCTTTTGTCGTGGATGACTGTTAAACAGGAAAGGTGTTTTTCTCAACTGTCGTTTGGTTATTAATTCCGATTGATGCAACAACATCTAGGGACCGAGGGGTCGACCGAGTGATGCCAAACAAACCCTGTTACTGTGCAACATCCTGTTGATAGTGATGATACCCCTCGACGCGGCTTGCAATCAACTGGCGCAAACGCATTTCGTCGCCCTCGTCAATCGAGGCCTTGATTTCCCTGATCATGGCCGCCACTTCGATTTGCGACAGTTTTGCTTCTTCCGCTCTCAGGATTTTTGAATGCGGTGTCCGGCACAGGCTATCATTGTCGATCAGCAATTCTTCGTACAATTTTTCGCCCGGACGCAATCCTGTAATTTTAATCTCGATATCACCCTGACCTGTTTCGGGATCCAGCACCTGACGCCCCGAAAGAGTAATCAACTGATGTGCGATATCGATAATCTTGCGCGGGCGCCCCATATCCAGAACAAAAACATCACCACCTTCAACATATGCACCAGCCAGCAAAACAAGACGCGCCGCCTCGGGAATTGTCATAAAATAGCGCGTCACCTCGGGATGGGTAACCGTTACCGGCCCACCCATTTCAATCTGTTTTTGGAACAGTGGCAATACAGATCCCGAAGACCCCAGAACATTGCCGAACCGGACCATTGCAAATTTCGTTACAGGCTGGCGGGTCTGGATATCCTGAACAACCAGTTCAGCCATGCGTTTGGTGGCCCCCATAACATTTGTGGGCCGGACAGCTTTGTCGGTAGAAACCAGAATGAACCGTTCTATCTGGGCCTTTGCGGCAGCTTCGGTAACAACCTGCGTCCCCAGAACGTTGTTGCGCGCGCCTTCCAATTCGTTACTTTCGACAAGCGGCACATGCTTGTAGGCTGCAGCATGGAGGATGATTTCAACACCTTCATCCGCAATAACATTTGACACCCGCGGGCCATTCGTTACCGACCCCAAATAAGTGGCTACCTCAATTCCAACACGATCGGCTTTTGGCCGAAGCTCCTGATCTATCAAATAAAGTTGGAATTCACTTTGTTCGAACAGCACAATCCGTGCCGGATTGCAGCTGATAAGCTGCCGGCACAGCTCGGACCCGATCGAGCCGCCGGCACCTGTCACCATAACGACGCGCCCTGCATAGGTTTTGGCAATCTCGGGTGTGTCCAGATCAACCTTATCGCGCCCCAGCAATTCATCCGGGGTCACCGGGCGCAAGTTTTTCACAATCTTGTTCCCTGCCATCATATCAATATAGGACGGCAGTACATGCACCTCGACCCCAAGTCCCGAAAGCTTGAAGATTATATCATTCTGGCGTTCTTTCTGAATAGATGGCATCGCAACCAGAATACGTCCGACATGGTACTTCTTAATCAGTTTCTGTATCTGGGATGGGGCACAAACGGGTAGGCCGGCAACCATTAATCCATGTAAATTCGAATTATCATCTATAAAAGCAACAGGTCTGGCCTCTTTTGACTGGCGAAGGGCAGATGCCAACTGAATTCCCGCCGATCCACTGCCATAAATAAGGACATGCTGCCGAACACCGGCACTGTCTGTCAGGAAAGTAATTATATGCAAGCCGAGCACACGCATTAGAACAGAAGCGACAAAAAACAAGATGCCAAAAATCAATGGTACCGAGCGCGACCCAGAAAGTTGCAGGAGGTAACTTAGAGCCATTGCCGTGATAGAAAGCGAAACCGCTGCAAGCCCGACCTGCAACATTGCGCGAGTTTCAAAAGCATTTAGCTTTATTTTAGGCAGGTTGAGAAAATAGACTATGGCACCGCCAAAAACCATCATAAGGACAAAAAGCCCCCATGAATCCGCGACCATCGAAAACGGCGCGACCGTTCCATATCTAAGTGTGAACGCCGTATAAAGAGTGATAGGGATAAGCAATATATCCGCTGCAAGGAAAACAGTCCGCTTTGCAGAGCGAGACATGTTCAACATGCGGTCAAGCAACAACATACAAAATACCTTTTTATATGGGCACATGTTAGTGTGTACATACTGACCATATTTCACAAACTGCCCTACCGCATACAAATAACCCATTCGATTTAGATTGAATAGGGAAAAGTCAGGGTTTGAGGGGTGAAATTCCATTACAGCGTATGTTCACCGTTCAAACCAAACCAAAGGCTGTCCAATTCGGATTACATGGGAATTGTTACATTGACCTTGAATAACAGGTATGCAAAGCAATCATTCGGCCCCAAAGTAACGAGCATTACATGAACACAGCGCGCATGACTCTACCAGTATCCCCTTTGGATTCACAGAATTCGCAGGAAAGTGAAATCGACCTGATGCAGCTTTTCCGGACGTTGTGGCGGGGTAAAATCTGGGTCATTCTAACGACTATCATTGCCATTCTCATTGGCGGCTATTATGCATATTCGATTGCAACGCCGCTTTATACAACACGTGCGGTTGTGATGTTGGAAAACCGGCAGGAACAAGTCGTCGATATCCAAAGCGTTATGACCGGACTTTCTGGCGATCAGGCAACAATTAATACTGAAGTTGAAGTTCTCCGTTCGCGGGGATTGCTTGAGAAACTTGTTCTTAAACTGAACCTGACAAATGACCCGGAATTTAATACTGATCTGCAACCAGAGCCTTTTATATCGATAACTAAAATTATCAATTTTGCCAGAGAGTTAACGGGACTTCCACCAAAAGGGAAAGCACAATTAAGCGAGCGTGATATTCTGGATGCAACGATAGATGAGCTGTTAAAAAAGCTTATGGTTTCCAGTATCCGGCAAAGCTATGTTTTTAACATTTTCGCAACTTCGGAAGACCCTGAAAAAGCAGCGCTGATTGCCAATACTCTGGGTGAACTTTACATACGTGATCAGCTTGAAGTTAAATTCGATGCGACAGCACAGGCAACCGAATGGCTGACCGAACGGGTCACCCAGTTGCAAGCAGAGCTGGAAGATGCCGAAGCTGCAGTAAAGGATTTCGTCTCGAAGACAGACCTCGTCGGCCCGAAATCGCTGGATGCATTAAACAGGCAACTAAAAGACTTACGGGAAAGATTACTAAAAACCAAAGCCGCCCAGATCCTTGCAAGCGAACAAGCCAAACGACTGCATGGATTGGCAGAAGCGCAAAAATACAGTGAAGTTGTAGAGCAGGCGAATGATCCCACTTTGCGTCGGCTGTTTCTTGCGCAAGACAATTCTGATACCAACAATTCGAAGGCTTTTACAGCGCGGCTGGCAAGTATTTTGCAAAACGTGGACCAGAAAAACACGCAAATGATTGATCAGATTGATGCTCTTCGTCAATCAATAGACACCTTGCAAACCCAGATCGAAAGCCAATCAAAGGACCTTGTCACACTTCAACAACTTCAACGTGAAGCAGAAGCGAGCCGCCTGATTTATGAGTATTTCCTTAGCCGGATGAAAGAAACCAGCGTCCAGCAGGGCATTCAACAAGCAGACAGTCGTGTTCTTTCATATGCTGTGGTTCCGTTAAGGCCCGCATCGCCGCGCAAGGCTATCATTCTGTTCCTGTCCGCGATCATGGGAATGATTTTCGGATCCGGAATGGTTTTGCTAAAAGAATATGCCCAGAATACATTCCGCACGCCCGAAGATTTAGAGCACCTTTCCGGCGCAACTGTTATGGGGCAAATCCCGGTCATTCCAGCCAGAAACCGCAAAAAAGTTCTGAAATATCTAACCGACAAACCAACCTCGGCAGCCGCCGAGGCTATAAGGAATCTGCGCACATCAATTCTCCTATCCAATGTCGACAACCCGCCAAAGATTATCATGTCAACCTCCTCGATCCCGGGAGAGGGGAAAACGACTCAGTCTCTCGCCTTGGCTCAAAACCTGTCAGGGCTTGGGAAAAAGGTGCTGCTGGTAGAGGGTGACATTCGCCGCCGAACATTTTCTGAGTATTTCGACATAAAAGGCAAACAGGGGCTATTGGCCGTGCTATCCGGCGAGGCCAAGCTGGAAGATGTCGCGGTATACAATGAGGATCTGAAGGCCGACATTTTAATTGGCGAGAAGTCGGCAATTAATGCTGCAGATGTATTTTCTTCGGACAAATTTCATGCCTTTCTGGGTGATCTGCGCAAGAAATACGATTATGTCATTATCGACACACCGCCGGTTCTCGCCGTGCCAGATGCCCGCGTTATCGGTCAATCTGTTGACGCCATCCTTTACACCGTGAAATGGGACAGCACGACACGCCGTCAGGTTTCGGAGGGGCTTAAGTCACTCAGAAGCGTTGGCGCCGCTGTGACGGGTCTGGTTTTGGCCCAGATAAACAAGCGCGGCATGAAGCGTTACGGTTATGGCGACAGCTATGGGGCTTATGGCGATTATTATGACAACTGACCCCTACCGTTCGATGCAATAGGGAATTTGTAAATGTTTTGACAAATTCTACTCCGGATTTTCGCATCTCTTTTCCGGGGTTATCTATGTCTGACATATCTGCCAATCTGTCCTTGCCTTTCATCCTGCCATCGCAGGCCCAAAAACACGTCACCTTTAACGAAGGGATGCGGCGGCTGGATACGCTTGTTCAACTGATGGTCCTTGCGGTGGATCAAACAGCACCACCGGCAGCGCCAAATGGCGGGGACAGGTATATCGTGCCCACCGCTGCCACTGGTGACTGGGCAGGGCACGAGGGCGATATAGCCGTGTTTGAAGAAAACAGCTGGCAATTTCTGACGCCCGGCAAAGGCTGGATCGGCTGGGTTGAGGCCACGAATGAATTACACGTTTTTGATGGCACAAACTGGCTGCCACTCAGCGATACGCTTGATCTGCAAAATCTGGATATGGTCGGGATTTCGACAACCGCCGATACGATCAATCGGCTGGCCGTTGCTTCCGAAGCCAGCCTGTTCACACATGCTGGCGCTGGCCACCAGATGAAGCTGAATAAATCCGCCGCCGCGGATACCGCCAGCCTGTTGTTCCAGACCGGCTGGTCCGGGCGGGCCGAAATGGGTACCGCGGGGACGGATGACTTTGAAATCAAAGTCAGCGGGGATGGTGCCGTTTTCCATTCCGCCATGGTCGCCACAGCCGCCACGGGCCGCGTTCAGTTCCCGTCCGGTGTCGACGGGTTATCCCCTGCCGAATTCGGGAACGGATCACTGTTGACCACAGATTACAGTGCCTCGAAAGGGGTTGATCTGGTTGCCAATTCTACCGGCTTGCTGGGGAACAGTTATAACTATCCGGCTGAATTCACCTATGACCCGGTTGTGACACCGAATTTGCCAGCCAGCTTCTATTTTTCTGGCTACTTTGCGAGTACAGCCAAGATGCAGGAATTCCTGCCCGTTGATCCAAACAAGGTTTATCGCCTGCAATCCTATATTCGTCAGCAAAGCCAGCCTGGAGACTGGAGCCCCTTTACCTATGGGGAAAAGCACACGCAATATATGGGCCTGTATGCTTATGATGCGGACTGGCAGGTCATTTTCGCACAGCACCACATGCGCTATAAACACAGCGGCATAGACAGCCTGACCACACTTGCTGCCCCGCTTGCACCGGGGGATACATCCATATCGTTGACAGATTCCAGCGGCTGGAATGAAACCGAAACAACGGCCAACAAACGCGGGGTCATCATTTTTGGTTACAAGAACAGTGCTGGATACACTTATGACTATTACAGTCGCTTGGTTGAGCCGGATCTGTTTGATCTGGGGCTGGTGAACAAAACCACCCATATTGTCACCCTGAACAAACCCCTTCCGGCCAACATGGGCAACCCGGATGATCCAGGCGGGATCTGGCCTGCAGGCACCAAGATCGCCAATTCATCCAGCGGCAATTCGTTCAAATATGCATTCTATGCCGGGCTTCACGTCCCCGAGGTGGACCGGTGGTATTTGACAACAGGGCATATCGGCGGGATTGATACTTCGGGAACAAACTATACCTCCAACTTTGCCCCGGGAACCACCTATGTAATCCCCTTCTGGTTGCCCAATTTCAGCAACCGTGCGGGGGGATATTCAGGGCATCCCGACACGGGAACAGGCCATAAGGTATGGTTTACCGGCGCATCGGTCACACCCGAACCTCTGGCCGTCATGTCCGAAGTTCTGACAGGAGCCGATACGGGCCGCAAAGATATCAAGGTACCGACAGGGGATTTTGCCACAGGCACGGTATCGCTTGCGGCCACCGGTATCAGCATTGATCCAGTATAAGTTGATCGTCTCCTTCAGGTCTGCTTTTGTCAGGCCTGAAGGAAGTCAATTCCATCGTGACTGATGCTGGCTGCGGTTAACCGGCCTGTTGCATAGGCACCGGTATCAATTGCAACACGGCCGCTTTCAATTGTCGGGCTGTCTACGATGGTATGGCCATGCACCGTCCAGATTCCATCCTGTCGGGGCTTGTGTCTGAAATCCTTGTGCCCCCATTTCAGAACCCGTTCTTCCTGCTGGTCAATCGGCACCGAAGGGTCGGCAGCGGCATGAACCACCGCCACATTCCCGCTTTGCCAAAAGGTCGGAAGTGCGCGTAGCCAGTCAATCAGATCGTCGCCCATCGCCTCGATCAGTTGATCGCGGGCATATTCCAGCGCCTCCCCGCTGCTGCCGGTCGAAACCCCTGAAACGCCAAAACTGGCCAGTGTTTGCAATCCGCCAAATTTGATCCAGCGTTCGCCCCGCTCAACAGGATGATCAATGAACTTGAGCATCATGTCTTCGTGATTGCCCCCCAGACAAACCGCAGAGGTATCGTCTAATGCAAACAGCCGTCTTAGAACGCCTGCGCTTTCTTCACCGCGGTCAACATAATCCCCGACGAACACAAGCCGTGCCTGCCCGTCCTTGTCGGCCTGATCAATCTTGTCCAACAGGCGGACCAGCAAACTGTCACACCCGTGCAAATCCCCGATAACAAAGAATGGCTGATCCGGCGCAACCGGCGCATCAAAGGGTTGCGTGTCTGCGTCAGGGCTGCTTGAGAAAAGTAGGCGTAAGAGTTTCATAGGCACTTTATATTTTATTCATATGGCTGCCACCATATCCAGATAAAACTAAATCCGAAATGTGATATGGCGACGCAAAAACAAATACCTTTACGTTACAAGGCCGGAGCTAGAATTTCAGGCTGTCCGGCATTTTTTCAACAGGTGCCCAGTTAAAGCAGTCTTGCAACAGCGTTGATTGCTCGATCACAACCGGGTCCAAGGCACCGCTTACCATGTCGGATTTGTTCAACATCCTGGCCACGGCCCGCAATACACCGGTCGGGAACGGCAGCAAACGCGCCTTTTTGCCCTGTGCCGCCGCGATATAACGGATCAGCGTATTCGTCGCGACAAGTTCGCCGTCGTGGACTTCGATAAACTTGCGGTCACATTTTTCCCATGCCTCGCTGCTAGCATTAACGATATGCGACACCAAATCAGCCAGATTTCGAACAGACAGATAAGGGCGCGGTTGCGAGGCAAGGCCGAGCGGAACAGGCAGCCCTTTGGCCGTCAGTTTGAAGAGCGGAGCAATACCGCCTTTCATTCCCGGGCCATAAATCGCAGACGGGCGCAGGAACAGCAATTTCTGGTCTGGTGAAAGCTGTTCAAGGAACACTTCGTCGATCGCCGCTTTCTCCATACAATACCGATTCTTGCTGCCATCATAAAAATTGTCCGGCGATGCTTGAATAGAACTCATGACTATGGTTTTGGGGATGCCTGCCTCATTTATCTCTGCGATCAAGTGTTTAGCCATGCGAACATTGCCACTTTGTTCAATTGGAATATCGGACGGCCCGCCAGATGCATTTCCGGCAAGATGAAGAAGGATTTCCTTATCCTTGAACCATTCAGGATTGAGGGGACCTTTTCCCAAATCACCCTTAAAGCTATCGGTAACACTTTCAACATCACAGATACCGGAACGCGTGATCGTGCTGACCCTATGCCCATCCCGCACAAGCCGTTGAACAATATGTCGCCCGACAAAACCGTTTGCGCCTGTTACAATAATCGGAATACAACTGCCCATAACACCCCCTGAACTGATAACGTCTCCCCTCACTCCAGTATCAATAATAAACAGTGCCCGCCATGCAAATAGCATTCGTATCGCAATACTTTCATCCCGAACCGTTCTCGAATTCAGAGATCGCGCAGGCGATGCAAAAGCGCGGGCATGATATCGAGGTGTTAACAGCGGTGCCCAACTATCCGGCGGGCGAATTTTACGAGGGCTATTCCAATAAACAAAAGCGCCGAGAAACCTGGAAGGGTATAGATATTCGGCGGGTTTTCACTTTACCGCGAAAATCCGGTGCTTTGCGCTTGATTGTGAATTATTTGACCTTTGCCATCACTGCTAGTTGGGCGGCGCGGTTCGGTCGTTGGAAAAAACCCGATGTGGTGTTTGTCAGCCAATTGTCACCCGTTTTGATGGGGCTGCCGGCCATCATACTGGCACGGCGTTACAAGGTGCCAATGGTCCTGTGGGTTCAGGACATCTGGCCGGAAAGCGCAACCTTTACACTGGGCCTGAAAAACCCGCTGCTGGTTAAGCCCCTGCACTGGATTTCCGGCTGGATTTACCGTCGGGCCGATCACATACTGGTCCAAAGCGCCGCTTTCCCGCCGATGATCACCCGTTTTGGCATTCCCGACTCCAAAATCCGCATCTTTCCAAACACCGCACCGGATTGTTATTTTCCGGTTGCCCCAAAAGATGCCAAAGACAAAGCGCAACTGGTGCCCCAGACGGGTTTTCGCATCATGTTTGCGGGGAACATCGGCGAAAGTCAGGATTTCGATACCATTCTGGACACCGCAAAAGCATTGCAAACAGATACGGACGTTCAGTGGGTCATCATTGGATCAGGCCGCGATTTGTCGCGTGTACAGGAACGGGTATCCGCCGAAGGTCTGACCGATGTGTTCCATTTTCTGGGACGCCACCCGCAAGAGGAAATGTCTGCATTCTTTGCCCATGCCGATGCCATGCTGGTCAGCCTTAAGGACACCCCGATTTTTTCCCTGACGGTTCCCTATAAAATCCAAAGCTATATGGCCTGTGGCAAACCCATCATCGCATCACTTGATGGCGAGGGGGCAAGGATTGTTCACGAAGCAAAGGCCGGCGTCGTGTCCCCCGCTTGCAATCCAAAGGAACTGGAAACGGCAATACGCGACATGCTGGGGAAAACAGAGATAGAGCGCAAACAGCTGGGCCAAAATTCGCTGCACTACTTTCAACGGCACTATGCCTCTGACATGTTATACAACCGCTTGGCGCAATGGTTGCAAGAAGCCGCTGATTCTTGTGAGTCCCTGAAATAGAACGCTTATCTTTACGTTGCGGCAGTTGAAAACGGGCCTGTTTTTTACTGGCAAATGATGTAACTATCATCTTGTTACTCATCTCTGACAGTATTTGTTTCTTGTTATTGGGATGCCATTCCAATAGTGGTGAGCGGGTGAAAGTAATGGTTTATCAAGGCAAATATACGGGGCTTCGCCCCTGCCCCATCCCCTTTTACAAATTAAAGAGCTGCAAACCGGGAAAACGCATTATGTCCTTTACACCTCCTGATTTTGTATACGTCCACAGCCATTTTTTCGCCCCTGATATTTCCTTTTCACAGTCGGGAGCGAAAGGTGTAAATATTATCGGGCAGCCGCGTTATATGAAACCGGCGCAAACGGCAAGCAGCAGACAATATAGTGTCCAAATAAAACCCGAGGTAACATGAGCACCCGTAATCGCGATATCAAATGCGCCCTGATCACCGGAGGGACCGGATCCTTCGGCAAAACCATGCTGCGTGACCTGCTGGATCAGGGAACGCCTGAAGTCCGCATTATCAGCCGGGATGAGGAAAAGCAGGATGCCCTGCGCAACGCATTGCGCGACGAACGGGTCCGTTATTACATCGGCGATATCCGTGACAGGGAAAGTCTGGATCGCGCCATGTACGGGGTGGAATGTGTGTTTCATGCTGCGGCCCTGAAACAGGTTCCCAGCTGCGAATTTTTCCCGCACGAGGCCGTGCGCACGAATATCCTTGGATCCGAGAATGTCATCCGTTCGGGCATAGCGGCGGACGTGCGCAATGTTGTCTGCCTTTCAACCGATAAAGCTGTATTTCCGGTAAACGCCATGGGCATGTCAAAGGCCTTGATGGAAAAAACCGCGCAGGCCGCTGCACGGGAACTGGGGAATACAGCCAAGACCACGATCGCCACTGTCCGCTATGGCAATGTCATGTATTCGCGCGGCTCGGCAATTCCGCTTTTTGTTCGCCAGATCAAGGACGGAAAACCGATCACCGTCACCGAACCCAGCATGACCCGTTTCCTGATGCCGTTGCGCGATAGTGTTTCGCTGGTGAACCACGCTTTTAGCCATGCACGGCAAGGGGATTTGTTTATCAAAAAGGCACCCGCCTCGACCATTGCCGATCTGGTGGTGGCGCTGAAGGACCTGTTCGGGGTGCCGGATCACCCCGTTGAAATCATCGGCTGGCGTCATGCCGAAAAGCTGTACGAGACATTGGCCAGCGCACAGGAGCTGATCACCAGCGAGGACATGGGGGATTACTATCGTATCCTGCCCGACCAGCGCGATCTGAATTACAAGAAATACTATAGCGAAGGGGATACGCAAACAGTCGAGCAACCGGATTACCATTCGCACAATACCGAACAACTGGATGTAGAGGGTGTGAAATCCCTGCTATTGACCCTGCCGGAAATTCAGGCCGAGCTTGCCGACTGGAAAGGCGCGGAATGATCCGGGTTGTCGTAACAGGTGCGGCAGGGTTGATTGGCTGGCACGCCTGCGCGCGCCTGCACGCCGAAAACTGCGCGGCCAGTTTCAAAGGCGGCCCAAGCCCCTATGATATCGTCCCGCTGGACCACGCCGGTTTTGACGATGATGCCCAATTGCAAAACGCACTAACCGGTGCCGATGCGGTATTGCATTTTGCCGGTGTAAACCGCGCACCGGACGACGTGGTAGAAGCGGCCAATCCGGCGATTGCCGAACGGTTGATAGCGGCCTGTCAGGCCGCAGGCGCGCAACCTCATATCGTTTACGCAAACTCGACCCACGCGGGGTCGGACACCCCCTATGGGCGCTCCAAAAAACGGGCCGCCGAAATTCTGGCGCAGGGCAGCCGCGCGTTTACTGATCTGGTTTTGCCGCATATCTTTGGCGAAACCGCGCGCCCGTTTTATAACAACGTCACCGCGACCCTGATCCACCAGTTGATCAACAATCAGGCGCCCGAGATCAATCCCGATGGCAAGGTGCACCTGCTCCATGCAGGCGTGGCGGCACAAACGGCGATTGATGCTATCATCAACCGCACCACCGGCCAGATCGCCCCGACCCCGCAGCCCATGACCATTCCGGCACTGCTGGCAAAACTGCAAGGGTTCCATGACAGCTATCAGGCCAATATCTATCCCGATTTTGCGGATGCTTTTGATCTGGCCCTGTTCAACACCTACCGCGCGGCGACCTACCCTAATGGCTGGCCCCGCCCGCTGAAACTGAACACCGACAGCCGCGGCACCCTGTTTGAAGCCGTCAAAGGCGGCGGTGGCGGACAGGTGTTTTTATCAACCACCAAACCTGGCATCACCCGTGGCAACCATTTCCACCTGAACAAGGTCGAGCGGTTTTTGGTGATACAGGGCGACGCCATGATCAGGGTGCGTAAAGTGCTGGACAACACCGTTTGGGAATACCGCGTTTCCGGTGACGCCCCTGCCCCGGTCGACATGCCGACCCTGCACACCCATTCGATCGAAAACATCGGCAAGGGCGATCTGTTGACCCTGTTCTGGACCCATGATCTGTTTGATCCGGCCAATCCCGACACCTATGCAGACAAGGTTTTACCATGAGCAAAGCAAACAAACTGAAGGTCATGACGATCCTTGGCACCCGCCCCGAAATCATCCGCCTGTCACGGGTCATGGACCGTCTGGACCGCTATTGCGACCATATTATCGTGCATACCGGCCAGAACTGGGATTACGAATTGAACGAAGTGTTCTTCGAGGATCTGGGCGTGCGCAAACCCGACCATTTTCTGGGGGTTGGCGGCGGTAGCCTCGGGGAAACGCTGGGCGGTATTTTGCAGAAAACCGAACAGGTGCTGGAACAGGAAAAGCCCGACGCGGTGGTGATCCTTGGCGATACCAATTCAGCCATTTCCGCGATCATGGCGCGGCGTCTGAAAATACCGGTCTATCACATGGAGGCCGGCAACCGGTCGTTTGACCGCAACGTGCCCGAAGAAACCAACCGCCGTCTGGTGGATCACATCGCCGATTTCAATCTGGTCTATACCGAACACGCCCGCCGACACCTGTTGGCCGAAGGGCTGGAACACCGGCGGATCACCCTGACAGGCAGCCCGATGCGCGAAGTGCTGGAGCATTACCGCGACAGGATCGAGGCCTCGGACATTCTGGCAAAGCTGGATCTGGTGCGTGGCAAATATTTCATCGTATCCCTGCACCGCGAGGAAAACGTAGACAACGCCGCAAGGCTGACATCACTGGTGGAAACCCTGAACGCGCTGGCGGATCAATACGGATTTCCCGTTATCGTTTCCACCCACCCGCGCACCCGCAAACGGCTGGACGCGCTGGGCTTGCCGCTTCATCCGCTGGTCAGGGACGCAAAACCGTTCGGGTTCCATGATTACAACCACCTGCAAATGAACGCCTTTTGCGCTGTTTCCGACAGCGGCACAATTGCCGAAGAGGCCTCGATCCTTGGCTTTCCTGCGATCACCCCGCGCGATGCCATTGAACGCCCCGAAGCGCTGGATGTAGGCTGTATCATTATGACGGGGCTGTATCGTGATACGATGCTGGACGGGATTGATGCCATCACCCGAAGCTTTGCCGCGCGCGAACAATCCGGTCAGCCCCACCCCGTTCCGGCCGATTACTGCATACCCAACACATCGGAACGTGTGGTCAACCTGCTGCTGGGCACCGCACGACTGTCAAACCAGTGGGACGGCATTCGGGACAACCGAACCGAATGAACGCCCCGTTAAAGATCATCTGCTTTTTGTTTGACCCCAATATCGGCGGGCCGACGATCCGTGCGCGCAGTGTTTATCAGCATATGATGGCGCAGGGTTTCGACATTCGCGTTACCTTCCCAAAAGGCGAAGGAACCGCGTCCGGTTATCTGGCCGAAAAACACATACCGGTTGATCAACTGGCCATTTCCAAACCGGTCATGCCCCGCAAGATCGGTGCTTTCCTGAAATTCGCCCTTGGCTCACCGCTGGCCCTGTTCAGGGTTGTTCGCTATCTGCGGCGGGAAAAGCCGGATGTCATTCATGTGAACGGCGCCTTTGATACCATACCCGCCATCGCCGGACGGCTGGCGGGTGTTCCGGTTGTCTGGCATCTGAATGATACGGTTTTCGGCCCCCGATTATCCCGCATATTGGGGCGATTGGTGCGGCTGGTTGCCAGTGAAATTGTCATCGCTGCCACCCGCGTCGGGGAACATTATGGCGTCATGGGGGCCAACCCGCGCGTGATCTTTGCGCCAGTTGATGTGCATCGCTTCAAGGCGCGTGACACCGGCAAAGTGCCGGACCGGCAACCAAAACTGACACTTGTCGGCAACTGGAACTGGATCAAAGGGCATGACCGTTTCATTGATGTTCTGCTGGACCTGAAACAGCAAGGCATACCGGCCCGTGGCATTGCTGCCGGTCGATTTCTGGACGGGCAGCGCGCCTATTGGGAACCCCTGCTGGAGCGGATCATAACCAAAGGGCTGGCCGACAGTTTTGAGGCCCCCGGCTTTATCAAAGACACGGTTGGCCTGCTGACCGATAGCGATTTGTTGCTGCTGACCTCGCATTCCGAGGCCAGCCCAATGTCATTGCTGGAAGCGATGTCCATCGGCCTACCCGTGGTCAGCTTCGATGTTGGCGGGGCTAAGGAAATGCTGGGGCAAGGGGAGGATGCGGCGGGCATTGTCGTGCCAAACGGCGACACAAAAGCAATGTCGCATGCTGTCGCCACCCTGCTGGATGACACAGACCTTTATCGGCAAATGGCGCAAAACGGCCAACGGCGGGCACGCGACAAATTCTCGCTTGAAACCTGTATAGAACGGCATATAGCGGCCTATGAGGCCGCAGTGCAGAGCAAGAGTAGGATCGTAAAATGAAGTGGATTATCACAGGCGGATGCGGATTTATCGGCCGCGCCCTGATCCGGCACCTGAAAACCGAGGGCGGCCACAAGATAAGGGTCTATGATAACCTGAGCGTCGGAACCCGCGAAGATCTGGCCGGAGAAGCGTCTTTTATCGAACTGTCCGATGACAATCTGTCCGACTGGTCTGCCGATCTGGCCCTGGTCAAAGGCGATATTCTGGAGGCCGACCATTTGCGCGCCGCTGCTGCCGGAGCCGATATACTGATCCATCTGGCCGCAAATACCGGCGTTGCCCCCTCTGTCGAGGATCCTTATAGCGATTGCCACACCAACGTCATGGGCACCCTGAATGCGCTCGAGGCCTGCCGCCATGAAAAGCTGGACCGGATGGTATTTGCGTCCTCCGGCGCGCCGCTTGGGGTTCAAACCCCTCCCTTGCACGAGGAAATGGCCGCGCACCCTGCCTCGCCCTATGGCGCCTCGAAACTGGCGGGCGAGGGGTATTGCTCGGCCTATTTTCATTGTTACGGGGTTGAGTCAGTGGTGTTGCGGTTTGGCAATGTTTACGGCGAAGGCTCGACCCGCAAGGCCTCGGTGGTGGCGAAATTCATCAAGCTGGCGATGGCGGGTGAAACACTGGAAATCTATGGCGATGGGTCGCAAACCCGCGACTTTATCTATATCGGCGACCTAATCCGTGCGGTTTATGCCGCCGCAACCACCCCCGGTGTTGGCGGGGAAACCTTTCAGATTGCCACCTCGGCGGAAACTACTGTCGGCGCGCTGACCGAACGGCTGGTTGCCGCTATCCAAGAGGTCACAGGGATTGCGCCAAAGTGGATCAATGGTGAGCAAAGGGCCGGTGACGTGGCGCGGAACTTTTCTGACACCAGCAAAGCGGCGGCCCAGTTGAACTGGACGCCAAAGATGGATCTGGACGAAGGGTTGCGCCGCACCGTGCGCTTTTTTGCAGAACAATGACTGATCATCTAATTTACGTAGTTTGAAGGAGTGACCGATGAAAGTTCTTATTCTGGGCGGTGATGGATATCTGGGATGGCCAACGGCAATGGATTTTGCCGCTGCCGGACATGATGTCACCGTCATCGACAATTATCTTCGCCGGATCATCGCCGAGGAAACCGACAGCGAAGCCCTGCTTCCCACCCCGACTTTGACACAGCGGGCGGCGAAATTTGCCGCGCTGACCGGCAAGGAAATTACCGTGCGCATCGGTGATCTGGCGGATCCGGACATCATGATGGATGTGGTCAGGGATACAGCCCCCGATACGATCATCCACTATGCAGAACAACCCTCGGCCCCCTATTCGATGCGTGGCTTCCCCGAGGCGCGCCGCACCTTCAAGAATAATCTGGATGTTACGTTCAACTGTATATGGGCCATGCTGGAACATGCCCCCAAGGCACATCTGGTCAAGCTGGGAACGATGGGCGAATACGGCACGCCGAATATCGACATCGAAGAAGGCTGGATCGACATTGACCACAAGGGGCGCACGGGCCGCTTTTTGTTCCCCCGCGCCGCCGGATCGCTTTACCACACCACCAAGGTGCTGGATACTGATCTGCTGTGGTTCTATGTGCGCACATACGGTCTGCGTGTGACGGACCTGATGCAAGGGCCGGTTTACGGGTTGTCGACAGATCAGGCCGATCTGGACCCAGCCCTAAGCCCGAATTTCCATTACGACGACATTTTCGGAACCGTGGTAAACCGTTTTCTGGTTCAGGCCGTGGCGGATATTCCGCTGACCGTTTATGGCGGCGGCGGACAAACCCGTGGCTACCTAAACCTGCGCGACACGCTGCAATGCGTACGCCTTGCCGCAGAAAATCCTGCCGATGAAGGCAAACTAAAGATATTCAACCAGCTAACCGAAACCTTCACCGTCAACGAGCTGGCAGACAAGGTGAAAAAGGTGGGGGATAGCATGGGCCTGAATGTCCAGATCAAATCCATCCCGAACCCGCGCAAAGAGTTGGAAGAGCATTACTATAACCCTGTCCATTCCGGTCTGATCGAAATGGGGCTGGAGCCACATTATATGACCGATGATGTTGTTGCCTCGATGCTGGAACGCATTATCAAAGCAAAAGACAGGATCGACACCAACTGCATTATGCCAAGGGTAAGCTGGAAATGAGTATTCGTAAAAACTTCAAGGGGCGCAGCGTCCTGATAACGGGGGCCTGCGGAACAGTTGGCGCCGAACTGACCCGTCAGGTTCTGGAAGCGGGCGCCGAACGGATTGTCTGTGTAGACAATAATGAAACCGAGCTTTTCTTTCTGCAGGAGAAATACAAAGCCGGCGGGGCCGTCAGATGCTATCTAGCAGACATTCGTGACCGCGAGGCCCTGACGCAACGGATGCAAGGGATTGAAATTGTCCTGCACGCTGCCGCATTGAAACACGTCGGCCTGTGCGAAGACAGCCCCGCGCAAGCCATCCGCACCAATATCGAAGGCACCCAGAACGTCATTGATGCGGCCCTTGCCAACCGGGTTGAACGGGTGATTTTCACTTCATCCGACAAGGCGGTAAACCCGACCAACGTAATGGGCACATCCAAACTGATGGGCGAACGTCTGATGACGGCGGCCAGTCTGAACAATCGTAACAGCAAAACTGTTTTTGCCTCGACCCGTTTTGGCAATGTGCTGGGATCGCGCGGTTCAGTCGTGCCCCTGTTCAAGCGTCAGATCGAATCCGGCGGACCAGTCACCCTGACTGATCGCAGCATGACCCGTTTCATCATGACGCTGGAAGAGGCAGTCAAATTGGTCTTGCAATCCGCATTTATGGCAACTGGTGGCGAAGTGTTCGTTACCAAAATGCCCGTTGCCCGGATTGAAGATCTTGCAACCCACATGGTGCAGGCATTAAGCGGCGACAATCCGGTCAAGATCACCGAAATTGGCGCAAAACCCGGCGAGAAAATGTACGAAGAACTGATGAACGACGAAGAGGTCCGCCGGACATGGGAAACAGGTGATTTCTTTGTCGTACTGCCTGCGCTGGCCGGTGATTATGAAGAGCTCTATCCAATCTCGGTCGGACGCCAAAAGGCGGACAGGCCTTATAATTCATCGGTGGAACCGGCAATGACGGCCGAGGATTTGGCCAAGTATTTCACCGAAAAGAGAATTCTTTGACCTGAATGGTATGTGAACCGATGGCAATGGTATGCGGCAACTAGAACCTGACATTTCCCATTTTCCCCATCATGGATGGGGGCCAGTCGCATTTTGCGGTGATGTGTTGCCTTCAGATAGGCCGTTGCAATGAAGATTGCGGCCCTACCGATCAGTTTTATCGCGGCCTTCCTTGCACGGGCAGCAGCCGCTTTCGGGGGGCTTGCCCTTAGTGTGATCATTGCCAGACTGAACGGTGTTTCGGCAATGGGCGCCTTTGCCTTTGCACTATCGGTTTTGCATTTCTCTATGGTTTTCTCTCGATACGGGCTTGATATGGTCCTGACGCGCAGCGTCGCGCGGGGGGCAAAAGGAAACATGCTGCCGGTGCTGCACCGGTATCTGATACGCACATTAACAGCATCGCTTGCTGTACTGGTTGCCGTGTTGATCATCGCCAAACTGGCAGGGATATCCCACAGCCGAATGGAAGTGCTGCGCCTGTTGATGTTGGGGTTGCCGTTTCTTGTCGGAGTTTCGCTGTTTGTGGGGTATCTGCGAGGAGCCGGGCACCCCGCAATCGCGGCCCTATGTGAAACAGGCGGCTTGGCGGGTCTGACCACTGTTGCAATCGCCCTGATGTATTGGTCCGTTGGGCCGGTTTCGATCATTGCCATTTCCGTTTTATACACCATGATCTGCTTGACCGTTTTCACCGCCCTGTTTTTTCTGGTTCGCAGAATAGAACACTGCAACACTCCGAAAACCCCCGTGCAACACACGCAAACCACCGAGGGCGCAAAGTGGTTCTGGATCGTTGCCAATGCGGTTTTTCTTAGTCAGGCGGGGGCGTTGGTCATCGGCGGCATGGTTCTAAGCGACATTGAAGTTGGCCACCTTCGTCTTGCTGAACGGCTAGGCTTGATGGCGGGCTTTGCCTTGACCGTCACAGACCCAGTAGTTGCCCGGTTTTTCGCGCGGGATCACGGAAACCGCATATTGCTGAAACGGCATTTCATGCTTGCGTCAGGTTTTGCGACCATTTTTGCCCTGACGATTTCCATTTTCATCATCTTCTTTAACGACAGATTGCTAAACCTTGTGGGTGGGGATACCGAAATCGGCCGCATCTTGTTGTATGTTTATCTGGCGGGTAGTGTTTTCAATGCAATGACCGGCACTTCCAGTATGCTTCTTTCTATGACCGGGAATGAAAAATTCCTGATGCGCACGGTTGTCATGACGTTCCTGCTGGCGATGCCATCCTATTATTTTGGTGGTCTTGCGGGGGGCGCAATGGGATTTGCCATCGCCTATCTATTGATACTGGTTCTGAAGAATTCGATTATCTTCTTGCGTGTTCTGCAAATCCTGTCCCGGTCTGATGCGGATATGGACGCCAACGGTAAAACCGGCTAGGCCAGGGCATGAATTATCCCGTTGACCATAATTCAACAGCCCCGCAATCTGGGAAGTACTGGGCTTGTTCGAACTATCATTTTACGATTTCATTTATCTATGAGTAAAGGCTCCTGACGCATGTTGCTTGAATTAGCTAATTTGGTTCTAAATATTTTCCCTTTTAAGGTCGCAATATCACTGGTTGTTTTCGTATTCATTTATCTTTTATTAAGGCAGGCCATTCGTATGGAAATGGACTTAGGTTTTGTTGCCTTGCTTCTATGCATCATCCCATCATTAACACCATTTCTGACAATAATGTCCGGATATGACTATTTCACTGCTATGAATTACGAGCTGCAAACACCACCGCTTATTCTTGCAGCAATGCTTCTAATTATGATTCTCTTTTTCTCAATTCGATTTGGGTATTCTCTTCCGATGCCGACAAAGAAGCTTTTTTTATCAAGTTACTATTTCAATGACTGGTTTTTTTGGGGGTTAATTGGATTAAATTTAGTGTTGTTAGTCTTTTTTCTAGAAGCGGGTTCAATATTAAACACCTCCTATGGCAACATCAAACTACATGAAGCACCATATAGTTCTTTGGTTCACCAGTTTTTCAATCTATCAATTGCTCTACTTCTAGCAAGTATTCTTACCCATCACCGCCATAACATCATTCCCATAATTCTAATCGTTTTTATTATTATTGCCCTCTTTTTTTCTCGAAGGAATATGGTTGCGGGGTTAGGATTGTTGCTTGTTTATATTTACGGAGTGCAACGGATCAGCATCAAACAAATACTGCTAGGGGTTTCTGTTCTTGCAATCTTGATATTTGTTGGAGAAGCGCGAAATGTTGGAATAATAAATTTTCTAATTGGAGACCGCTTAGTATCTAATGCTACTATATATCACTACTATACAATGGCAGGAGGGGGAGCAAATATATTTCTATCAACAATAGGAATAATAGATTTAAATTTATCAGATAAATTAAGTGGGCTTGAGTCGTTTCCAATAGCTACATGGCCCATTGGAATCACTGAAAGTAAAATCTATCAAGACCATGGATACTCTTATAATGGCGGCATGCATCTGGCTTCAGTTCTTTATTGGAACTTCGGATTGTTTGGCGTCGTTTTGGGTGGGATATTATTTGGGATGATTGTCAAATTCTCCGATAAAACATTGCGAAAACTATCATCAACTTATGCTGGGGGGGTAGAAACGAGTCTCGCCGTTATGCTTGTTCTACATCTCACTACAGCACTTTGGTATGGCCCTATTGGCTTAATAAAAGGATCGATCGCCCTTTTTATCATCGCACTAATTCTGTATTTTTTCCCCCGCAAAATATAATCTGAAAGGTGGTCGCGGGGTAATCAGAGGTGGTCCTACATTTTCGACCAGTTAGCAGCCAATTTAAGATGGATCATGGTTTCATTCAGGCTGCCAATCTCACTGGTTCTGTTTTTCTTTCATAAGCCTCGTCCGGCGTCAATATTCCATGCCGGGAGTGCGGGCGCTCGGCGTTGTAGTAGGCCAGCCATTTCCCGATCCCGGCGAGGGCTTGCGAGCCGGTTTCAAAGGCATTCATGTAGATGCATTCGTATTTCAGGGACCGCCAGAGCCGTTCGATCATACGGTTGTCGACCCAGCGGCCACGCCCATCCATGGAAATCCTGATCTCGGCATCCTTCAGCGCCTGTGTCCACTCAAAACCGGTGAACTGGCTGCCCTGATCGCTGTTCATGATCCCGGGCTTGCCGTATCTGACCATGGCCTCTTTCAGGGCTTCGACGCAAAAATCCGCCTCCATACTGTTCGACAGCCGCCAGGACAGAACCTTGCGGCTGTGCCAGTCCATGATCGCCACCAGATACAGGAACCCGCGCTGCATCGGAATGTAGGTAATGTCGACGCACCAAGCCTGATTTGGCCGATCAATCACCAAGTCTCGCAGCAGATACGGGTAGACCTTGTGCTGCGGATGCTTCTTGCTCGTGTTGGGCGTCTGGTAGATTGGCACAAGACGCATCAGCCGCATCAAACGGCGGACCCTGTGGCGGCCGCATTTATGGCCTTGCCGCTGCATGTAACGGGCCATTTGCCGCGATCCATACCACGGCGTTTGCAAGAACTGCTTGTCGATTATTGCCATCAACCGCAGATTTTTGGCGCTTTCGCCCTTCGGCTGGTAATACAGGTTCGAACGTGCCAGCGAAAGCAGCCCGCATTGCCGCCGCACATTCAAATCATGCTCACGGCTCACCATTTTTTGCCTCGCTTCCCGAGCAACTGATGCGAGGCTTTGGCTAAAAAATCCCGCCCCACCACAAGCTGGCCGATTTTGGAATGCAGCTTTTCGATCTGTGCCTCATCAACCCGATCCGGGTCACGGCCCAGTCTGGAAAACGCCGTGGCCATATTTTCAATAGCCGCCCGTTTCCACGTTCCGATCTGCGTTGGATGCACGCCATACTTCTTCGCCAGCTCCGCCATCGTCATTTCTTCGCGAATGGCTTCAAGCGCAACCCGGGCTTTGAATTCGGGAGAATGGTTCTTTCGTTTCGTCATTTTGAATCGTCTTCCTCATTAGTCGATCCATCTTAACAACTGGTCCGAATTTCCGCGACCACCTCTCAAGTTTAGCAACCGAATGCCCCGCGGAGCTTTCATATGTATAGCGTGGGGGCAAGTGCAGCGGGTTGCGAACACTGCACGGAATAGGAGGAATCTTATCTTAGGGGGCAGTTCACGATCGTCAAATCATAATTTATGGTTGCGCTGTGCTTTACTGCAGATAATGTATATTTATACGTGAGAATTAGTAATTTATTTACCATAATTTGCGCCTATGCTTTTAAACAATGTAGATGAACTAGGAAGGAGATTCTAAATGAAAGATACTATTTGGGTGACAGATATTCTGCTGGATATAGCTAGATTTTCAGAGGAAAATGGCCTTCCGAAAACATATGATTCGCTCATATCGGCGATAAAAGTAGCAGCAAATGAGCTTAAGCAGAAAGAGGGCCTACCCCAAAGTAAAGAAAGTAATGTTGTTTGGCTGTTTGAGAGTAGATCAATGACATTTGCAATTTCCTAGATCATGACCTGTGTCACGATAATCCCCCATTCCTTATAGGGTTACCGCGGCGCGTTTAGCATATTTATGCTCGCTTCTGATGCAACGCCATCATACTGAGCTGGGTGGGGTAATCCCCCCATTTTTAATGGGGTCCGCTCGTAGAATTACGCGGCGTGTTTCAGTTTCATCGCGGGCGTGATCCCGCCGATGGCCATGTTGGGCCGGTCGTTGTTGTATGTCCAGAGCCAATCTGTGG
>WFNH01000115.1 GCA_015488685.1 Marinosulfonomonas sp.
ACCATATATAAAACCTATGGAACAAGTTGAAACATTTCGCCTGCTGAGCGACGAGACAAGATTGCGGACTTTGGCGCTTATGGTAAGCGAAAAAGAAGTGTGCGTATGTGAATTGGTAGAAGCTATGGAACTGTCGCAACCTAAAATATCGCGGCATTTATCCGCCTTGCGTGATGCGGGTCTGGTTGAAGGGCGACGCGATGCGCAGTGGATTTTCTACCGGATTAACCCTTCCCTTGCGGGGTGGCAAAACCGGGCAATCGAGGCCGCGTTGGAAAGCGTGGCGCAGGAGCCGGTTTTAACGCAAGACAAAACTAGACTGGATAATATGGACAACCGACCGCAACGAAACGCAGCGGCCTAGACCAAGGATAAAACAATGTTTGCGACACTTACTCGGCTGACCGGTTGGTCAGCTTACAATTTCTTGCGGTCTGCGGCTGGCAGAAATCCGGGTGATGCGGTGCATTTAATGATCCTGAATTTGGCAATTTTTATTTGTGCCATAAGGGCCTGAAGGGAGCGCGCTATGACCAAGATGACATATGATGTAATCGCTACAAGCCGGACCGGAGAAGACTCACTTGCAGTGACCAAACAGTCCAGCGTGGTTCTTGATACCGAAATGGCTGGGCGGGTGGATGCGTTCAATCCGGCCGAACTCCTGTTGGCGGCGGTTGGGGCCTGTATGCTGAAATCGATGAACCGGATCATCCCGATGATCAATTTCGACATGCGCGGCGCGCAGATCAAACTGCACGGCGTGCGGCAGGATATCCCGCCCAGAATCGAGGAAATCACTTATCAAATCACCATTGACACCGATGAAAGCGACCAGCGCATCGCGCTATTGCACAAAAACATCCGAAAATATGGAACCATCTCGAACACGATTGCCGAGGTCACGAACCTGAACGGCACGATCGAAAGGGCAGAAAAATGACCTCGCCACGCCATGGCCGCCGCCATGCATAGAGAAAATCATTATGTAACCCGCATTGGCTGGCTGCGCGCCGCAGTGATGGGCGCAAATGACGGGATCGTTTCGACCGCAAGCCTGATCATTGGTGTTGCCGCCGCGGGCAGTTCGCAAACCCAGATTTTGCTGGCCGGCGTTGCCGGACTGATTGCCGGGGCCATGTCGATGGCGGCGGGTGAATATGTTTCGGTCTCTTCGCAATCCGATAGTGAAAATGCCGACCTCGCGCGCGAGCGTGGCGAACTGGAGACTGACCCGGATGGCGAGCTTCAGGAGCTTGCCGGAATATACGCGGCACGAGGTATTTCACCCGAGCTGTCAATGGAGGTCGCCAAAGAGTTAACAGCCAAAGACGTTTTGCAAGCCCATGCACGGGACGAACTTGGCATAACCGACCTATCCAAAGCCCGTCCCGTGCAAGCGGCAATGGCTTCGGCAGCCACGTTTTCCACCGGGGCAGCCCTGCCCTTGGCGGCCGTAATATTTGTACCGTTGAACAGCATCATCTTGGCAACAACAGTTGCCTCGGTACTGGTGTTGGGATTGTTGGGTTTTGTCTCGGCCAAAACCGGCGGCGCACCCGTTGGAAAAGCCATCGCCCGTGTCACCATCTGGGGTGCGGCAGCGATGGCCGCAACGGCCGCGGTTGGCTGGCTTTTTGATGTAGCAATGAGTTGATTAAAAGGAAATAAAATATGGCACATGATCATGCCCCCCCCGAAACCGGCGGTCGCCTTGCGTTGGTGATTGCACTGAATGTTATTATAACAGTTGCCGAGGTGATCGGCGGGCTGCTCTCGGGCTCGCTATCTCTCATCTCGGATGCGTTGCACAATTTCAGTGACGGCATCGCGATTGTTATCGCATGGGTTGCCATCCGTTTGAATGCCCGCGCCCGCACAGACCGCCATACCTTCGGGTTAAAACGCGCCGAGGTCTTGGCAGCTACGATCAATGCAGGGACACTGGTGGCGATCAGCATCTACCTGTTTGTTGAAGCCTGGCAACGGTTTCAAACCCCCGAACCGATCAGCGGCGGAATAATGGTAACTGTCGCGCTGGTCGGGCTGGTGGCAAATGTGCTGGGCACAGTGCTGCTGAAACGCGGCGCGGCGGGCAGTATGAACCTGCGCGCGGCCTACCTTCACCTGCTGTCGGATGCGATTTCCAGTGTCGGGGTGATCCTTGGCGGGTTGGCAATCTGGTTATGGGGAATCACATGGATTGATCCCCTGCTGACCGTCCTGATCGGGATTTATGTGCTGAAGGAATCCGTTGCGATCCTGTGGGAAGCGATGGAATCAATCCTGCTGGCCGCCCCGCACGGCATGGACTTGCAAGAGGTTCGCGAGGCCATCACCAAAACCGATGGCGTGGCTGGTATCCATCACACCCATCTGTGGCAGGTTTCCGAACATGACATTCATTTCGAGGCCCATATCGAACTGCCCGATCAGCCGCTGGGCAAAACCGAGGACCTGCGCCTGACAATCGCCAATATGCTGCATGACCGGTTCGATATTGAACACACCACCTTGCAACTCGAGGTGGCCGGCGGGCAGTGCCCGTCAAATTCACTCGCTTAATCAAAGGGATGCACAATGAAGGCTGATAAAACCTTGGGCCAAATTGTATATCCCCACAAAGTAAGGAAACAACATGACTAAGCAACAAACTAGCGCCCTAGTCGAGCGTGATTTTGATACCTACCTGCGCGATTTTGACTACACCGAGCGGATGGCGATGAAAATCGGCCTTGATGAACTGCTTGATCTTTATGCGCGCGACGAAATTCAGGTGATCGACATTCGGTTTCCCGAGGAATATGCGGCGTGGTCTGTCGGAATTGGCCAGCACATCCCGCTGAACGAACTGCCTGACCGGCTGGACGAACTTGACAGCACAAAAACCATCGTTGCCATGTGTCCCCACTATGACCGCGCCGAGATCGCGCGCCTGTATCTAACGATGAAAGGCTTTTCATCACGGTATTTCACCGCCGGAATGTTAGGGCTTGTTGATCATCTTCGCGGCGGACTGGCCCGAGATTATATGGAACTTTTTAAAGGAAAAGAACAATGAGCAAACTAGAAACTTTGCCATCTCAGGCCGTGCCCGCGCATATGAAAGATGTGCGCATCAGTATCGATGATTTTTTGACCCAATGGAACGAAGGTGCCTGTGAATTCATCGATATTCGCGTTCCTTCGGAAACCCGTGTATGGAAGATGGGGTTCGGCAAACAAATCCCCGCTGACGAGATACCAGAGCACCTTGAGGAACTCCCGCGGGACCGGTTGCTGGTTATTGCCTGCCCGAATTCGGATCGCTCCAACATTGTGCGTGGATACCTTGCTGCGAAAGGGTTTAATGCAAAATATCTGAATGGCGGGCTGCTTGGCTTAACCGATAAACTAAAGGGTGGCCCGGCTGCTGCGTTTAATCTGGAGCCGCTACAGTGACCCTGTTCGATTACAGCATATATTTCGGGCTTACGCTTGTTTTATCCACGGTCTTTGCTATGGGCGGTGTTGGTTCCGCGATTGGATTGGTTCCGGTTTTCTCGATGCTTGAAATGCCGCTGAACCTTGCAAAGGCATTGGGGCTGTTTGTGAATACAACCTCGACCGTCACGGCTTCGATCATGAATTTCCGGCGTGGTGTGCTTGAAATCGGGTTTGCCGTTCCGTTGGTGATCTCGATTTTGATCGCAACCCCGGTCGGTGCCTGGTCCAGCCAATATGTGGCGCGCGAAGTAATCGAGGTCATGCTGGTTGCGTTCCTGATTGTCGCCGCATTCTTGATGCTGTTCTCCAAACGCAGCACTGTCGTGACCTATGATCGCCCCTGGGTGTTATATCTTATCGGGGGATGCGTGGGGGTGGTTTCCGGTATGTTGGGCGTTGGTGGCGGATCACTGATGATGCCTGCGCTTATCCTGCTCGGGTTTGATGCCAAAAAAGCGGCGCGTGCCATTAGCTTTGTAATCCCGTTTTCATCAGCCGGTGCATTTTTCACATATCTCTCGTTCACAAAAATGGATTGGCCACTACTGGCGGTCGTCGCTGTAGCTGCCATGTTCGGGGGGTATCTGGGGGGGCGGATAATGCACAACAATCTAAAGCCATCACATGTCAAGAAACTGATTGCATTTCTGCTGCTGTTACTTGCCGCGAAGATGATCTGGAAACTCGCATTCTAATCTTACAAAAACTGTGAACTAAGGAGTAAATCATGAAACCACATATCAAATTCCACCTGCTGTTTTCTTTGATCATGGGGGCATTGATGATATCATTGATGACCTTTGTGATTACGGCAGTTAACTTGGGATTTAGCTCCAATTTTGTTATGAATTGGGGGCGGGCATTTATTGTGGCCTATGTCATCGGCACACCGACGATTTTCTTTCTGGCACCTGTCGCGCGAAAAATTACCGGCGGGTTACTTGGTGTGCAGCCTTAAACATACAAATAAGGCGGCATAGGTGCTCTATGCCGCCCATTTCCAATTGGGGCTAAACAAAGATAATACTGCATCCTGCAATAGCCACAGCTACTATTAACCAATTAATAACTAAACTCGAAAGGGAGATAACTATGAGTGCACAACGTTTAACAATGATGTTTGCAGGTCTATTTATACTGGTCAGCCTTGGATTGGCACATATGAGCGGAGCCGCAAACCTTGGCGCCATGAGCTGGCTTTGGCTAACCCTGTTTGTCGGGGCGAACCTGACGATTGCGGGCCTGACCGGCTTTTGCCTGATGACCAAAATACTAAAGGCCGCCGGTGCCAGATAACACCGACATTCCGCCATATCCCCCCTGCCCTGTCCTGCACGGCAACACCGTGCCGAAATTGATGCTCACATTGGTTTTGTGCGGATGACAGAGCGGCCCCTTTCGCCAAACGCTCAGAGATCAACCTTCCGCAGACGAAGTGCGTTGCTGATCACTGAGACAGAAGACAGGCTCATTGCTGCGGCAGCGATCATAGGCGATAGCAAAGTGCCGGTCAGCGGATACAGGATACCCGCGGCCACAGGCACGCCGGCGGCATTATACGCAAAGGCAAAGAACAGGTTTTGCTTGATATTTCGCAATGTCGCCTTGGCCAGTCTGCGCGCCCGTACGATGCCTGACAGATCCCCGCCCAGCAATGTGATACCCGCGCTTTCGACTGCAACATCTGCACCAGTGCCCATGGCAATACCCACATCGGCAGCCGCAAGCGCCGGAGCATCGTTCACCCCGTCACCCGCCATCGCGATCAAGCGTCCGGCATTGCGCAATTCCTCGACAAGGTTCTTCTTGTCTTCGGGCAGCACGCCTGCACGCACTTCGTCAATACCCAGCTGGCTGGCCACTGCTTTTGCGGTGCGTTCATTATCGCCCGTCGCCATAATGATCCGCAGACCAACGCTGTGTAGGGATTTGATCGTCCTGGCAACGTTTTCCTTGATTGGATCGGCAACAGCTACAATTCCGGCCAGCCTGCCATCAATGGCCACATACATTGCTGTCTTACCTTGTTCGCGCAACGCATTGGCTTGTTGGTCGGCAATGTCTGTCGACAGGCCCAGCCCGGTCATCATAGCCATGTTGCCAAGTGCGACATCCTTGCCGTTTACCTGCCCGTGCACACCTTTTCCCGTGATTGCCTGAAACCCTTCGGCATCACCGACTTTCAACCCGCGGTCCTCGGCGCCTGCAACGATTGCTTCGGCCAGCGGATGCTCGGAACCCTTTTCAAGGGCCGCCGCAAGGCCAAGAAGATCACCGTCATCTGTACCGTCAAGTGATACTGTATCTGTCAGTTTCGGTTTGCCTTCGGTTAAAGTGCCGGTCTTGTCAACGATCAGGGTGTCGACCGCAGCCATGCGTTCCAGTGCCTCGGCATCCTTGATCAGCACTCCGGCCTGCGCACCCCGCCCGGCCGCCGTGGTGATGGAAATTGGCGTGGCCAGACCCAGTGCACATGGGCAGGCGATGATCAGAACCGAAACGGCCGAGGCAACAGCAAAGATCAGCGCAGGTTCCGGCCCGAAGAAAAACCAGACAACAAAGGCAAGAACCGAAATAAAGACCACCAAAGGCACGAAAATCGCTGAAACCTTGTCAGCCAACCCTTGTATCGGCGCGCGCGAACGTTTTGCACCAGCCACCATTTCAACAATCTGGGACAACACGGTATCCGCCCCCACACGCGCAGCCTGAATGATCAACGAGCCATTTTTGTTGATGGTTCCGCCGGTCACCGGATCTCCGGGGCCTTTTCCCACAGGAACCGGCTCGCCTGTCAACATGCTTTCATCTACAGAACTTGTGCCTTCGATTACCACTGCATCCACCGGAACGGCATCGCCGGGGCGCACGCGCAAACGATCACCTTCAAGGATATTTTCCAGCGGAGCATCATATTCCTGCCCGTCCGGCAGGATTCGCCTTGCCATTTTGGGCGCAAGGTCCAGCAATGCCTTGATTGCGTCACCCGTGCGCTCACGGGCGCGCAACTCAAGCACCTGACCGACAAAGATCAGGGTGACAATGACAACTGCGGCTTCGTAATAAGTGCCAACATTGCCGCCATTGCTGTAGGCCTCGGGGAAAAGGCCCGGCAGAAATGTTGCAACAAGGCTGTATAAATAGGCCGCTGCCACCCCAAGTGAAATCAGGGTCCACATATTGGGATTCATGGTGCGGATCGAGGTCCAGCCGCGAACAAAGAACGGCTTTGCCGCCCAAAGAACAATCGGCGTGGCCAGAATGAATTCCAGATAGATTGCCGTTTTCTCTCCGATCCATTCACGGATTGGCAAACCGACAAATGGTCCCATTGTCAGAATTACCAAGGGCACCGCAGCAGCCGCGCTGATCCACATGCGGCGGGTGAAGTCTTCCAGCTCTTCGTTTTTCTCGTCACCGGTGGCGGTAATCGGTTCCAGCGCCATACCGCAGATCGGACATGCACCTGGACCTTTCTGCACGATTTCCGGATGCATCGGGCAAGTGTAATCCGTTTCCCCTTCGGCCACATTCTTTTTTCGCTGGATATTGCCACTGGCGTAAAAATAGGGATCACCATTGAATTTATCATGGCAGCCATCGCTGCAGAAATGAAATGACTGGCCCTGCCATATCTCGTTTGGTTTTCCGGCATCGGGATCGACCTGCATTCCGCAAACCGGATCGGTCACTGCCCCCTCTCCGGTTGCCATGTTCGGATCGCCATGTGCGTGGGCTTTGTGATCGGCGTGTTTTTCATGCGAATTTTTCATTGCGTTTCCCTTGTGAAAGCGGGGTGAAAGCGGGCTTTGAGTAAATGTAATCCCTCCAGTAACTAGAAGGTCAAGACGTCTTGGCAAAATAGTTTTTGACAGTTTACCGGTGATTTTCTGATCTAATCATTGCCCAGATAACGGGTGCGCCAGTGGCAACCCCCAACCCCAGTGCAATCCACAATCCGCTACCGGTCAAACCGTTCTGCGCCATCTCGCCGCCAAAGTGGGCCAGCAAAAAGCTGGCAGGTATAATCCCAGCGAGGGTTGCAAGTGCGAACCGCCAGAACACAAGATTGCTTAATCCTGCTGCATAGCTGACCAGATCAAACGACATGAACGGCATCAACCGGCTGGCAAAAACAAGCCACATCAGCATGCTTTGCGTTCCCAGAAATCCAAGGCCAGTCAGTTTGCCGCCAAGCCATCGTTGTATTGCATCACGACCAAAATAGCGGGCCAGGAAAAAGGCAATCATGGCCCCTGCTTCGGCCCCGATCAAAACATATATAGCGCCATAGATATGACCATAGGCCGCCCCCGAAGCCAAAGCGATCGGAGCACTGGGGATCGGGCTGAAAACCACGGCGCCTGTCATCAGCAGAATTATCAACACCGGCCCCCAGAAACCGGCATGATCCGCCAGCGTAGCAATCCGGTCGCGATCTAGCCAGGATAGAATAGCCTCTACCTGCTCCGGGAATAACAG
>WFNH01000116.1 GCA_015488685.1 Marinosulfonomonas sp.
CACTTCTTTTTCGCTTACCATAAGCGCCAAAGTCCGCAATCTTGTCTCGTCGCTCAGCAGGCGAAATGTTTCAACTTGTTCCATAGGTTTTATATATGGTATATCGAATATATTGTAAAGCGTATATGTGAATAT
This sequence comes from Marinosulfonomonas sp., assembly GCA_015488685.1. Classification (GTDB taxonomy): domain Bacteria; phylum Pseudomonadota; class Alphaproteobacteria; order Rhodobacterales; family Rhodobacteraceae; genus Profundibacter. The sequence goes on from WFNH01000116.1 coordinate 136, forward strand.
CCGTATATAAGAGTGGTGCCAAACCTTTACACCGGCTAATTGTTAACCGGGGATAGTTATTGGGAATGCCGAGGTTTTACGCACCATGAGACAAGTGGGCGACGAATGTTTGATTTCAGTCTTTAGGCACGTCAGGCATCCAGAAAAATGCCGACCCCAGCAACAGGCCCCACAGGTTTCCCCAGAACTTGACCCTATCACCGATGTTGTAATAGCCAATCACGTCTTCTTCGCTGTGATAGCCTCTACCGACGACCGATAGCTTTTCATGTCGAATCCAGCTTTACCCAGATCCTTGGTCGCCGGTTCGGGTTCCTGATGTGTTCGAAGATGCCTACTCAACTGTTCTTGTCTGTCATGGTCTTTCCTATCAGGTTGTAGTCAGGTTGTATTTCTCACGCCTTATCGCGCAGATGGTCCAATTTGGTCTTTAGGCTGCCCAGCCACTGCGAAAGCTTTTTCTCGCTATGGTGCAGTAGATTTTTGCTGTGCTCTTTGGTCGCTTTTTCCAACGCGACAAGTGCTGCTTGGGTTTGATGCGCGGCGTCATGTAGGGCCTTGTGGCTGGCCGCATCCAGATCATGCGCAGCAGATTTGGCGTAGGCGTTTATTCCTGTCGCCACGTCCTTTAGGTGCGCCTCGGCCTGATCGATTTTCTTGTGCAGATCGGCATAGGCAGACGTCATCGCGGCGCGGGCGTCTTCCTCGGCCTTGTTGACGCCTTCCTTGCTGTGCTCCAGCGCTTTCTTTGTCGCTGCGGCCAAGGTGGATTTTGCGTCGTCAGCCGCCTTGCGGGCTGCAACAAGCGATGCTTCGGTCGCTTTGCGGGTATCATCGCTGATCGCCTGCGCGCACTTGCCAATAAGATGACCGGTTTCGTGGCCTGCCGATTTTAATCCGGCGGCAACACCCGCAAGGGTTTCTTCTGTCGCTTTTTCCAGCGAGGCGCCGCTCTTGTCACAGGCCTCGTGGGTTTGGTGAAAGCTTTTCTTAACGAAAGCGATCGTTTTGGCGTTAACATCCTTGCCGGATTCGGCAATTTTCTTGACTCCGGCACTTACAGTTTCTTTGATCGACATGGTTTTTCTCCTTTTGAGAATTTGGCAACACGAATGGTTTGGCCCGGAATTGCTCGGGCCATTATTTGGTCTGTTGATCGAATTTGGATGGCCTTTTTAGCTGGCCGTCTGGCTCATGATTTATCAGGCAGCAAGATGCACGGTAACGTCGCTGCAACTGGTTTTCAGAATGTCGCGGGCGCGCTTAACTTCTTCCTGTGTGCCATGCACAATCAACAGGAATTGGTCGGCCTTTACAGCGGTTTCGTATTTGATCACGCTTTCACGCGGAATGCCGATGCTGTAGATGGCGGCCCCTAATGCGGTCATGCCTCCGGTAATTGCAGCACCTTCCAACGCGCCAATGAAAGCAGAGGATATAGGACCGGCAATCACCAGTGGACCAAATGCAGGGATCCAGAAGAAACCGGCCCCCATAAGCAAACCCCACAGGCCGCCCCAGAATGCGCCCTGTTTGCCCCAGAACATTACCCTGTCACCAACATCGTAATATCCAAGAGGCTCTTCTTCGGTGTGATACCCTTTGCCGACAATCGACAATTTCTTCATGTCAAAACCGGCTTTTTGCAAATCTTTGATGGCCTGTTCGGCTTCGTCATGCGTGTTGTAAATTGCAACGCAACTGTTCTTGTCTTTCATCATTCTTCTCCATATTTAGGGCGCTCGGATATCCCGGGCGTGATTGAGAAAGTGGGGCGTCTCCGCCTGATACGGGTGTTCGCCAGTCCGCATTTCCATCACCAAAATACGAATGCTTCATCACCGGTATTGGTTGGTTCTATGCTCAAGTTTCAAAGCTGGCTGTCACCCAAGTCACAGTTTTCTAGTTTTTCGCGAAATATATCACCCAAACCCCTGAATATTGCGGGCAGGAGCACGGGCGAAATTGATCGTGTCAGGCCGCCAAGGCAACCTGACACAACCAACGGCCCGCAAGTGGTATGGGGAACGGGCCTGGCAACATTTTCAGCCAAAGTTATTCTGGCTGGAAAATGTCGATCGTATCAACCACAAGGCGGTCAACTGCGGCCTTCAAAGCCAGGTTTGCCTCGTAGAATTGATCGTTATCCAATAGATTTTGTGCCGCTTTGACATCCTCGATTGTGGCGCTGACCGGCATCAAAACCCGCTGCATACTGACATCGATGTCCGCCAGTTTCAGCGTTTCGATCGCGGTTTTGCTATCGCCGGATTTCAGCTTTTCGTTGGCGTCTGCCAGTTTCTGCTCTTTTTCTGGTGTGGAAACAATTGCATCCGCCACAAACAAAGACCCGTCAATCGGGACCAGATCATTTGAGGTCGGGCCAGATTTGGCCAATCCTTCAGACACCATATATTTGGTATCATCCTTGGCAACGACATCCAGATACTCGGCAGCAGAATTAACCAACTGTTTGGCAAGCTCGGGTTTGTCATTGAAAATAGCGATACGGGCACCTGTGATGGCCCGCATAGCCAGATATCCGGACTCGGACATTCTGGTTGCCAAGGCTTCGGATTCCGCGGTTTTCCCGGACGCGGCAATCACGGGATCGGTTGTTGTTTTTTGTTCAGCAATTGCGGGCGCCATTGTCGAGACAACAAAACCGGTGGCGATGGCCAGGCCAAGGGTTGCGCGTTTTACATTGTTGATTTTCATAGCAGTATCCTTTTCATAGTATGTTTTTCAGACAAGGCTTCCCTTCACAAAACGACCGAAAGCGAAACCAGCGGGCGGGATCAGACTTACTGCGCTGGAAAACGGCAAACTGCGACCTGAGTCACACGTGAAAGATTTGTAATTCTGCGGAAAGGTTGGCTACATCTATCGCGCTTGTTTGACGCGGGGTGTTCAACTAGATTGGATGGATAATTTTACAGGGATGAAGGAAGTCTTGCACTTAAAGCGCACAACCTCAGAGAGAATAAAATGGTATCAACAGAAACTAGCCCAGCTATTCTGAACTCGGTGTTTTTTGAACAACTGGATGATGTTGAACAACATGAAGTTCTTTCAGCCTGTTCCCGCGAAACCTGGCAGAAAGGGCGGAGTGTCCTTTCGCAAAATATTAACGACACAATATTTTTCATTGTGTCGGGACACGTCAAATCGGTGCGCATCAATGTCGAAACCGGCCGCGCAGTAACCCTGTTTCTGTTTGGCCCCGGTGACATGTTCGATGTTCTAAAGCTGTTGCACGAACCCTCGGATGAAACAGTGTTTGAAGCCTATAGCGACGTTTCTTTGTTGGCTGTGCCGCAATCCGAGGTCTGCAAATGGATTTCCCGATATCCAGAATTCAATCACGCTATTCTTCCCTATCTGGGAAAGATGGTTGCACATCTGGAAGATTTGGCCACCAACTTGGCTCTTCATGATACGGAAACCAGATTAGCGCACTTGATTATCCAGCATATTGAGGAAGGCGGGCATAATGGCATTCACCTGATAAACGACATGAGCCACGAAAACCTGGCCCAGATGATTGGAAGCGTGCGAACCGTCGTCAACCGCCAGCTTCAGCATTGGCGACAGGCCGGGATCATTGCTACGGATAATGGCAAGATAACGATCAAGAAGCTGGAAATGTTGCTCAAGAAAGTTGAAAACCACATGCCGTGGACAAACAAACGTAATCAATAAAATGGCGGTATAAATTGTCTCCAGAAGGAATATCAAATGCATAAATCCGGTGAAACCGTTGGGTTTTGGTCGGCCGTGGCTATGGGGATCGGGGCTATGGTCGGGGCAGGGATATTCGCACTTCTTGGTCAGGCTGGTGCAATTTCCTCTTCTGCGGTTTGGCTATCCTTTGTCGCGGGTGGGTTGATTGCGCTGCTGAGTGGTTATTCGATGGGGCGGCTCGGCGCGCGCTATCCGTCCGCTGGCGGGCTGGTTGAATATCTTGTGCGTGGCTATGGCAAAGGTTTGTTTTCCGGCTCGATGAGCGTCATGATGTATCTTTCGTCTGTTATCTCGATTTCCCTGATTGCCAGAACCTTCGGCTCGTATGCCTATACTTTGTTACCTTCCGGATTACCGGGCATTCTGGTGGAAATATTTTCAGCAGCTATTGTGCTTGTTTTTATGTTGGTGAATCTAAACGGTGCCCGTTCTATGGCGCTGGCGGAAAATCTGGTTGTTGCGGTTAAGATGGGCGTGTTGGTGATCTTTGCCATTGCCGGCATCATCTATATGGATCCCGCCCGCCTGTCCCCGGCAGATTACCCCCCTGTCACAACAATTTTCTATAGCTTGGCGATTACATTTTTCGCCTATGAAGGCTTTCGCGTGATCACAAATGCCGCGGAAGATATGGAAGACCCGGCTCGCACCCTGCCGCGGGCAATTATGACGGCCATTAGTCTGGTAATGATCCTATATGTGACGGTGTCACTGGCCGTATTTGGCAATCTTACCACTGATGAAGTCATCGCAGCGAAGGATTTTGCCCTGGCCGAAGCCGCAAAGCCCATCTTTGGCCAAACAGGCTTTGTTATCATTTCTCTAGCAGCCCTTTTGGCGACCACCAGCGCCATAAATGCCAGCCTTTACGCGGCTACCAACGTGACGTATCAACTGGCGAGATATGGCGACCTTCCTGCTCTTTTCGGCAAACCCGTTGCCCATAGCCGTGAGGGATTGGTCGTCAGTTCCGTGATCATCATCTTGCTGGCTGTATTTCTGGATCTGTCGCAGATTGCCGCCATCGGTGCCATTTCCACCTTGATTATCCATATGACGGTTCATATCGGACACTTAAGGCTTCTGCGCGAAACCGGCGCTGTTATGTGGCTTGTCTTACTTGCAGTGTTGGTCAATCTGTTCGCGATTATACTTTCGGGTATTTATCTGGGGCAAAAATCGCCAATGCTACTGGTATGGGTTGCCGGATTTTTCGCCCTGTCACTGATGATCGAAATTGGTTTGCACCTTATTACTGGCCGGACAATCCAAGTGCGCGCTCCGAAATAAGCCATTATCCAGGAGTCAGAGATTCCTTTTTACGGGCCTGCCTATGCCTGTGCCTCTCCCAGAAAATGGCGACGACCAACAGGATAAGCGCCAGTAGAATGACAGGCCAGATGAATTGCTCGACAAATGCTGCAAGGATGGCGGTGCCACCGACCAGTATCCCGATCAACGAAAACCGCCACGAGATGCGATAACCGTCAAGGAACGTCGACAATCCAATGATAAGCAGCAAAACCAGCCCGGTATTGTCATAATTAAGACGTCCGGCCTTCAGTAATAAAAAGACGCCAAGAACCGTAAGCAGCGTTGCGCCCCAATGTGTAAGTTGCGTAACGACCATATCGGCTCTTATGTCCTTCTTGTGTTCAACGAATTTCACCAGCCCAATGGTGATCGCCGCGACCGCCATGAACACCGTCATAGCCATCCAGAACCGAATGCTGTTTGTCGGTGAATAATTGGTTAGCCCAATTCCGATCAGGGACAACAGGAATGCGAGAACCAGAATGATTTCCTCGAAAAACCCCAAGCGGTGCGCGTGAGTGGCGTAAAATGCAGCGCCCCCCAAAGAGAGGACCATCGCCAGCCCGACCCAATACTGATAGCTGTTGACGGTATAGAAATAGGTCAGTGCCAATCCAATTACGGGCAGCACGATCGACAGGATTAAGATGCCGGTTTTGAACCCGTGCAGCTTTTCTACGGGATTGATGTTGTCCTCAACAGCTTTGTCTGTAGTCATCACATTCCCTTATAAGCTTAAATGAAGCGCGACATTCGCATCGAATTTCAATATCCCGCTGGCCTGTTTCGACTCTGCCCCGGTGTCATAGGCAATAAACAGGATATTTTCCGTATTTACATGGGCATCATAATTTACAATGCAACTGGGTGCGTTGTCAGAAGTCATCAATGCCCAAATTTGGTTAAACTCAGGGGGCTATGAAGATGGCCTGTGAGCATCTTTGCCTCGCGCACAGGTGGTCGCGGGGCAGGGGGCTCTGGGCCTGCCGGCGTGGCGTGCCTCTGGGCTTTTCGCGGCCCGGCAAACCAACAGATAATATTTTCATCGAAGCCTTTAACAGCGGGTTCCGACAGGAATGGCTGAACGCTTACGGGTTTTGAAACCTTGCAGAGTCACTCTCGTGATACGAATGAATCTATTTGCTATTGCCTCGAATCAATTACCAGTGGCATGATGGTTCGATCAACTATTAAGATAGTTTGGTCTGGAGGGGACATGCGATTAAGTTTTTTGGGAGTCCCAATGCTCGCATACGTCGTATTCCCATCGATTGCTTTATCGCAAGATTTTGATGGTGCGGTGCTTGCGAACACCTGTGCCGGTTGCCACGGGACACAAGGGGCATCGGTGGATACCAAAATTCCACCACTTGCAGGCCAAAATGCAGACGAGTTTGTTAAGACAATGCTTGCGTATCGGGATGGCAGCCGCAAAGGCACTATCATGAACCGGGTGGCCAAGGGGTATAGTGAAGACGAAATACGGGCGATCGCCGAATATTTTGCAAGCTTCCCCAAAGAGAACAGCGAATAGGACCAGCACATGACCAAACCCAACCGACGTTCATTCCTTAAATTTCTGGCGGTTGGTAGTGCTATTTCTTCGGCAGGTCTGTCACCGGCAAAAGGCTTCGCGCAAAGCAGTGCCCATGTGGTGATTATCGGCGGCGGCACAGGCGGAGCCACCGCTGCCAAATATCTGAAGATCGGGGATGAAACCCTTCGCGTCACGGTTATCGAAGCCAACCCGCAATACCGGCGGTGCTATGGCTCTAGCGAAGTTCTGACAGGGGCTGCCAGTTATGACGACATCACGATCACCTATGATAGTTTGAAAGCTAACTACGGGGTCGAGTTTTTGATTGATACCGTGGTTGCTGTTGATCCCCAAACACAGATGATCAATCTGAAATCCGGTGAAACCGTTTCTTATGATCGTCTGATTGTTTCACCCGGTCTGGATTTTATCTGGGATGGCACAGAAGGCTATAGCGAAGCTGTGGCACAGGGGCCGATGCCACATGCCTGGAAAGCAGGCGAACAAACATTGCTGTTGAAGCGCCAGATTGATGCGATGCCGGAAGACGGCACAATGATCATCGTGCCACCGCCCGACCCCTATCGCTGCCCGCCCGGACCGTACGAGCGGGCCTCCCTTCTGGCCGAGATGTTCCAAACCCAAAAACCGCGCGCCAAGATCCTGATCTTTGATCTGAAGGACGGGTTTGCCATGGATCAGGCCTTTATGCTGGGGTGGAACCGTTTATATGGCTACCAGATACCCGAGGAAAAGATGACCGGCATGCCGGATGACATCAACACCCCCGCCGAACAAGGCATGATAGATTGGGTGTCTGGCTCAAACGGCGGGAAAATTGTTCAGGTGAACCCGTCGGACATGACCGTAACAACCCAGCTTGGCGATACGGTTCATGGCGATGTGATCAATTTCATTCCCCCGCAAAAAGCCGCAAAGCTTGCCTTTGATATGGACTTGACCGAAGGCAACTGGTGCCCGGTTAACCGGGTGACCATGGAATCCAGCCGACACAAAAACATCTATGTGATTGGCGACAGTTGTATTGCCGATGCGATGCCGAAATCCGGCTTTTCCGCCAATTCTCAGGCCAAACTTGCGGCGGTGCAGATTATTCGCAATTTGCGCGGGCAAGATCCGGTTGAACCGGCTTGGTCGAATGTCTGTTTCTCTCGGGTAAACGATGAATATGGCGTGTCGATTGCGGATATATTCGAACTGGATCGTGCAACAAACAAGATCATCCTGACGCCAAATGCGGGGGGCGTTTCCCCGCTGAATGCGTCGCATCAATTCAACCGCATGGAAGCCCTCTATCAAGAGGCATGGCTGGAAAACTTTGTAGCAGACAGTTTTGGCTAAACCGAAAGGACGAAATAATGCCGCTAGATGAATATACACCGCCCCCCAGCCCGTTATCCGAGGAGGAGCAACAGCAAGCGCTGGAAAGCTCTCCGCGCGGGACATGGGCGGTTTTGTTCGTTTACGGCATCATCTTCATTCTGATGTGGCTGTATTTCTGGTACGGGCTGTTCGTGCCTGCTGGCTCGATCAAATAGGGGGCGCGAATGGCATTTCATATCGACAAACTGGAAAAACGCTGGATTTATATGGTCGCCGGTATCGTGGTGATGGCATGGGGTATCCAGATTTACTATGCTGCACAGGGCTGGCATCCGCCCAGCAATGTCGAGGTGATCGATTCAGCCCAGTTGCATTTGGCATCGGGTGTAGGCGGCGATGAATTTTCGGAACAGAATATCGGTATAAAGCGCGATGAAAACGGTATGCTTGTGGTGACCATGGTCGCCGCCCGCTACGGGTTCTATCCGCAGGAAATTACCCTGCCACAAGGCGAGCCATTCAAGATGCGGATTGCCAGTTTCGATGTGCTGCACGGTATCTATATTCCGTTGACCAACCTGAATTTGATGCTGGTGCCGGGGTATGTTTCCGAGGTGACAACCACAGTGAACACGCTGGGCGACTATCCGATGTTATGTCACGATTTCTGCGGCATGGGACATGCCTATATGTTCGGGAACGTCAAAATCGTTCCTGCCGACGAATACAAACTATGATCTTTCGGAAGGGACTTATCTTTTGACCATGTCTATGACCGATACTGGCACGCAGGCCCCTGCCTATGTAAAACACGCAAAGTGGCTGGGTCTAAGCAATATGTGGGTTGGGTTTGGCGCCTTTGCCTTGGCCATTCCGATGGGGCTGTATCAGGTCGCCGAGCGTAGCAACCTGTTCCCTGCCGCTGAATCCCGCGAGCTGTATTATACCTCGGTCACGACCCACGGCGTGTTGATGGCCTATGTGCTGACCACATTTTTCATCATGGGGTTCGGCTATTTTTCCGCCCTTCATTCGCTGAAACAGGATGTCTGGTCGCCGCTGTTTTCATGGACCGGATTTGTCATAGCCCTTGTCGGAACCGTGATGGCGGCTGTGCCCCTGCTGTTGGGCGAAGCCTCGGTTATGTATACGTTTTATCCGCCGGAAATGGCGGTCACGCCGTTTTATATCGGGGCTGCACTGTTGTTCGTCGGCTCGTGGTTCTGGTGTGTGGATATGGTGATCGGCATGATGCAGTGGCGCCGCGCCAATCCGGGTATGGCGGTGCCGTTGGTTATGTTTGGCACCACTATGAATGCTTTGCTATGGCTCTGGACCTCGATGGGGGCAACGCTCGAGGTATTGATCCAGATACTGCCATTGAAATTCGGCTGGGTGGATACGATTGATCCGGGATTGGCACGCACGTTCTTTAGCTGGACATTACACGCCATTGTTTATTTCTGGCTGTTGCCGGCCTATATCGCGATGTATTCGATCATGCCGCGCGAAAGCGGTGGCAAACTGTTTTCCGATGAATTGGCCCGAGTGGCCTTCGTGATGTTGTTTATCTTTTCGGTGCCGATCGGTTTTCACCACCTGTATATGGACCCGCAACAGGCCGCTGGCTGGAAACTGCTGCATATGTTCGGCACCTTTATGGTGGCAGTGCCGACATTTATTACCGGTTTTACCATCCTTGCCACGCTTGAGGTATCAGGCCGTTTGCGCGGTGGCAAAGGTCTGTTTGGCTGGATCGCCAAACTGCGTTGGAACAATCCGATGACGCTGGCCACCATACTGTCAATGATGATGCTGACGGCGGGTGGTTTTGGCGGGGTGATCAATGCGTCGTATTCGATGAATGCACTGATCCACAACACCCAGTGGATTACCGGCCATTTTCATCTGATTTTCGGCGGCACATCGGTGATCATGTATTTCGCCGTTGCCTATTGGGCTTGGCCACGGATTACGGGGCGAAAACTGGCCAGCAGGCGTATGGCGCTGTGGCAGTTGTGGCTGTGGTTCTGGGGGATGATTGTGACAACAATGCCGTGGCATGTTCTGGGCCTGCTGGGGCAACCGCGCCGTGTTGATACATTGCCTTACAGCGATGAACTGAATGCGATCTGGAACCCATACGAGGTTGTGATGTTTGCGGGGGCCGTGATGCTGACGTTATCGGCCATTATGTTCATTGTGGTGCTTGTCCGTTCGCATTTCTCCGAACGATTACAGCAACCCCCGGAAGTGGTGTTCGGCACCGCGATACACCAACCCCTTCGGGTGCCAAAGCTGCTGAATTCGTTGGCATTATGGAACTGGGCCATGCTGGTATATATGCTGGCCAGCTATGGCTATCCGCTGCTGCAATTCGTCTTTCTCGGCACGCCCCAGACAATCCCATTCGGCTTTGGAGAGTGATATGACTTTTACCCCTCGCTCACCTTTGCGTATTGCCGCTGTTATCGTGGCATTGGCCCTGCCGGTAACCGCGCAGGAAAATACAGGCCCGTCTACCAATGTTGCGTGGACCATCAACACCTTGAACCTGCTGCGCAGTGGTGATCCTGAACGCGGGGCCAAGTTGAACACCAAACTTGAATGCGCCACCTGCCATGGTGATACCGGCCTGTCCACGAATGAAACTTGGCCCAGTCTTTCGGGCCAACCCGCCGGATATCTTTTCAAGGTTTTGAAGGATTATCAGGACAACAAACTTTCCGGGACTGATCGCGGGCAGTTGATGGCCTTTATAGTCGAGGAAATGACGGATCAGGATATGGTCGATCTGGCCAGTTATTTTGCAGCTAATCCTTTGCCACCGGCACAGCCGGTAACCAAACAGGATGCAGCAGAAACCCTTGATTTGTTGGGCGATCCAAAGCGCCTGATCCCGCCATGCAGCGTCTGCCACGGTAAGAACGCCAAAGGTGATTTTCCTGACTTTCCCGCACTTGCAGGCCAGTCTCCTGATTACCTGAAGCGCAGCCTGAATAATTTTCGCGCAGGCGAGCGTGGAAATGATGTCTATTCCCGTATGCGACTGATTGCCAGGCGTTTGACGGACGAGGAAATCAACAGCATCGCCGCCTATTTTGCGGCCAAGGGCACCGTGTTGGCGCAGGAATAGATTGGCACGTATCCAATGGGAAACAAGCACGCGGCGACAGACAAACTGTGCTATCACTGCAATCTGACGATCCCCCCCGACACCGACATTCATGCCGTTGTGCTGGATCAGTCCCGCGCATTTTGCAGCCCCGGTTGTGCGGCGGTGGCAAAATCCATCGTGGCCTCGGACCTTGAGGATTTCTATCGCTATCGTGGAAAATCCGATCCAGCCAATAAAGCGGCTGACAGCAATGGCACAACTGCACCGTTAAGTGTTTTTGACCATCCCGAAGTGCAGAAATCTTTTGTTCGCAGTGTCGGGGATAATCGCGAGGCCTCGTTGATCCTTGAGGGGATACGCTGTTCGGCCTGTCTGTGGCTGAATGAACAACACCTTCGCAAACTGGACGGTATTGTCGATGTGCAGATCGATGCCAACAGCCATCAGGCCCGCGTTACATGGTCCCCCGAGCAGTTGAAACTTAGCGCTATTCTGGCGGCCGTCGCGGACATAGGGTTTACGGCACATCCGTTTGATCCCACACGGCGTGAACAACTGCTAAAAGAGCAAAAACACCGCAGCATCGAGAGGCTGCTTTTTGCCGGTTTTCTAATGATGCCAGTGGTGTCGTTTCAAATCGCCAGCTACTGGATTGGCGGGCCGGATGAAACCGGAACCTACCCGTTGTTTGAAAGCCTTGGACGCTGGTTCATGTTGCTGGTTGTGACGATCGTGATGGCCTATTCCGGTCAGGATTTTTTTCGCGGGGCATGGCGGGATCTAAAGCACAAACAGCTGGGTATGGATGTGCCCGTTGTTTTGGGCTTGAGCACAGCATGGATAGGCAGCACCGTTTCAACGATTGCCGGACGTGGTGATGTCTATTTTGACTCGATCGTCATGTTCATCTTTTTCGTGTTGCTGGCCCGCACATGGGAACTGCGGGGGCGGCTTAAATCGGCCAATGCACTGGATGAAACCCTTAAAATCCTGCCGCGAACCGCAAATCGTATCCTGCCCGATGGCGGGGTTGAACAGGTTAGCGTGCTGGATCTGGCCATCGGCGATACCCTGCGCCTGTTGCCCGGTGAAAATGTTCCGGTTGACGGGCGGTTGTTGTCCGGGGCCAGTTCCTTTGATGAATCCCTGCTGACAGGCGAGGCGATTCCGGTCCTGCGCAAACGGGGCGATATTGTCGTTGGCGGGGCCTGCAACGTGGATCAACCGGTCGAAATTGAAGTGACACGCAACGCGGACAGTTCAACCATGATGGAAATCCATCAAATGATTGCCCGTGGATTAAATGATCGCCCGAAATACGCCAGGATTGCCGATCGGGTTGCGCCATGGTTCGTAGGCACGGTGTTGGTCATTGCCATACTGACATTGGCGTTCTGGCTGTTGTATGATCCGCCCCGTGCACTGCCCAGCCTGATTGCAGTGCTGATCGTGACCTGCCCCTGCGCCTTGGCCTTGGCTACGCCAGTGGCGTTATCCATTTCTGCCAGCCGCTTTGCGCGATTGAATGTTCTGCCAATGCGCATGACTGCACTTGAACCATTGTCCAAAGCCACTTTGATAGCCTTTGATAAAACCGGTACACTGACAATGGGGCGCCCTGTGGTTGCCGATATGTTTCAGGCTCGCGGGGTGGACAGCAACAAAGCCTTGGTTATCGCAGCCCAGCTTGAGGCAAAATCAGAGCACCCTTTTGCCCATGCCCTGAAATCCGAAGCTGCCAATCGGCGGCTGGCCTTTTCGGCAAAAACAAACATCCGCAACTTTCCCGGTCAAGGGGTAGAAGCCGAACTACAGGGGATAAAATGGCGCCTTGGTGGCGAAGAATTTGCACTGTTTAATCGCGAACCAATGACTGAAGAAGCAATCCTCTGGCGCGATCAGCAGCTATCGGAAGGGCGTAGCGTTGTTGTTCTAAGCAATGCCACTTGCGCCCAGGCGTTATTCGCCTTCGAGGACGAATTACGGCCATCAGCCGAAGACTCCGTTCAGGAATTGCATCAATCCGGCATTGAAAAAATTGTGATCCTCAGCGGGGATACCCCTGCGCTGGTTGAACAACTGGCGCAAAAAGTTAGAATTAAAACGGCCATTGGCGGATTGAAGCCTGACCAGAAACTAGCCTGGGTTCAAGAGCAACAGCAAGCGGGTGAAATTGTTGTAATGGTTGGCGACGGGATCAATGATGCCCCTGTAATGACAACCGCCGATGCCGCAGTTTCCTTTGCCGGCGCGACAGAGCTGGCAAGGCAATCCAGTGACTTCGTGATACTGGGGACCGATTTTAGCAGCCTGTCAAAGACTTTCAAACTTGCGACCATAACAGGGCGGATCATCACACAAAACCTGTTGTGGGCCGCCGGATATAACCTGCTGGCTGTTCCCGCCGCTGCATTGGGGTATGTCCCACCATGGGCCGCAGCAATCGGCATGTCTGTCAGTTCGCTAATAGTAGTCTCAAACGCCATGCGTCTACGGACACAGCTGCTTTAAGATTCCGATTTGTCTCGGTTGGGATTGGGAGGGGGAAATCCCGAACGACCGGCTGCGTTTTTGCTGGTGTCCGCTGTGTCTGATCGAGGATCGGGCAGGGCGCGCGGACCACTATCTGCGCCTTGTCTGGTCGATTGCTACAACAACCCTGTGCCCGGCGCATGGGCGCCCGTTGATGGAACAATGTCACCATTGCTATCGTTTTGTTGGCACTCCGGAATACGCTTTTTATGGCAAGCAAATGACCCTGATCTGCCCTGCGTGTTTAACACCGCTTGATGGCCGCCTCGGATACGACGGTGTCAGCGACCGACGGGCGGCAGAGTGGAATGACGATGTACAGTCAGACCGCGTTTGGCAAACCTTGAGCCGATATGAACAATATTGTCAAAGCATACTCAAGCTGCGCTCGATCCGCTCAAAGAGGAAAGGAATCTTTGCTGAAATCCTTTCTGTACTCAACCTGCTGACCCGCGCTGAAAAGCCAAACAATCTGCGTCCTATGGATATGTTGGAGAGCGCTTATTTTCCGGCGCACCCGAAACTTGGCTATCGAACACGCCATTTGAAACAGCCTTTCCGGGCCTGCCATTTGGTTGAGCGGCGCAAGGCGCTTGCGATCTTGATTTGTCTGCTGGAAGATTCATTCGCCGCGTTGGGATTTGAAGCACATCTGCGTCCTATGCTGGAGTTCCGACAATTGATGAGTGAGGACAGCAATGATCGGTTTGAGCGACATTTCCTAAACATTGCCCGATTTGCATTGCCGATCTGATAGGGGGCAACATACCCTGTAAACGTACCAAAACGAGTCTCATTAATTGAGTCTCAGTTTTAAAGGGATTTTACAATGTGCCCTAGCTACACAATAAATACGCATAATCTGTATTATGTTAAATTAATGTCAGTTAGAATTTAGTATTACCTACATATTACCAATGGATTATAGCGAGATGTTTACACTATCGCTTTTTCAGAAAATGGTTTTCCATTCAAAATACGGTCTACGTCCAGATCCGATAAATCTATTGTTTGATATGTGCCATGCAGCACAAGTTCGGCAATGCCTCGACCGACTGCCGGTGCTTGTTGCAGCCCGTGACCGCTGAACCCGTTCATCAGGAACAGGTTGCGCCAATTTGGATGCCGGCCAATGATCGCGTTTTGATCCAGTGTATTATAAGCATAATGCCCGGCCCATGCAGACAGAACCTTGACCGCATCGAACCCTGGCGCACGTTCATACAGTTTGGGCCAAAGGCTGTCTTCGAACAGATGCAAATCCGGCTCGAAATCGTCTTTTTCAGCCTTGTGATCGTCAATTGGCACAATTGCACAAATCCAGTGGTCATGTTCGGGCCGCAGATAAAAGCCACTGTGGCACACCATCAACGGGGCGTCAGGATGGATTGCATTTGGAGCGTCAACATAAAAACAGTGCGTTTACGGGGCTCTACGGGTAATCCCTCATCTATCATTTCTAATATATCGCTGGCGGATATTCCCGCTGCATTGACAATATTTGCAGCAAAAATCTTGCCGGCGCTTTCCAGATTGACACTGGATATCTGATCCTTGGCCCCCGCCATCCCCACGACACGATCGCGCAGGAACTGTACCCCCTGATGCTGTGCAGCTTTGCGAAATCCGTCAAGCAGGCTCATGTTGTCGAACCACCCCTCGTCCTTTGCTCCAAAGCTGGCCAGATGGATATCGTCCACATTCAACCAGTCAAAGCGCGCTTTTAACGCATCCGGCATCAGCAATTCGGTTTGCGCGCCTTTTTCACGCTGCATGGCACAAGCCTGCCGCAGCACCGCTTCGCTTTCCTCACTGCCGGATAAAAACAGATATCCGTTTTCCTGAAACCCGAGGGAATCGACACCCCCGCCCTGCCCCAGCCAGTTTCGCACATTTTTGATAAATTCGATTCCGAAACGCGATATTTCGACGTTAACAGAGGTCGTGAATTGTTGCCGCACGGATGCAACAGACAGGGCCGTGGAACTTTTGGCGTAGCTGGGATCAGGCTCAACAACGAGGATATCAAGTCCAGGGTCCATGCGCGACAGCCAATAGGCTGCAGAACTGCCCATTATCGCCCCGCCAATGATGACAACATCATATGTCTTAACGCTGTTCATTTTGTTCCCGTTTTCTATGGGCAAATCAGTAACAGAACTTATTAATAGTAAAAGCATAAATACTAATACTTGATTGAAAGGGCTTCGTTTCTTAGGATGATGGAAATCAGTCTGGGGCAACAGATGACATCCTTACTTATTCTGAATGGGCCGAACCTAAATTTGCTCGGCACACGACAACCCGAGGTCTATGGGGATACCACCCTGGAGCAGATCGAAGCTATGTGCATCGACAAAGGCCGTGTGGCGGGTTGTAACGTAACTTGTTTTCAAAGCAATCATGAAGGGGAACTGGTCGAGGCGATCCATGCGGCGCGAAATACCTATGACGGTATCATCCTGAATGCCGGCGCTTATACACATACATCAGTTGCGCTGATGGATGCGATTACATCGGTTGGTGTGCCAGTCGTCGAGTTGCATTTGTCCAATATCCATGCCCGCGAAGAATTTCGCCACAAGTCCTATATTGCCCCTGTTGCGGTTGGGCAAATATGTGGATTTGGCCCTTATGGTTATACATTGGCCATTGATGCTATTCTGGACCATCTGGAGAAATCCCGATGACATTGCACTTTCTGGAACAAGTCAGTGAAGCCGATACAATCGAGGATGTCTGGGCCGCACTATGCGATAAGATGGCAGAATACGGGTTCGACAGGCTTTTGTATGTCTACACAAGGTTTAAATCGGGTTCCTCTTTGGGGGATCCGAAAGATTCGATTGTCCTGTCCAGCCATAGTGCGGAATACATCGATGGCTATATTAATGAAAACCATTACATAAACGGGCCGATGCTGCGCTGGTCTGTTGAAAATGTCGGAGCGTGTAGCTGGAGCTGGATACATACCATTCCCGACGAAACACTAACCGTCGGCGAACGCAAAGCGATGGAATTCAACAAAGAGATGGGTGTGATTGCCGGGTACACGATTGGGTTCAAAACCGATTCTGTGCGCAATCGTGGGGGTATTGGTCTAACGGCGCGACCGGGCATTACACAATCCGAGGTAGATGCCACATGGGAACGTCACGGTCGCGAAATCCTTGTGATGAATAATATGACGCATCTGAAAATCATCAGCCTGCCCTACACCAGTTCTCGCCGCGCGCTGACGGCACGGCAACGCGAAGTGCTGGAATGGGTTGGTGAAGGTAAGACGATGCAGGATATTGCCACCATTATGGGCCTAACAACCGCGACCGTGGAAAAGCATTTGCGTCTCGCACGCGAATCTTTGGATGTGGATACAACTGCCCAGGCGGTATTAAAGGCTTCGTTCCAGAATCAAATCTTTATTCTGGATAGCTAAACCACCCCAGAATACTATCTTTTTGGACAGGTATGGAATCCCTTACTATCTTTACGCGGCGTTAAGGTGCAATCTATTGTTGTTCCGTGAGTGGTGGCATTTATGCCTGGGAACTTAAGCGAACCGGATCCCATGTAATTGCATGGCTAGACGGTTTGCCCGGGAAACCGGATGTTGGTCAGGGAAAGAATAATCCCTTTGCTCTGGCCAACAACTAACATTGCGGTCTGTCCTCATCCCCATTAGGTGGCCGCATTCTAAAACGGTGTGATCCTTGCCCGGATCGCACCGTTTTTCATTTGGCAACCACTTAACATAGAAAAAGGCCCCTCCTGAACATGTCGGAAAGGGCCATTCTTTTTCTCGCTATTCGGGTTAAACCCTAGCTGTTCATCTTTGCAACTTCTGCGGCAAAGTCTTCTTCTTTCTTTTCGATCCCCTCGCCCACTTCCAGACGGGCAAAACCGGTGATTTCGACGCCTGCATCTTTTGCGGCGGCGGCAACGGTCAGATCGGGGTTTACAACGAAAGACTGGCCCAGCAGGGTAACTTCCGACAGGAACTTCTTCATCCGGCCGATGATCATCTTTTCGATCACTTGCTCGGGCTTGCCGGATTCGCGGGCTTGCTGGGTCAGGATTTCTTTTTCGTGCTCGACAACGGCCGGGTCCAGATCATCCTCGGACAAGGATGCAGGGTTTACAGCAGCAATGTGCATGGCAACCTGACGGCCGAACGTCTCGTTATCGCCTTTCAGCGCAACCAGCACGCCGATTTTACCCATACCGTCAGCCACAGCATTGTGCACATAGGACACAACCTGATCACCTGTCAGTGTCGTCATACGACGCACGGACATATTTTCGCCAATCACGGCAACCTTGTCGGTCACTGTGTCGGCAACAGATTTGCCGCCCATATCGGCCGCGTTCAAAGCGTCGATTCCGTCAACGGTCAGGGCAACAGCAGCGATCCCGCCAACCATTTCCTGAAAGTCTGCATTTTTCGCAACAAAGTCGGTTTCCGAGTTCACCTCGACAGCCACACCCTTGCCACCGTCAACCTTGACAGCGACTAGACCTTCGGCAGCCGTGCGGCCCGATTTTTTAGCCGCCTTGGCCAAACCTTTGGTGCGCAGCCAGTCAACTGCGGCTTCCATGTCGCCGTCGTTTTCGACCAGTGCTTTTTTTGCGTCCATCATGCCAGCGCCAGTGCTGTCACGAAGCTCTTTTACCATTGCAGCTGTAATCGCCATCATGGATCTCCTGAAATAAATAACATGTGCGGGTGCGGCCAAAACCGCACCCTATCTGTTTGGTTTAGCCTTCGGCAGCGGCTTTTTCGTCTTTGGCCGGCTCTTCAGCTTTTTCTTCTGCCGGGGCTTCTACAACCACTTCTGCAACCACTTCTTCGACCGGTGCTTCTTCCATTTCGCCCAGATCGATACCGGCGGCGCCCATTTGCGCGGTCATGCCGTCCAGTGCCGCACGGGCCATCAGATCGGTATAAAGTGCAATCGCACGCGCCGCATCGTCATTGCCCGGGATGATATAGTCGATACCGTCAGGGTTACAGTTGGAATCAACCACAGCCACAACCGGAATGCCCAGTTTGTTGGCTTCGGCGATGGCCAGATCTTCTTTGCGAACGTCGATCACAAAGATCAGGTCAGGCGTGGTGCCCATTTCGCGGATGCCGCCCAGACTGGCTTGCAGTTTGGCCTGCTCGCGCTCGATGCCCAGACGCTCTTTCTTGGTCAGACCCTCGGCACCGCTTTCCAGCAGCTCGTCGTGGTCTTTCAAGCGTTTGATCGACTTGGAAATGGTCTGCCAGTTGGTCAGCGTGCCGCCCAGCCAACGGTGGTTCATGTAATACTGTGCGCATTTTTCAGCAGCATCGGCAATCGGGCCAGCGGCCTGACGTTTGGTGCCGACAAACAGGATACGACCGCCCTTGGCAGCAACATCGCGAACGGCCTGCAGGGCCTGGTCCAGCATTGGAACAGTCTGCGTCAGGTCGAGGATGTGAATGCCATTGCGTGATCCATAGATGAACGGTGCCATCTTGGGATTCCAGCGTTGTGTCTGGTGGCCAAAGTGTACGCCAGCTTCAAGCAGCTGCCGCATGGTAAATTCAGGAAGCGCCATGCTTATAGTCCTTTTTTTCCGGTTTCGTTGCCTAGGGCGGGGTAATCAGGGCAAATGCCCAACCGGCGGACCTAACGGGATTTCTCCCCGTGTCGGCCCAGCCCCGCCTGCGGAGTTGATTTCGCGCGTATACAAAGGGGGTAAGTGATGCGCAAGCCCTATTTTGCAGGATGATCCGGCAATTTATAGAAACACCCGCTCAAAGAACCAGTATGCGCCGATGGTTGCTATCACCAGTGATGCCGGGATGGATATGCGGCTGCGATACCACGGTTTGTTACGAAACCACATGCCCACGGCCAAAAACGCCAGCGAGATCACCGTCAACTGGCCAAACTCCACCCCGATATTGAACCCGATCAAGGCCGGAAAAAACTGATCGTCAGGTATGCCCAATTCCCCCAGAACCGAGGCAAACCCCAATCCGTGCAGCAATCCGAACCCGAAAATCACCAATGGCCGCCAGCGGCTCATTCCGGTGGTGAATACATTTTCAATCGCCACATAGGTGATCGAGGCCGCGATCAATGGTTCGACGATGGATGCGGGCACCGAAACCCAGCCCATCGCGCCAAAGGCCAGAGATACCGTATGGGCCAGCGTGAAGGCCGAAACCTGCCACAACAAGGGACGCAGGTGTGTTGACAGGAAAAACAGCCCCAGCACAAACAGGATATGGTCCAGACCCTTTGGCAGAATGTGGTCAAACCCGATTGGGATATAATGCAGGAACGTTTGCCACCCTGCCTGCTGAAACGCGGCACTTGTCACCAAAGCGACCAGCAAAATCGCCGCAAGAAGCGCTGCAATCGCCTGCTTTACCGACATGCTTTGTATATTCTGCATTAAAACCCCGATCATGGTTGCGCTATTCGATATACAGAAAAGGCCCCCCCAGACAAGCCGGAACCACATCTTGCCTTTGTCCACCGCGCACGTCACATATAGGCCATGAAAAACACATCCGACATTCTGTGTGTCGGCAGCGTTCTATGGGACGTGATCGGCCGTTCTGCCAGCCATATGCGCATAGGCTCGGACGTGCCCGGCCGTATCACCCGCCTGCCCGGTGGCGTGGCTATGAACATTGCCATGACCCTGCGCCGTTTCGGTCTAACCCCTGCCCTGCTGACCACCATCGGCAAGGACGAAGAGGGGCGCGAACTGTTGGCGGCCTGCCAAAGCATGGGCATGAATTGCGATTACGTTTACCTGTCCGAAGACTTGCCGACCGACCGTTATATGGCGATTGAAGGGGCAAACGGCCTGATTGCCGCCATCGCCGACGCCCATTCGCTCGAAGCCGCCGGCGACAAAATCCTGCGCTCGTTGGAAAATGGCCATCTTGGCAGCGCGAAATCCCCCTATACCGGCGTGATTGCACTGGACGGAAACCTGACACTGGCCTTGCTGGAGACTATCAGCAATAGCCCCTTGTTTGCCGCCGCAGACCTGCGTGTCGCCCCCGCCTCGCCCGGTAAGGCCGAGCGGCTGGCGCCATTACTTTCCCATCCACATGCCACGCTCTACGTCAACCTGGAAGAGGCAGGCCTTCTGTGCCAGACCACCTTTGAAAGCTCGGAACAGGCTGCGCGCGCGCTGCTGGATCGTGGGGCGCATGGTATTCTTGTGACCGACGGTGGGAATATGGCCTCGGTCGGGCGTAAGGGCCGCGTGATCACCCAAACCCCGCCCGAAGTGCTGGTGACCCGCGTCACCGGTGCGGGCGATACCTTCATGGCGGCCCATATCGCCGCCGAAATTCGCGGTGAAACACCTGAACAGGCGCTGAACAGTGCCCTTCAAGCCGCCGCCACCTATGTTTCCGGAGAAACACCCCTATGACCATCCCCATGCAGTTTTCCCCCGAAGTTGCCACCGCATTGGCCAATGGCACCCCCGTTGTGGCGCTGGAAAGCACCATCATCACCCACGGCATGCCCTACCCGCAAAACGTGGAAACCGCCCGCAAGGTGGAAACCGTGGTGCGGGATGGCGGGGCGACACCGGCCACCATCGCCGTTCTGAGCGGGGTGTTGCATATCGGGCTGACGGATAGCGAACTGGAAACCCTTGCACAGGCCAAAGACGTTGCCAAACTGTCGCGCGCCGATATTGCCGCCTGTCTGGCCACCGGCGGCACCGGTGCAACAACCGTTGCCGCCACCATGATCGCCGCCGATCAAGCCGGTATCCGCGTGTTTGCCACTGGCGGTATTGGCGGTGTGCATCGCGGCGCGGAGACCACCTTCGACATTTCCGCCGACCTGCACGAACTGGCCCAAACCCCCGTCACCGTGGTGGCTGCGGGGCCAAAGGCCATTCTGGATGTGCCCAAAACGCTGGAGGTTCTGGAAACATTAGGTGTGCCTGTTATCACCTTTAAGCAAAACGATATTCCCGCCTTTTGGTCGCGTTCCTCGGACCTGCCCAGCCCCTTGCGGATGGACAATGCCGCCGACATCGCCAAGGCGCAAATAATGCGCGGCGAACTGGGCCTGCCCGGTGGTCAACTGGTCGCCAACCCGATCCCTGTTGCGGATGAAATCCCCCAAGACACACTGGCCCCGATCATCCAGCAAGCACTGGACGAGGCCGAAGCGCAGAAAATCGCCGCCAAATCGGTCACCCCGTTCCTGCTGCAACGCATTTTCGAGCTGACCGACGGGGCATCCCTGACCGCGAATATCGCACTGGTAATGAACAATGCCGTCCTTGCGACAGAAATTGCCGTTGAATTCACCCGCAACGCTGCTTAGGTGAGTGTAGTCGCTTATCCGGTATTGTAACCAATGAACTGCATATTCCCATGCCCAAGCTGAAAAACCTGACCCCGCCCCCGCCCGAGCGTCGCAAACGCCGTTGGCTTGCGGGGCTGCGCAATAATTTCTTTACCGGTCTTGTGGTGGTTGCCCCTATCGGCATGACATTATGGCTGGTCTGGGCGGTGACGGGTAAAATCGACGGCATGGTGCTGCCCTTCATTCCGGAATCCTTTAATCCCAAAAACTATATCGGAATCAATCTGCGCGGTGTCGGGGTAATTATTTTCCTGATTTTTACCGTAATTATCGGCTGGATGACCAAAGGCATCATGGGAAAATCCCTGCTGAATTTGGGTGAAGATCTGGTTGACCGCATGCCGGTGGTGCGGTCGGTCTATAACGGCTTGAAACAACTGGCAGAAACGGTATTCGCCCAATCGGAAACCTCGTTTGACAAGGTTTGTCTGGTTGAATATCCGCGCAAAGGCATCTGGGCGGTGGCGTTTATTTCGACCACAACAAAAGGCGAAGTGAACCAGAAAATCCCTGTGGATGAACAACTGATTTCTGTGTTTCTGCCAACCACCCCCAATCCCACATCCGGCTTTTTGCTGTTCGTGCCACAGTCAGACCTGATCGAACTGGACATGACAGTCGGGGACGCGATGAAACTGGTGATCTCGGCGGGTTTGGTTTACCCAACCACCAAAGACGACAGCCAACCGAGCCTTCCACTCGAGGTTCCTACCGAATAGTGTTGCTTGGTTTCACCACAAAATAGCGCATATATAGTGATGGGAT
Source organism: Marinosulfonomonas sp. (assembly GCA_015488685.1). Taxonomy (GTDB): domain Bacteria; phylum Pseudomonadota; class Alphaproteobacteria; order Rhodobacterales; family Rhodobacteraceae; genus Profundibacter. Next base: position 22,874 of record WFNH01000116.1, read on the forward strand.
ACTCAGCATCTTGCATGTTGAACCCTGTTAGTATCAGCTACCTTCTATTCTAACAGGGTACAATTGAAGGGGCCTAAAATGAAAAAAATCCTATTAACACCGGCATTCTTGCTTGCTGCAACCCAGTCATTTGCAGGCAATCTGGTCGAGCCAATGATGGAGCCGGAAGTTGTCGAAGCAGCCACCGGCAGTTCCGGCGGGGCGATGCTTGTTCCAATTCTGCTGATCGTGCTGATGGCTGCTGCCATCGCAAGTGGCGGTGGCAATGATGCTCCTCCGCCACCTAATAATTTTTAACCTATGGCTGCACAATCGCTGCAGCAGAATAAGCTAAACTAATTACAGATGGCCCGGCGATTGATGCGTTGGGCCATTGTTTTTTTGCCGCAGGAATTTCCCAGTAATTCTGCTGCAATGCACGAAAACGGGTCCGGCCCTTTGCAATAGGCTTTTGCTAATAGTCTGGGTTAATCTGATGAAAGAGCCTGAAGCCGTCGAAACGATCCACGGGCAGTTCAAGTGGGGTGATACCTGTGTAATCAATATTGATTGCAGTCAATATTGCCACCGGTTGTGCGGTACTCCTCCCATAATCAATAATCAATAATCAATAATCACCAATCAAATGATAAATTTTCAGGATTGTTTGATTTTTTCTAAAATTTTGACTACGGATGGAGCTGTAAGCATTTTATTTTAGTGAGGAAATCATGAAAAAAATTCTTTTAACAGCAGCAGCGATTGTTGCCTCAACCCAGGCCTTCGCTGGCAATCTGGTCGAGCCAATGATGGAGCCGGAAGTTGTCGAAGCAGCCACCGGCAGTTCCGGCGGGGCGATGCTTGTTCCGATCCTGCTGATCGTGCTGATGGCTGCTGCCATCGCAAGTGGCGGTGGCAATGATGCTCCTCCGCCACCCATCATTGCACGATAGGCAAGGCTGAATAAAATTTTGAATGGCCCAGCGTTTAATGCGTTGGGCCATTTCATTTTCCCACGCCAGTAAAAAAAACGCCAGCACAAGGCTGGCGTTAAGTTATTGAGGCAGGTTTCATACAGGCAAGAAACCTATCGAGCAGTGATTACTTTATACGCAATCTCTTGCCACCCGCCAAGCTAAAAGTTTGAATTGGTTGCATTTGCCCGTTACCATCAACCCTAACGAAACAAGGCGCGTGAAGGATTGTTGCCAAAATGAGATCAATAAATTTCGCGTGGCTAAGGCGAATCGCCTTTAGTGCGAGTGTGATTCTGTCCGCCGGATTCGCGCAGGCCGAACCACAGCATGGCATAGCTATGTATGGCTCCCCTGCTCTACCACAGGATTTTGTGTCCCTACCCTACGCCAACCCGGATGCGCCCAAAGGCGGGCGGATCATTCTGGGCGAGGTCGGCAGCTTTGATTCCCTCAACCCATTCATCCTGAAGGGCCGTGTGCCGTGGCAATTACGCTATCTGGAATACGAGAGCCTGATGGGCCGCAACTGGGACGAACCCTTCTCGCTTTACGGTCTTTTGGCCGAATCGATTGATGTCGGGCCGAATCGCCAATGGGTCGAATTCACCCTGCGCCCCGAGGCAAAGTTCTCGGACGGCAGCCCTGTCACCATCGAGGATGTGATGTGGTCCTACGAAACACTCGGCACCAAGGGGCATCCGAAATATCTGGGGGCCTGGCAAAAAGTTGCAAAGATGGAGCAAACCGGCGAGCGCAAAATCCGCTTTACCTTCAACACCGAGGATCGCGAACTGGCACTGATCATCGGGATGCGCCCGATCCTGAAAAAAGCGCAATATGAAAACAGGGATTTTACTGCGTCATCCCTTGAGGCACCGATCGGCACCGGCCCCTATGTGGTGGATGATCTGGAGCAGGGGCGCTATCTGGTTCTGAAGCGCAATCCTGACTATTGGGGCAAGGATTTGCCATTTAGACGCGGCACCCATAACTTTGACGAAATCCGGCTGGAATTTTTCACAGACGCCAATGTGCTGTTCGAAGCATTCAAGGCCGGTGAAATAGATGTGATGCGCGAAGGCAATGCCGGAAAATGGGAAACGCTGTATGATTTTCCCGCCATGCGCGCAGGCGAGGTGGTCAAATCCGAAATCCCGCACCAGCGCCCCACCGGCCTGAAGGGGTTGGTAATGAACACCCGCAACCCGATCTTTGCCGACTGGCGTGTTCGGCAAGCGATGATACTGGCGTTCAACTATGAATTCATTAGCCGGACAGTAAATGGCGCGGCTGCTCCGCGCATCAAGTCCTATTTCGACAATTCCGTACTGGCCACGGAACCCGGCCCCGCCAAGGGCCGCGTGGCCGAATTGCTGGCCCCTTTTGCTAACCAACTGCCCCCCGATACGATTGAGGGCTATACCCTGCCCGTTTCGGACGGCTCGGAACGCAATCGCAAGAATATCCGCAAGGCCATGGCCCTGCTGGCACAGGCCGGATGGGACGTTGAAAACGGTGTGATGCAAAACAGTGCGGGTCAGCCTTTTGCCTTTGAAATCGTGCTGAAACAGGGATCGCCCGAAGTGCGCAGCATTGTTGATCTTTATGTCGAGGCCTTGAAGCGGCTAGGGATGCAGCCCACCGTCACTGTGATCGACAATGCGCAATACATAGAGCGCACCAACACCTATGATTTCGATATGGCATTTTATGCGCGAGATGCATCCCTCTCGCCGGGCAATGAACAGATGCTCTATTGGGGGGGGGATGGTGTCACCCGTCCGGGCACCCGCAATTGGATGGGGATGAATTCGCCCGCAGCCGAGGCAATGATCAACGCCATGCTGAACGCAACAGATCAGGATGATTTTCGCGCCGCCGCTCATGCACTGGACCGTATTCTGTCGGCGGGGCGTTACGTTATCCCCATCTGGGCCGACGGCCCGTCGCGGATTGCACACAAAAGGTTCTTGCACTATCCCGTGGACAACCTGCCGATGTATGGCGACCGGATTGGCTTTATGCCGAATGTCTGGTGGTATGAAAAGGAAAACTGAGCATGACAAAAACTATCCTGTTACTTGCAGTACTAACGCTCGCAGCCTGTGCAACGGTCGAAGGATTGGGGCGCGATATTTCTGCTGGCGCACGCAAAGTTAACAATGCTCTGTAATACAGCGGCCGTTTCACATTCTGCTTTGCACATTAATGTGAATTGAAAATCAATCGTAATAGTTTACCCAAGTTCCCTTAACGCCAAGCAATGCTTTGTGGTGTTGCGCGATTATATAAGGGAGCCAAATTGATGTTACGAATTGTTCTGATGGTTACGGCACTGGGTTTGTCAGCTTGTTCTGCCCCCGGTTATACTGACGAAAATGGCAACCGTATTCACGGTATGTAGCAAGCAGGGTCATTATCACCCACGCTTACTGGTTCCAACCTCGTCCACCAGTTTTGCCAACCGCGCTGTCACCATCGCCCGCAGCCTTTCGGATACATTCGCCGGTATTTATCCGGCGCATATGCCGATGTTCATAGTGATGCAGCTGATTGGTGTCGCGGCTGCATCCTTGATCCTGCCCCACCTGTTCAAAGACCAAACCTAACCCCTTCTTCTTTTCCCAAATACCTGCGCCGCAGGCATCCCTTGCCAAAAACCTGTGCTGCCCCTAGCAAGGTGCGCATGACCTCGATCTTTTATAGCGGCACCCCCGCCCCCTGCCCCGCACCCTTCAATCTGGCGCAATATGTGCTGTCGCTTGCCCCTGCTTTGGGCGACAAATGTGCCCTGTCGGTCCTGCACGCCGACCACACTGATGACTGGACCTACGCCCGCTTTGAATCCGCCGTGCGCGGCACCGCAACCGGACTGTTGCAACAGGGGTTAAAACCGGGCGATCGCATATTGATGCGTCTTGGCAATACCGTTGAATTCCCGATCCTGTTTCTGGCCGCCATCACCGCCGGACTGGTGCCCGTGCCCACGTCCTCGCAACTGACCACGCCTGAAATCACCGCGATCAGCCATGAAATCAACCCCGCCCTGATCGTTGCGGACAGCGGCATCACCCTGCCCGATCCCCTGCCCTGCCCCGTCATCACCGCGCAGGATTTGCACGGTTTCCACCACCTGCCCCCCGCCTTTTACGCCGAGGGCGATCCGAACAGCCTTGCCTATATCATCTACACCTCTGGCACCTCGGGTGTCCCGCGCGCGGTGTGCCATGCCCATCGTGCAATCTGGGCGCGGCGAATGATGTTCAAGGGCTGGTATGGCCTCACCGCGCACGACCGGATGATGCACGCAGGCGCGTTCAACTGGACCTACACATTGGGCACCGGCCTGATGGACCCGCTGTCAATCGGCGCAACCGCGCTGATCCCCGCTGCCGGCACAACCGCCGCCGATCTGCCCGCGCTGATGGCAAAACACTGCGCCAGTATCTTTGCCGCGGCCCCCGGTGTGTACCGGCAAATGCTGAAACACCCGATGCCGCCCCTTCCCGATCTGCGCCACGGGTTGTCCGCCGGTGAAAAATTGCCCGAAACCATCCGCAGCCGCTGGAACGACACTACCGGCAAGATGTTGTTCGAGGCTTACGGCATGTCCGAATGTTCCACCTTCATTTCTGGCAGCCCCGACCACCCAGCACCCCACGGCGCATCCGGCTATCCACAACAGGGCCGCCGCGTAGCGGTGCTGGATCAGGACGGTGAACCGGTGCCCTTTGACACCGCAGGCACCCTTGCGGTTCACCGCGATGATCCTGGGCTTATGCTGGGCTATCTGGATGCTGAAACGGAAACAAAGGATCGATACGCGGGCGACTGGTTCCTGACCGGCGACAGTTGCAGCATGGCTTCTGACGGTGCCATCACCTATCTGGGCCGCACCGATGATATGATGAACGCCGGTGGCTACCGCGTTTCCCCGCTGGAAGTGGAACACGCCCTTGCCACCCACCCCGCCATACATGAGGTCGCTGCCGTCGAGGTCACCGCCAAAGCCGACACCACGGTGATTGCCGCCTTTTACACCTCTGATACCCCTCTGGACGAGGCCGGATTAATCGATTACGCCGGTGATAGACTGGCGCGTTACAAAACCCCCCGCATTTATGTCAGGGTTGCCTCGTTGCCCAAAGGGGCCAACGGCAAACTGCTGCGCCGCCAATTGCGCGAAACATACGAGAAACAGACATGATCAAGCTTGATATCATCTCCGATCCGATTTGCCCGTGGTGCTATATCGGCAAGGCCAATCTGGACCGCGCGCTGGCCGCGCATCCGGATCATCCCTTTATGATCGAATGGCATCCGTTCCAGTTGAACCCCGATATGCCGCCCCAAGGCATGGACCGGCGAGAATATCTGGAGCTGAAATTTGGCGGCAAGGAAGCGGCGGTCAAGGTCTACGCCGAAATCGCTCAAAAGGCCGAAGAGTCGGGGTTGGAAATCGACTTTGCCGCGATCAAGCGCACACCGAACACTATCAATGCGCATCGTCTGATCCATTGGGCGGGGATTGAAGGCGTGCAGACATTTGTGGTGTCTGCCCTGTTTCGCGCCTATTTTGCCGAAGGTCGCGATATCGGGTCAAACGATGTGCTGTGCAATATTGCAGATGCTTCGGGCATGGATGCCGATATGGTGGAACGCCTGCTGAATTCCGACGCGGATGTGGAATACATCCGAAACAAAGATGCCGAGGCCCGCGAACGCGGTGTGCGTGGTGTACCAACCTTTATTGTTGCCAATGAATCTGTGCTGACTGGTGCGCAACCGGCGGACCTGTGGGGACAAGTGATTGTTGAAGTGAACGAGCAACTACAAGGCAACGAGGGTTCCCAAGCCTGATGCTGATTGCCCACGCCCCCGCAGGATATATTCTTGGCCGTGTGGCCAACGTGCAGCGCAACGTGATGCTGGCGGTTCTGCTGGCGTCGGTGTTGCCTGATTTTGACATGCTTTGGTTTCATCTGGTGGATGGTGGTGCAGTGCATCACCACCGTTACTGGACCCACGCGCCGGGGTTCTGGGCGATGATCGCCGCCGTTACCCTGTCATTCCTTGCTGTCCGAAAATCGCAACGGCTCTGGCCTGCCGCTTTGTGTTTCATCGCCATCCTGCTGCATCTGGTATTGGATACATTCGTTGGTGATATCATGTGGCTCTGGCCCTTCAGCACAGAATTTTACCATTTCACGACCGTTCCCGTCACCCATAGCAACTGGGTGCTGTCCTTTGTGCTGCACTGGAGTTTTCTTGTCGAATTGCTGATCTGTGCCGTGGCCCTGATCCTGTTTTTGAAAAAACCCGCCAAATGAAAACCCCGCACACACCCCTTGGCAAACGCGAATTCATCGCCCTGATGGGTATGACATCGGCCACCATCGCATTTTCGATTGACTCGATGTTGCCCTCCCTACCCGAAATAGGTAAGGCGCTGACGCCCGAGGCGATAAATCGCGCGCAACTGGTCTTGACCAGCTTCGTGCTGGGTATGGGGATCGGCACGTTCTTTACAGGCCCTCTGTCGGATGCCTTCGGGCGCCGCCGCGTGTTGTTAGCAGGTTTTGTGCTGTATATGATCGGTGCCATTCTGGGGATGTTGGCGGGGTCACTGGAACTGTTGCTGGCCGCGCGTGTTGTTCAGGGGCTGGGATCGGCCGGTCCGCGTGTGGTGGCCATGGCCGTGATCCGCGACCGGTTTTCCGGCCGGCAAATGGCGCAGGTGATGTCATTCGTGATGATGGTGTTCACGCTGGTGCCGGCCTTTGCCCCCAGTATGGGGGCTGGTATTATCCATCTGGTGGGTTGGCGCGGGTTGTTCGGTGCCTTTGTGGTGTTCGCCATCCTCAACAGCCTGTGGTTCGGGCTGCGCCAACCCGAAACGCTAGCCCCTGAAAACCGCCGCGAATTTCATCCAGCAAAGCTGTGGGATGGTGTGAAAGAGGTGCTCTCCAATCATACCGTGCGCACCACCATAATGGTGCAAACAATGATTTTCGGCGCGCTTTTCGGAATGTTGTCCAGCACCCAGCAGGTGTTTGATGTTACCTTTGATCAAGGCGCAAATTTTCCGCAATGGTTTGGCGGGATTGCCTTAGTCTCAGGCACAGCGGGTGTGGTGAATGCAACATTTGTTGTCCGGCTGGGAATGCGTCTGATCATCCGTATGACCCTGACGGTGCAGATCCTGCTGTCGGGTAGCTTTGCCCTGTTGATCTGGTCGGGGTTGATGCCAGATACACTATATTTTCCGGCCTTTTTGCTGTGGATGACTTCGGTGTTTTTCATGGCGGGTATGACCATCGGCAACCTGAACGCCATCGCGATGGAGCCGATGGGGCATATGGCGGGCATGGCCGCCTCTGTCACCAGCGCATTGTTCACCGTTTCGGCGGTAATGATCGCCGCCCCGATCGGGTTGGCCTTTGATGGCACCCCGCTGCCGCTGGCGATCGGGGTGTTTTGCTGTGCCTCTGTTGCACTGGCACTGATGCAAATGATCCGGCGGGAACCTTAGACTTTTATGCCTCCGGCGGGGATATTTGGGGAACAAAGATAAGCCTATTTCGCTTTCTTGGCCTTCTTTTCGTTCACCAGTTTTTGCGCCAGATCGCGGGCGATGGCATAGGCGCCTTTGATCTTGTCCGCCGCTTTGGTCCAGTCGCGGCGCACCACTATTTTATTGTCGCGCACCTTGGCCAGCCCGCGCTGGTCCTCGATGAATTCAACCAACCCCGCAGGCGAGGCGAACTTGTCGTTGTGAAACTGGATCGTTGCCCCCTTCGGCCCCGCATCCAGCCGCGCGATACCCGCGCGTTTGCACATCGCCTTGATCCGCACCACCAGCAGCAGCGAGTTGACCTCTTTTGGCAAGGGGCCGAAACGGTCGATCAATTCGGCGGCAAAACCCTCCAGCTCGACCTTGGTATGCAGGCCGGAAAGGCGGCGATACAGGCCAAGGCGCACATCAAGGTCGGGCACGTAAGCATCCGGAATTAATACAGGTACCCCCAGATTGATCACCGGGGCCCATTTGCCGCCATCGTCCGGTATACCGATTTCACCCGACTTGATCTTGCCGATCGCCTCTTCCAGCATCTGTTGATACAGCTCATATCCCACTTCGCGCATCTGGCCCGATTGTTCCTCGCCCAGCAGGTTCCCCGCCCCGCGAATATCCAGATCCTGCGAGGCAAGCGTGAAGCCCGCCCCCAAACTGTCCAGACTGGCCAGCACCCGCAGGCGTTTTTGCGCGGTTGGCGTCAGGCGCATGCGGGGTTTGGTGGTCATATAGGCATAAGCGCGGGTTTTGCTGCGGCCCACGCGGCCCCTGATCTGGTAGAGTTGCGCAAGGCCGAACATATCGGCGCGATGCACGATCATGGTGTTGGCGGTCGGAATATCCAGACCGGATTCAACAATGGTGGTGGCCAGCAGCACATCGTATTTGCCGTCATAAAAGGCGTTCATGCGGTCGTCCAGTTGCCCCGCCGCCATCTGGCCGTGGGCAACAACATAAGAGACCTCGGGCACATGATCCTGCAAGAATGCCTCGATCTCCGGCAGATCCTTGATCCGCGGCACCACGAAAAAGGACTGCCCACCGCGATAATGTTCGCGCAACAACCCTTCACGCAGGGTGACGCCGTCAAATTCACTGACGTAGGTGCGGATCGCCAGACGGTCCACCGGCGGGGTGCCGATGATCGACAAATCGCGCACGCCCGATAGCGACATCTGCAAGGTGCGCGGGATCGGCGTGGCGGTCAGGGTCAGCACATGCACATCACTGCGCATTTCCTTTAGCCGTTCCTTGTGAGACACGCCAAAGCGCTGTTCCTCGTCAATCACCAACAGGCCAAGGTTTTGAAAGCGCACGGATTTGGCCAGCAGGGCATGGGTGCCGATGACAATATCCACCGTGCCGCGCGAGATGCCTTCGCGGGTGGCGTTGGCCTCTTTTGCGCTAACAAAGCGGGATAACTGACCGACTTGTATGGGAAATCCGCGAAACCGTTCGGCAAATGATTTGTAATGCTGGCGCGCCAGAAGTGTGGTCGGGGCTATCACCGCCACCTGTTGACCGGACATCGCGGCAACAAAAGCGGCGCGCATGGCGACTTCGGTTTTACCAAAGCCTACATCGCCGCAGATCAGCCGGTCCATCGGGTGACCCGAGGCCATGTCGTTCAGAACATCCTCGATCGCAGAAAGCTGATCATCGGTTTCCTGATAGGGAAAGCGGGCGGCAAAGGCCTCCCATGCGTGGTGCTGGGGTTCCAGAACCGCGGCGGTGCGCAAGGCGCGTTCGGCGGCAAGGCGGATCAGTTTTTCCGCCACCTCGCGGATGCGTTCCTTCAGTTTCGCCTTTTTCGCCTGCCATGCGCCACCGCCCAGCTTGTCCAGCAGGCCGGTTTCATGGCCGAATTTGGATAGCAGTTCGATGTTTTCCACCGGCAGGAACAACCGGTCCCCGCCCGCGTATTCCAGCGCAATACATTCATGCGGCGCGCCCATCGCAGTGATGGTTTCCAACCCCTTGTAGACCCCGACCCCGTGGTCCACATGCACGATCAGATCACCCACCGACAGCCCCTGGGTTTCGGTCAGGAAGTTTTCGGCGCGGCGTTTGCGGCGGGGCGCGCGGATCAGACGATCCCCCAGCACATCCTGCTCGGAAATCACCGTCACATCATTGCCAGTGAACCCGTGTTCCAGCGCCCAGACCACAAGGTTAACGCCCGCTCCAACCTCGCGGATATCGCGAACCTGTCGCAGGCCGATCTGGCCTTCGTCCTCAAGCAGGCCCGAAAGACGCTCCCGCGCCCCTTCGGAATAGCTGGCAACGACCACCGGTCCTTTGGGCTTTTGTGCATCAATATGATCCGACAAAGCCTTGAACAGATTGACATCCTGCTGTTGACGCTCGGCCGATAAATTGCGCCCGATCCGCCCGCCCGCGTCCAGCACCCCGGGTCCTGTGCTTTGCGGTAGCGGGTTCAGCTGGATCACCCGATGGCCCGCAATCGCCGCGCCCCAGTCGGCATCGTTCAGATAGAGCAATTGCGGCGGGCAGGGTTTATAAACCGAATCCATCCGGTTTTTCGCTGCCATCGCCGCCTTGCGGGTGTCGTACTGATCCTCGATCGCCTCCCAGCGGGCCAGACGGGCGGCGGTGGTTTGATCATCCAGCATGATCGAGGCGTCGGGCAGGTAATCAAACAGCGTTTCCAGCGTTTCATGGAAAAACGGCAGCCAGTGCTCGGCGCCCTGATGTTTGCGCCCCGCGCTGATTGCTTCATACAAAGGATCATCCAGCCCGGCTGCGCCGAATTCGATACGATAGTTCTGGCGAAAGCGGGTCACGGCGGCCTCGTCCAGAATGATCTCGGACACCGGCGCCAGCTCGATTTCGCTTAGCTTTTCGGTGGTGCGCTGGGTGGCGGGGTCAAAGTGGCGCGCGCCATCCAGCACATCGCCAAACAGGTCCAGCCGCACAGGCCCACCCTGCCCGCCAGCCGAGAGCGGCGGGTAAATGTCGATGATTCCCCCGCGCACGGCGTAATCACCCGGCTCCATTACGGTCGGGGTTTGCGAAAAACCCATGCGGGTTAAAAACGCGCGCAGAGCCTTTTCATCAATCCGTTCACCCACACGGGCGCGAAAGGCGGATTGTATTAGCACCGCGCGGGCCGGAACCCGCTGGGTCGCGGCGTTCAGTGTGGTTAACAGGATAAAGGGCGCGGGCAAACCGTGGGCCAGACCGGCCAACGTGGCCATGCGGGCGGCGGAAACATCGGGGTTGGGGGATGTGCGGTCAAACGGCAGGCAATCCCACGCGGGAAAGGTCAGCACAACCGCGTCGGGCGCATAGAAACGCAGCGCCGATTGCATCGCCACCAGCCGTTTGTCATCGCGTGCGATATGCACTACCGGTCGGCCTGCGCGCAGCAATTCCTGTGCCGCAAGATGCGCATCAAACCCTTCGGGCGCCCCGCCTAGGGTTATGTGGTCTGGCTGTGCCATATTGGTTTGTCCAGTGGTAAAGGTTTACTGCCCCAAGGCCCCAAGCGACATATTTTGATACATCCCGTACATGGCTGTAACAAAAATCGAAAGCATTCCAATGCCTTGCGTAATTATTCTATGTGATGCCAATTTTTTTTGCAGGGCTTCTCCACGGATCATTTCATGGGAAATCTGTGACGCTGTATAAAAGGAAAGCCCGCCAACGATGCTCATTGGGAAGGCCAGTAAAAACAGCGCTTGTGCGATTTCAACATCGTAATAGAACGCCATTACCCCCAAAGCAGCCAGCACAAAACAAGTGAATGCCAGTAATACCGGCCCGGTCATCTTCAGGATATACAAAAGCCGGTTGGTGGTGATGCGCACCATATCCTCTAGATCCTGCTGTGCCTGCCCGCCGTGGCGACGGGCCCGCAGCACCATATCATAGGGCACACCCAGCACCCAGTGGCTGGTTGTGGACCAGACCACCGCAAGGGCAATCCAATACCAGAGGTTCGAGAATGATCGCATATCGATCACTTCGAACACCAATTCATACCAATACCGTTGCACGGTTTTCGTCCTCGCCTATTGCTTGTGCCGGACATTACAGAGGCCCTGCGCCAATTCCTACCCTTGAGGTGCCCGAAAATCCATGTAACCAATAAGAGATCAACACGAAAGAGTTATTAATGCGTCAAAACCTCGCCCCCTTCCCCGCCACGCGCCTTCGGCGCACCCGCCGGTCTGCATCCATTCGGGCGCTGTGTCAGGAAAATACCCTGTCAGTGAATGATCTGATCTGGCCGATGTTTGTTGTTGAAGGCAGTGGCGTGCGACAGCCCGTGGCCTCGATGCCCGGAGTTGAGCGGCTGTCGATCGACCTACTGGTGGATGCGGCCCGCGAGGCGGCTGATCTGGGCATTCCGGCGATCTGTATCTTTCCCTACACCGATCCGGCCCTGAAAACCGATTGCTGCCGCGAGGCCTGGAGCGCTGACAACCTGTCCAACCGCGCGATTGCCGCTGTAAAGAATGCTGTGCCGGAAGTGGCCGTGATGACCGACATCGCGCTGGACCCCTATAATGCGCAAGGGCATGACGGGATAGTCAAGGATGGCGTGATCCTGAATGACGAAACCGTGGATGCACTGGTGAAGATGGCACTGGCGCAGGCCAATGCAGGCGCCGATATTCTGGGACCAAGCGATATGATGGACGGGCGCATTGGTGCGATGCGCGCCGCACTGGAATCCGAAGGGCACAAGGATGTTGCGATCCTGTCCTATTCCGCCAAATACGCCAGCGCCTTTTATGGCCCGTTTCGCGATGCGGTTGGTGCATCGGGTGCGTTGAAAGGTGACAAGAAAACCTATCAGATGAATCCCGCCAATTCGGACGAGGCGATGCGGCTGGTGGAACGTGACCTGACCGAAGGCGCCGATATGGTGATGGTTAAACCCGGCCTGCCTTATCTGGACATCTGCCGCCGTGTTAAAACCGAATTCGGCGTGCCGACCTATGCCTATCAGGTATCAGGCGAATACGCGATGATCATGGCGGCAACCGATAATGGCTGGATCGATGGTGATGCCGTGATGTTGGAAAGCCTGATGGCATTTCGTCGTGCGGGCTGTGACGGAGTGTTGACCTATTTTGCCCCGCGTGTGGCGCGGGCGTTAAACGGCTGAAATCTACGCAAAGACCTGCCGAAAGATAAAACCAAAGGATGACACCCCTGTCATGATCCTTTATAGTTGCATAAGGATCGGCCAGATAAGGTCGGCATAGTCAGGCAGACACAGGCACAAACACAAAGGGGTATAACCCATGAGCAGACTTTCCCGTCGACTTTTTGTAACCGGCGCATTGGTGACAACCACGGCCGCGTGCGGCAATGGCATCGGCAGTAATGGCAGCGCCAAAATCGACGCGCGCGTCGATGCGATGCTGAACATGATGCATAACAAATATCCGGCCACGTTAGAGCTTGAAAGAAAATCCGTCGGCATGCTGGTCATGCCGCTGATCACCAAAGCGGGCTTTGGTTTGGGTGGCGCTTACGGGCGCGGTGCGTTGCGGGTAAACGGTGTGACGGTTGATTACTATTCTTCGGCTGCTGCCAGCTTTGGCTTACAGATCGGCGCACAGCAATTTTCGCATGTGCTATACTTCATGACGGATGAGGCACTGGCCGATTTCCGCCGCTCGTCCGGCTGGGCTGCCGGTGGCGATCTGGAATATGCGCTGAATGACAATGGCGGCAATGTCAGCACCGAAACCACCGTGGCACTTGCACCGGTTGTGGCTGTGATCTTTGGTCAGGCTGGCCTTATGGTCGGCGCCACGTTGGAAGGCACCAAATATACGCGGATCATTCCATAGGCTGATCTGGCTTCCCCGTGGTATCAGCGAGGTGGAAATACATATTGAAAAAAGAACCACTAAACCGGGTTTAGTGGTTCTTTTTCGTATCCGGCTTTCGTTCCAATATTTTGAAGATTTGCAAACGGGTTCTGAGCCACAAAGATAGGGAAAACTCGACGATCAAAGACGGCAATGTTACCTTAGGGCAAATCCAATCCAATTGAATTCATCACCCAACCCGAACGTATTTGCGGGCGCAAACGCTGCCTTGGGTTGGGTAGTAAATACACGATTCTGATTAGATTGGATGCGCCCTAGTCCCTCTTGTTATCGGGTGATCAGGATGACCCAGCTCCAAAAGAAGACAAGGATAAAGGTCGAAAAAAGGAAAATTACGCCCCAATATTTTATTGGCTCCTTTCGGCGTGTAAATATGCTTTCGGAATCAGTATGCCTCACAGAACCTTTTTTAAGGCCATTCAAGACAATCTTTCCCAACCAAATTATAATTGACCATGCAATAATGCTGCTTATGACAATTCGGATAAAATGCACGTCTTTATCACTCTTTACAAACGAGCCCCTCAAAACAGCACAATAGAGTATCTGGACGACCTCTCAAGTGAAATTGATCATGCGGGCTTGGCTCATTAGACCTGCATGATAACCTCTCCATTATTAATATGGTCCGTTTGTAAAATTACCGCAGCCTTTTTGGCAATACGATCGACACCGGTGTCCGCGTCTTTCTTTACGACACAGGCCGCGAAGACGCTTCCCGCATTGTCCCTACCCCATCGCCCGCAACCGTTTGATCAGGCTTGACGTATCCCACCGCGCGCCGCCCAGTTTCTGAACGTCCTTGTAAAACTGGTCCACCAATGCTGTCACCGGTAGGCTCGCGCCGTTTTCGTCCGCTGTATCCAGACAAATCCCCAGATCCTTGCGCATCCAGTCCACGGCAAAGCCATGTTCGAACTCATCGTCAATCATGGTTTCATAACGGTTCAGCATCTGCCAGCTACCAGCCGCCCCGCCGCTGATCACATCCACCACCGCACGCCCGTCAAGGCCCGCTTTTTCGGCGAAATGCAGCCCCTCGGCAAGTCCCTGCACCAGCCCGGCAATGCAGATCTGGTTCACCATCTTGGTCAACTGCCCCGAGCCGCTTTCACCCAAACGACGACAAGTGCGGGCATAGGCATCGATCACCGGCTCGGCACGCGCGTAGGCATCTTCATCCCCGCCACACATCACCGACAGGATACCGTTTTGCGCCCCCGCCTGCCCGCCAGAGATCGGCGCATCCACGAAACTGATCCCCAAATCCTTGGCTGCTGCATACAGCTCGCGTGTCACCTTGGCCGAAACCGTGGTGTGATCGACAAACACGCTGCCCGCCGACATACCGGCAAAAGCCCCGTCATCGCCCAGACAAACCCCGCGCAGATCGTCGTCATTGCCAACGCAGGACATCACAAATTCACAGCCCTCGGCCGCTTCGCGTGGTGTCGCGGCAAACCGTCCGCCAAATTCCTTGGCCCATTTTTCGGCCTTGGCCGTGGTGCGGTTGTAAACACATACCTCGTGGCCCGCAGCCACCAGATGCCCTGCCATCGGATATCCCATCACCCCGAGACCCAAAAACGCGACTTTTGCCATTGTTCATTCCTTTGAATTGTCATGCCATGCCTGACCCTGTATTGAACGTCAGGTAAAGCCCCGTCAAGAACGGGCATGTATCAATACAAACCGGGAAATCAGGTTGATGGCATTCGTATTCCGCTGGCTTATCCGCATCTTGGTCGGACTTTTCGCGCTGACCTTGCTGGTGGCGGGAACGGTCTATTACCTCGCCTCACGCTCCCTGCCCGACTATGACGCAACGCACCGCGTGGCGGGGATTTCCGGCAAGGTGGAAATCGTGCGCGATAACGCCGATGTGCCGCATATTTTTTCCGATGATGACGAGGATGCGTTCTTTGCCCTCGGCTTTGCCCATGCACAGGACCGGTTGTGGCAAATGACCATGCTGCGGCGCACGGCACAGGGGCGGCTGTCGGAACAATTTGGACGCCGGACGCTGGAAATCGACAAACTGATGCGGCGGCTGGATATTTATAATCTGGCGGTGCGCTCGGTTCAGGTACAGGATGCCAAAACCCTTGCTGCACTCAAAGCCTATTCCGCCGGAGTTAATGCGTGGCTGACAGAGGTCAACAAAGGGGCATTGGGGCGTGGCGCCCCCGAATTTTTTCTTTTCAGCAATGAAATTGCCCCGTGGCAACCGGCGGATTCGATTGCCATCATCAAACTGATGGCCCTGAAAATGTCCAGCCAGCTGGAACAGGAAGTGCTGCGCGCACAAACCTCGTTGATCCTGCCCCCTGAACGGGTGCTGGATATTCTGCCCGATGCACCGGGGAGCACCGCCATTGCTGCCCTGCCCAAATATGCCAGTCTGTTTCCCGGATTAACCCGCTTTGCCACAAACGGCCCGACTCCGCTGGATCCTTTGTCGCCCTTTAAGCCGCGCGCCTTTGCCGGGGCGTCAAACGCATGGGCCGCCGCCCCGTCGCGTTCTGCCGCCGGTGGCACCCTGTTGGCCAATGATCCACATATGGGGTTTTCAGCCCCGTCCATCTGGTATCTGGCGCGGCTGGAACTGGCACAGGGTGGCATTATCGGTGGCACCATCCCCGGTGTGCCGGCCATCCTGACAGGGCGCAGTGATTATCTGGGTTGGGGAATAACGGCGGCCTATGTCGATGATCAGGATGTCTATATCGAAAAACTGAACCCCGATAATCCGGACGAATATCTGACGCCAGATGGCTATAAACCTTTCCTGACCCGCGATTCCATTATCCGGATCAAGGACGAAGGCCCCCTGACCCTGAAACTGCAATGGACAGATAACGGCCCCGTCCTGCCAGGCAGCCATTACGATCTGGGCAGCATTACACCCGCAGGCCATGTCACCACCGTAGCGTGGACGGCGCTTAGTCCGGTAGACACATCCGTTTCTTCATTACTGGGGGTGATGCAGGCCAAAACAATCGGCGAGGCATTGGCCGCCGCAAAAGGATACCTTGCCCCGGCAATGAACCTTGTTCTGGCCGATGGCGATAGTGTGGCGATGAAAACCATCGGGGCGATCCCCAAACGTAGCCCGAACAACCAGACAAAGGGGCGTATACCCTCGCCCGGCTGGATTGACCGTAATCGTTGGAAGGGGCGGATGCCCTATGTCGATAACCCGACATTCATGAACCCCGAAGGAGGCATCATAGGCAACACCAACAACAAAATGATCGACCGACCCTTTCCACGGCATGTCAGCTATGACTGGGGCGATACACAGCGAATTTTACGGTGGAAGCATTTGATGCAAAGCCGCGAGGTGCATACCCGCGAAAGTTTCATCGAAGCACAACTGGACACCGTCAGCTATACCGCCCGCGCCCTGCTGCCACTGGTGGCGGCGAACCTGTGGTTCACCGGGCAAGCCGCGCCCGAAGGCACACCCGAGCGCCAGCGCCAGCGCGCGCTGGACCTGCTGGCCAACTGGAATGGCGAAATGAACGAACACATGCCCGAGCCGCTGATCTATGCGGCCTGGATGCGCGCCTTGCAGGACCGTCTGATCCGCGATGAAATGGGGCCGCTGGCAGCAAAATTCACCCATGTTCAGC
This sequence comes from Marinosulfonomonas sp., assembly GCA_015488685.1. Lineage (GTDB taxonomy): Bacteria > Pseudomonadota > Alphaproteobacteria > Rhodobacterales > Rhodobacteraceae > Profundibacter. Next base: position 39,918 of record WFNH01000116.1, read on the forward strand.
CGCTGTTCATCGAACGGGTGTTTCGCAATACCGATGGCGCGGCCAAGTGGTGTGACATCCTGCAATCGGCCGCCACCGAAAGCTGCACCGACATTGCCCGCATGGCGCTGGATGACGCGCTGTTGTGGATCGGGGAAAATTACAGCACCAATCTGGAAGCCTTGCGCTGGGGCGATGCCCATCAGGCCACCCATGACCACGCCGTTCTGGGCGAAATTCCGGTGCTGAAATGGTTCGTGAATATCCATCAATCCACTTCCGGCGGTGACAACACCCTGCAACGCGGGCTGACCCGTGGTGGCACTGTTAAGCCTTTTGAAAACGTGCATGGCGCCGGATTTCGCGGGGTTTATGATTTTGCCGATCCGGACAGTTCGGTGTTTATCATATCAACTGGCCAATCGGGGCACCCGCTGTCACGGTTCTATGACAATCTGGGCGAATTGTGGCGGCGCGGCGAATATATCCCGATGTCACTGGACCCCGAACTGGCTCGCGCCGCAGCCGCAGGGATTACGGTGCTGGAGCCTGTGGAGTAATCTCCGCCCGATTGTGCGGTGCATCCAGATCCATCACCGGCCCAAGCGGCACAATCCCTGTCGGGTTCACCGTGTCATGGCTGGTGTAATAGTGGTTCTTGATGTGATCCATATGCACCGTTTCCGCAACCTTTGGGTGCTGATACAGATCGCGAAGATAATTTGACAGGTTCGGGTAATCCGCAATCCGTTTCAGGTTGCATTTGAAATGGCCAACATAGACCGGATCAAACCGCACCAATGTGGTGAACAGACGCCAGTCGGCTTCGGTCAGGTCAGGCCCCACAATATAGCGGTGCTTTGCCAGTAGCCCTTCCAGCCAATCCAGTGTTTCAAACAGCGGTATGACGGCTTCTTCATAAGCGGATTGGCTGGTGGCAAAGCCGGATTTGTAAACCCCGTTGTTCAATGTGCTGTAGACACGGGCGTTTATTGCGTCAATTTCGCTGCGCAAGTGTTCGGGATAGTAATCCCCTTTGGCCGCGCCGATACCGTCAAATGCGCTGTTGAACATGCGGATGATTTCGGATGATTCATTGCTGACAATGGTCCGGTTTTTCTTATCCCACAGCACCGGAACCGTCACCCGCCCGCTATAGGCTGGATCCGCCGCCGTATAGACCTGATGCAGAAACTCGGCATTGTTCAGCGGGTCAGGAACCACCCTGTCGCCCGCATGAAATGTCCAGCCATCGTCGCGCATATACCAGTTCACCACCGACACTGAAATCATGTCTTGCAGCCCTTTCAGGGCACGGAAAATCATTGTGCGATGCGCCCAGGGGCAGGCGTGCGAGATATAGAGGTGATAACGCCCTGCCTCGGCCATAAAACCGCCTACCCCGCCGGGACCGGCCGAGCCATCGGCGGTAATCCAGTTGCGAAACTGCGCGTCTGTGCGTTTGAAACGCCCGCCTGTCGATTTTGTTTCATACCATTGATCAACCCATTTGCCGTTTTGTAACAATCCCATGCGGTTCCCCTTAATGCGCCGGTTTGATAAATGTGCCGTTGTTCAGATCCCGAAGCGCCTGTTTCAACTCGTCGCGGGTGTTCATTACAATCGGTCCGTGCCATGCGATCGGCTCGTTCAATGGTGCGCCGGAAATCAGCAGGAACCGAACGCCATGCGGCCCTGCCTGCACCGTCACCTGGTCACCGTTTCCAAACTGGATTAACGTGCGGTCCCCCGACAAGTCGCGGATATTCACCTCTTCGCCCAGAACCTCTTTCTCCAGCAACACCCCTTTGGGCGGCGCCGCGTCCGCAAACCTGCCTGCCCCGTCAAATACATAGGCAAAGGCATGGCGATAGGTATCTACCCGAAAGGTCTTGCGAACGCCCGCGGGCACAAAAATATCCAGATACTGCGGATCAGCCGCGATACCATCCACCGGCCCGCGTTTGCCCCAGAACTCGCCAATAATCACCCGCACCTGTGTGCCGTCATCATCAATGATTTCGGGAATATCCTTGCCTTCGATGTCCTGATAGCGCGGTGCGGTCATTTTCAGGCTGGCGGGTAAATTGGCCCACAGTTGAAACCCGTGCATCTGCCCTTGTGCATTTCCTTTGGGCATTTCCTGATGCAGGATACCGGACCCCGCCGTCATCCACTGAACCGCCCCCGCCCCTAACGTGCCCTCGTTATTCAGGCTGTCCTTGTGCGTCACACTGCCGGTCAGAACATAGGTGATGGTTTCGATCCCACGGTGCGGATGCCACGGAAAACCGGCCGCGTAATCTTCGGGGTTTTCATTGCGAAAATCGTCAAACAGCAGGTAGGGGTCAAACATATCCGGATTGTGAAACCCGAATGCGCGGTGCAGTTTGACGCCTGCCCCCTCGATGGTGGGTTGTGCATGTGTCGTTGATTTTACCGGCCTGAATGACATCTGATACCCTCGACGCTGGTTGCGGTGCGTATCAGTCAAATATAGATTGGTGCGGGATGGCAATGATACAGCCACTAGCACACAGGTATCGTGCGCAATAGCACGGTTGGCGCCTTACATCTCGCGGAAATTCTTTTCCTGACGGGCGGTCCACAGCACGGTCAGTTTGAACCCTTCTTCGGTCTGATCCTCATTCGTGACCACGCCTTCCTGAAACAGCCATGCGCGTTTGCGCCCGTCGCTAAAGGGGATCAGTAATTCGCGTTCGGTTTTCGGATCGGTCAGGGCGGCGGAAATAGCGTCCAGCAAGTCTTCCATCCCCTGCCCGGTGATCGCGGACACCGCGAATTTATCATCCTTGCGCACGGCTTTTTCCTGCAAGGCTTCCTGCTCTGCGGGCGGCAGCAGGTCCATCTTGTTCCAGACCTCGATCATCGGTGCATCATCGGCAACGCCCAGCTGGTCCAGAATGGTCGCTACATTGCGTGCCTGTTCCACCGTGTTGGGGTGTGAAATATCGCGCACATGCACCACCAGATCGGCGTCCAGCACTTCTTCTAGCGTGGCGCGAAAGGCCGCGACCAGTTCGGTGGGCAGTTCGGATATGAAACCAACCGTGTCGGATAGGATGATTTCCTGCCCTGACGGCAATTCCACCGACCGCATGGTCGGGTCCAGCGTGGCAAACAACATGTCCTTGGCCATCACGGTTGCGCCGGTCAGACGGTTGAACAGTGTAGATTTGCCCGCGTTGGTATAGCCCACCAGCGCCACGACCGGAAACGGCACCTTCTTGCGCGAGGCGCGGTGCAATTCGCGGGTTTTCACTACCTTGGATAATTGGCGTTTGATGCGGGTGATTGCATCATCAATCGCGCGGCGGTCGGCCTCGATCTGGGTTTCGCCGGGGCCGCCGACAAAGCCAAGCCCGCCGCGTTGACGTTCAAGGTGGGTCCAGGCACGCACCAGACGGGTGCGTTGATAGGACAGCGCGGCCATTTCCACCTGCAACACCCCTTCACGGGTGCGGGCGCGGTCGGAAAAGATTTCAAGGATCAGGCCGGTGCGATCCAGAATTTTGACGCCCCACTCTTCCTCAAGGTTGCGTTGCTGAACCGGCGTCAAAGCGCCATCAATTAGCACCAGTTCGATTTCCTCGGCCTCGAAGATGGCTTTTAACTCGGCAATCTTGCCTTTGCCAAACAACACCCCGGACTGCACACTGCGTAGCGGAATGATGTCAGAGCCGATGATTTCCATTTCCGGCATCGCTTCGGCCAGGGCCACAGCTTCCTCCAGCGCCGCGACCGGATCGCGGCGGGAGTTGTCGAATTTCAATTCGGGATGCAGAACCCATGCGCGGGTGTTGCGCGGGGGATCAATTTCCATCAGCAGCTATTCTTCTTCGCCGTCATACAGGTTGATCGGCGCGCCCGGCATGATGGTGGAAATCGCGTGTTTATAAACCAGTTGTGCCTGCCCGTCGCGGCGCAACAGAACGCAGAAGTTGTCAAACCATGTGATGACCCCCTGCAGTTTCACACCGTTGATCAGGAAAATCGTTACCGGAATTTTAGTTTTCCGCACATGATTCAGGAATACATCTTGCAGATTCTGTCTGTCGGCAGCCATTGGTCTTTCGCCTTTTTATTGTGGTCTGCCCCTGTTGGGCAATTAACTGTTCTACACGGGCGCAAGTATGAAGAGGCTTTGAGAGAGATTCCAGCCCTAAAATCAGCTCTCTGGCGCAGAAAACGGCAAACTGTTGTTCAGGAGCGCCACAATGAGGGATTTAACAGGGCGATAATGGCAAGGGTTTCAAGCCGTCCCAACACCATTGCAGCGGCCACAATCATTTTCGCAGTCGCATCAAGATCCGTGTAATATAACGGAATTTCTGCGGCGACCTTCGCAAGCGGGCCGGTGGTAGATAGTGCCGAAACTGTGAATACCATTGCATGGTCAAAGGGTTGCCCCGTCAAAGACAGGGCTAGCATGACCAGGGCGACGGACATGCAAAACAACATGAAAAAGACCCATGAAATTTGCGCGCCTGACCGTCGTATATAACGGGCCTGCACCCCTGAACCGGCCACGCTGGAGGGATGAAGAAGGCGGTCAAGCTCGCGACTGCCGTGCTTGTAAAGTGCATAAACCCGCATCAATTTAACACCACCGGCAGTGGTCGCAACCCCGCCACCAATGATTGCCAAACCAAGCATGATAAGCCCGGGTGTTTGCAACCCCGACCAACTGCGGGCATCCACCCAGTCTGCTGATTCAAATCCTGTTGTCGTCAAAAAGGACATCACTGTAAATACCGCGCCCCATAATGCGCGACCTGCAGCCATCAGATCAGTTTCAGTGTCTGTATCGAAGGCCGCAATCCAGTGGCGCAGGAATAGAATGGCAGGCACCAGCAACACCAGAAACAGGCCCATTCGAAATTCGGGATCCATTGGCAATTGACGCCAGCCCCCCCCCTGCCGGTCCTTGAAAAAGGTTAACCGCGAGATGGCAAAAAACATAAATCCGAAAATCAGAACCTCGCCTGTAATGCCGCTTCCTCCATCGATACCAACGCCACCCACCGGAGAAATGCCGCTGGTGGAAAGGGTGGACATAGCATGACTAACCGCAATTAACGGTTGATCCCCGGCAATTAGCAAGGCAATCCAGAGCACCATCGTCAACCCGGCATAGATAGGAAACAATTGTATGCTGTATTGAACCAACCGCACAGATGTATTGGCGGTGTTTGTGATTTGTGAAAAATGGCTGTTACCCCGTTCTGCAGCTGTAACTTCAAACCCACCCAGATTTAATGGGGCAAGTACGGCAATGGCCATTATCCAGACCAGAAAGCCGCCCATCCAACCAACCAATGCCCGCCATAAATGTAAGGCATCCGGCAGACGTTCGGGTTCAAAAAGGGTGGCCCCTGTTGTGGTTAATGACGAAACCATCTCAAAATACGCATTCAGGAATGAAGTGGTTCGCAGGGCCTCGTAAAATGGAATAGCAAGCATCACCGGCAGAATGACATAGGCCCCAAGCAGGGCCAAAAGATGCGACCGAACCAGATTGCGGCTTTTACCGGGGGCGGATGCAATACCAATCATTGCCGTCAATATCAGAAAAAGAGTGCCGCCATACAAGAATACACGGGCCACCCGAAGATCGTCTCCAACATAGGCATAGATTGCCGGAATATACATCGCCCCTGCCCCGATCCCCATCAGGATCACCAGCAAAGGCAGGTTTAACAGGCGTGCAAGCATCGGCGAACCTAGAAGAAGTCGATGGAGACCTGCAACAGTCGCTCCACCTCGGGGACATTATCGGGCATGGAAAACAGGACGATTACATCCCCTTCGTTGATGCGGGTATCCCCGCGGGGGCGGACAACCTTGTTATCTTTCAGGATGGCACCGACAAGCACACCTTCGGGGAAATCTATATCACAAATTTTCTTGCCGGTTATCGGCGAGGTCGACATCACCTGTGCTTCGATCACCTCGGCTTCTGCATCCCCGATAGAATAGACGGCCCGAACCCGCCCGTGACGGATATGGCGCAGAATTGAGCTGACTGTCGTGGCGCGCGGGTTGATATAGGCGTCGATATTCATCGGTTTCATCAGGGGAACCAATGATGGATCATTTACCAGACAAATCGCCATCGGGCATCCATCAGCCTTGGCCCTGACTGCCGCAAGGATATTGGTTTTGTCATCGTCGGTTACACAAAGAATGGCATCGGCACGGTCAATCCCGGCTTCGTTCAGCAATTCATTACTCAGCCCATCACCATGCAGCACGATTGTTTTTTCAAGCGCGTCGGCGGCAACTTCTGCGCGGGCACGATCCTTTTCGATCACTTTAGCGCGGATTCTGTCTATACGGTTTTCCAGCGTTTCAGCCACCGCAAGGCCAACATTTCCCCCGCCCAATATAACAATGCGCTCCTGTTTTTTGTTTGTCTTGCCAAAAACTTCCAGTGTGCGGGTGACGTCCTCTTTATTTGTGAAAACATAGATTTCATCCCCTACAAATACCTGATCCCCTGCATCCGGGGCAAACAGGGTTCCATCGCGTCGTATTCCGACAACAATAGCGCTAAGGGTGGAAAACAAATCGGTCAACTGGCGCAACGGGGTGTTGACGACAGGGCAGTCTTCTTCAATCAAAATGCCCAATAATTCGGATTTCCCGTCAAGGAAGCTTTCCGTGTCGAATGCTGCGGGGGCCGACAAACGTTGCAAGGCGGCCTCGGCCACTTCGCGTTCGGGGCTGATCACCACGTCAATCGGCATATGTTCGCGGCGATACAGATCGGAATAAATCGCGGTCAGATAGCTTTGTGCCCGCAGGCGGGCGATTTTGCGCGGGATTTCGAACACGGAATGGGCCACCTGACAGGTGACCATGTTTACCTCGTCGGAATAAGTGGCGGCGATGATCATATCTGCATCCCGTGCCCCTGCCTGTTCCAACACATCGGGGTAACTGGCAAAGCCGGCAACGCCCTGAACATCCAGCGTTTCCGTGGCGCGGTATACCAGTTCAGGGTTATTATCTACAACGGTGACATCGTTGTCCTCACCCGACAGGTGGCGGGCGATTTGCCACCCGACCTGACCAGCACCGCAAATGATTACTTTCATCACATCACCTTTTAGGACTGTAAGGTCCAATCCATGCCAGATGCGCCATCAGGCGTCAATCTGATCCCCTGCGAACTGAGTGGATACCGTTGTATTCCTGCCCTATTCCTCTACCGGATCATCCACATGCGCCACCCGTGCCCCGCCTTTGCTGGATGTGACAATACCCAGCGACTTCAGCTTGCGATGCAAGGCCGATCGCTCCATTCCGACAAAGCTGGCAGTGCGGCTGATATTGCCACCAAAGCGGTTGATCTGGGTCATCAGATACTCCTGCTCGAACATCTCGCGGGCCTCGCGCAGAGGCAATGTGGCCAGTCCGGATGACAGCACCACCCGCCCCTCGCTTTCGGACGTGTCATCAGTTGTGGGCAGTTCCTTGACCGCGATAGGCCCATTGTCAGAGCCGAGGATCAGGATCCGCTCGACCACATTTTTCAACTGGCGCACGTTTCCGGGCCAATGCATGGTTTGCATCAGGGCTTGTGCCTCCTCTGACAGCGGGCGCAATGGCAACCCCTGTGTTTTGTTCAGCTCGGCGATGAAATACTCGGCCAATAGCGGAATATCCTCGCGGCGTTCCTCAAGGGATGGCACATAGATCGGAACCACATTCAGGCGGTGATACAGCTCTTGGCGGAAATTACCGGCCGCAATTTCGGACTCCAGGTTTTTGTTGGTGCTGGAAATAACCCGCATATCCACGCGCACCTTGTCGGCGCCGCCAACCCTGTGGAACTGTTGATCCACCAGCACCCGCAGGATTTTCGATTGCGTGCCGGGCGGCATATCCGCCACCTCGTCAAAATACAGAACCCCGCCGTGCGCCTGCTCCAGCAAACCTGGCTCGACCCCGCGATCAGGTGTTTCACGCCCGAACAGCACTTCTTCCATACGGTCCGGTTCGATTGATGCGGAATTGACCGAAATAAACGGCCCCGAGGCCCGCGGGGAATTGGCGTGGATATAACGTGCCGCAACTTCCTTGCCCGCGCCCGCAGGGCCGGTCAGCATGACGCGCCCGTTTGAATTGGTTACCTTGTCCAGATTGGATTTCAGCGCTTTGAACGCGGCACTTTCGCCCAGCATTTCGGAACAACCGGTTTCCCCGCGTTTCAGTTTCATGTTTTCGCGCCGCAGTCGGGATGTTTCCATCGCACGGGCCACAACCACCATCAGCTGGTCAATATTAAAGGGCTTTTCGATAAAATCATACGCCCCTTGCTTGATCGCCGCGACCGCAATTTCGATGTTGCCGTGGCCGGAAATGATCACCACCGGAATATCGGGGTTGTCACGTTTGACGGTCTTTAGAATGTCGATCCCATCCATCCGACTGTCCTTTAACCAGATATCAAGGATCATCAACGCCGGTGGCTCGGCATTGACCTGTTTCATACAGTCATCCGAATTGGCCGCCAGACGGGTGGTATACCCCTCGTCCTTTAGAATATCCGCAATCAATTCGCGGATATCGCGTTCATCATCAACAATAAGAATATCACCCATATCAATTACCTCTGCTGTTGTCGTTGCTGCCGCTCACAAATTTGGCCGGCAAACGTATTTCGGCCCGTGCACCGGCACGGGTGTTTCCTTCAAAGATTTCGGCATCGCGCAAGATCAGCGTGCCACCGTGTTCCTCGATAATCTTTTTCACGATTGGCAGGCCCAGACCCGTGCCTTCCTCGCGTGTTGTCACATAGGGTTCAAACAGGCTCGCCCGGTCTTCGGGCAGGCCGATACCATTGTCGGATATGTTGATATTGATCGTGCCGTCATCGGCTTTCATTTCCACATGGATTTCCGGCTTGTATCCCTCGGGCGTACCTTTTTTCTGTAAACTTTCAATAGCTTCGCCAGCGTTTTTGATCAAATTGACCAAGGCCTGCGAAATCATGGTGGCGTCCAGTTCTGCCATCACGGGTTTATCCGGAAGGTCAGCTTTGATGGCAACATCCGGCAAGGCACTTTCCTGCAATGTCACCGCGTCGCGCAGGATTTTGGTTAGATCATGGGTTCGCAATTCCGGTTCCGGCATACGGGCAAATTTCGAAAACTCGTCGACGATCCGGCGCAAATCCCCGGTCTGGCGGATGATCACATCGGTATATTGCTCCAGCGTTTCTGACTGATCGCCAACCATCGGGGAAAACTTGCGTTTCAACCGTTCGGCGGACAGCTGGATCGGGGTCAGCGGGTTCTTGATTTCATGGGCAATCCGGCGGGCGACATCGCCCCATGCGGCCATCCGTTGGGCGGAAACCAGATCGGTGACATCGTCAAAGGCAATCACATACCCCTCTAGCCGCCCATCGTCATTGCGCCGTGTGCTGATCCGCACCAGCAAGTTTTCCAATTTGCCCTCGCGGGTCAGTTTTATTTCCTGCTGCACCACTTCGGTGTTCTTGTCGCGCAGTTTTTGTAGCAACGGGCCGAATTCGGGCACGGCCACGGTAATATCGCCGCTGTTTTCGTCCGGCAGCGCCAGCAGCCGTTCGGCAGAACGGTTTACGAAGGTAACTTTGCCACTGGCATCTACTCCGACAACCCCAGAAGCAACCGAGGACAGAACGGAATCAAACAGCCGTCTGCGACGTTCGATCTGGCCTGTGTTCTCCAGCAACGTATCACGCTGTGCTTTCAACTGTTTTGTCATCTGGTTGAAATAGCGCCCCAGCATGGCAATTTCATCGTCGCCGGATTCTTCCACGACTTGCACATCCAGATCACCGGTTCCGACCTGCTGGGCCGCACCCGCCAGCCGCCCGACAGGGCGCGACAGGCGTTCGGCAAACCACAGGCCCAGCCAAATCGCGGCAAGAATCAGGATAACGGCAAAGCCGATATATAACAGCCCGAATTCAAACAGCATCTTGCCGCGATCTTTTTCAAGCTGCTGATACAAAAGTGCTGTTTCCTGCGTATCATCCAGCAAGTTCAGGATATCGCCATCCACTACCCGAGTGACATAAAGATAGCGATCCACATAGGCATCCAGCTTTTTCAGCGCGCGGAATTCGTTGTTGTCCCAATCCTGAATGATCACCAGTTCGCCCTGATCCGCCTTGGATATGTCTTCCGGCGAGGGTGGTTCGAAATCGAACAGATAGGATCGCGCCCCGCGTGCCCGCAGCCTTGCCCCGCCATCAATGACATAGGCTTCGCGCAGACCCCGCTGGATCTGGGCCTGCCCCTGTGTCAGAAATTCGCGCAGATCACCGTCATTCAGAAAGAAAGTCGATTGCCGTGCCCGGTTCAGATAATCGGCAAGGGCTTCTGTATCTTTGGTCAGGGCAACACGGTGTTCTTCCTGATAGGCCTGCGCGGCCTCAAGAGAGGTTCCAACCACTTGACGGACACGATCTGAAAACCACCCTTCAAGCCCGACATTAACGGTCAAAACCGCGAATACAGCCACCAGAATGGTCGGGATCAGGGCAACGACCGCAAACACACCGGTTAACCGTAAATGCAGGCGCGATCCGGCCGAATGGGCCCTCCGTGCAGCAATCATTTTGGCGACCCGCTGCAACACCAGTGCCGCGACCACAAGGATATAAACCAGATCGGTTAACAGGATCAGGCGCAAACTGGGGGCCGAAGCGCCTTTATCCAGTGGGCCAAGAATTACAAAGGTGGCAATTGCCAGCACCGGCCCAAGTATTACCAGACCTAAAGTCGCAGCATTTTGCACACGCCTACGGCGCCGCAAACGGCTGATTTTTTCCAAAGTCGTGCTTCTGGCAGGGCTTGACACCTGTTGCCCGCTTTCCTCTACGATACAGCTTTGCACGTCACGATTGTGTGGCGCAAAGCCGTATAACCACCATATTGCGTGTCCTCGTTACCGGCTGATGCCAATGGGTCACGCTTATTGTTGCTCTTTTACACCAGTTTGCGGCGACGTGTCACGCGAATATCGAGGTCTGTAATCTTCTTTCGCAGGGTATTTCGGTTGATCCCCAATAGATCCGCACATTTAGCCTGATTACCTCCCGTGGCCTCTAGCGCGATTTCCAGCAAAGGGCGTTCCATTTCATGCAAAATACGCGGATACAGGCCGGGGGGCGGCAAAGCCCCGCCATGCAGGTCGAAATAGCGTTGCAAATGGCGCGCAATCGAGGCCGACAGTTTATCCCCTTGCCCGCGCTGCATGACCGGCTCAATTGCCGGTTGTCCACCCAGCGCCTGTTCGGCCTCACCCAGAGTGATTTCCGCCTGCCCGCTGGTGGTGGCAAGGCGCTTCAGACAGTTTTCCAATTGGCGCACATTGCCGGGCCAACTGTAGCTGCGCATCAGTTTCATAGCATCGGGCGACAGAACATGCGTGCCCTCGATATCGGTATTGCGCCCCAGAAAAAATTCGGCCAACAGCGGGATATCGTCAACACGGTCACGCAACGCCGGAACCGCCAGCGATACACCGTTCAGACGGTAAAACAGATCCTGCCTGAAATCGCCTTCCTCCATCTTGGCACCCAGATCGGCCTGCGTGGTGGCCATGATACGCGGGGAATTGTCGCCCAGCCGGTCCATCAAACGGGCCACCTGCCCCTGAATATTCCATTCCAGATCAGACACTTCGTCAAACACCAGCGTGCCGGTGCCCGCACGTGCCAGCATCCGGTCCAGCCCGTCGGGCGTGGTTAAATCGGATGGGTTCACCACCACAAAGGGCAGCGCGCGCCGGTCGCTGAAATCGTGGATGGTGCGGGCAATCAGGGATTTTCCCGTGCCGCTTTCGCCACTGATCAGCACCGGTAAATCACCATTTACCACCCGCGCAATCAGCCGGTAGATTTCCTGCATCACACCGGTGCGCCCCACCAGTGGCAATTCGCTTTCGGCCTGCCCGGGACTGTTTGTCGGACTGGCCACGCGCCGTTTCAACGCCAAGGCCCGCGCACTGCGTTTCATCAGGTCGGGCAGATCAAACGGTTTGGGCAGATAGTCGAACGCCTTGGCCTCGGTCGCTTTGATTGCTGTCATAATGGTGTTCTGGGCCGAGATCACGATCACCGGCAATTCATCCCGTGCCTCGCTGATTTTAGGCAGCATTTCCAGCCCGTTACCATCCGGCATGACCACATCCGAGATGACCAGATCGCCCTTGCCTTCCTCGACCCAGCGCATCAGCGTGACCAGCGACGATGTGGCATGCACCTTGCACCCCGCCCGCGTGAAGGCCTGCGTTAACACCGTGCGGATCGTGCGGTCGTCGTCAGCAATCAATACTGTGCCATCCATCTATTCGGCTCCTTTATCGGCGGGGGCTTTGGGCAGGGAAATGCGAAACACCGTGTGGCCAGACTCGGATTCAACCGAAATCCATCCCTCGTGTTCGGCAATGATTTTCGACACCAGTGCCAGCCCTAGTCCGGTGCCGTTTTCGCGCCCCGACACGAACGGGTCGAACACATCATTGGCAATATCGGGCGGCAGGCCCGGGCCGTTGTCGATAATTTCCACCAGAATGGGCAAAGGTGCGCCGCTGCCGTCACTGCGGCGCAGACGCAAACCGTTGTCAAAACCGGTGCGGATACGGATCACCCCGCCCGCCTTGGGCGCGGCTTGGGCCGCGTTTTTCAACAGGTTCAGCACCACTTGCATCAATTGGTCCGCATCGGCCCATGTGGGCGGCAAGGAGGGATCATATTCCTCGATGATCTTCATGTGCGCCGCGAACCCCACCTGTGCCGAAATGCGGGCGCGATCAACCACATCATGGATATTGACCACGCGGCGGTTGGGCGGTGACAGGTTGCCGAACTGTTCCACCTGATCCAGCAGGGCGACAATTCGTCTGGCCTCGGACACGATAAGGTCTGTCATTTCAAGGTCTTGCGGCGGCAGGTTCATGGCCAGAAGTTGCGCGGCACCGGTGATGCCCGCCAGCGGGTTCTTGATTTCATGGGCCAGCATTTCGGCCATGCCGATAGCGGATTTGGCGGCGGATTTGGACGCCGGTCCACCGCCGCCATCCTTGTTCTGGCGGGGGATGATCAGCATCAACAGGCGCGGATCATCCGGTGCCATCGGCGTGATCTGGATATTGCACCGCTGGGGGGGGCGACCCCGGTGGGCAGCTTCGACATCGTTGATAAACAGCGGCCCATGCGTGCGTCGCACCCGCTGGATCGATTCCAGCAAGGGCGCGTTGATTGTCAAACGGTCGCCGGCCTGTTTGCCTGTTAGCGACTTGGCCGAGGTCACAAGTAACCCTTCGGCAGCAGGGTTAACGGCGGTGATGGTATTGTCTGTGTCAATCAGCAGCGCCGGCGTTGGCAGAGCATTCCAGAGGCTTGCAAAGCTCATGCTGCCTGCCTTTCGCCTGTCAGGGCATCGGGCAAAAGGGACAGGACTGTTGCCGGGTCAACTTCGGTCAGCAGACGTTTACGCATATCAGGCGGGGTGCCTGCGCGGTCCATATACCAGCCCAGATGTTTGCGTGCGTTGCGGTTGCCCATTTTGATGCCGTAAAACCCGATCATCGCCTCGTAATGTTCGGCCACCAGATCGACCAGCGCCGTCTCTGTCGGGATCACAGGGGGCGGCGTGCCATACAGGTCGGCGGCGATTTCGGCCAATCGCCAAGGTGCGCCCTGCGCCCCGCGTCCGACCATCACGCCATCCGCGCCCGAGGATTGCAGGGCCGCGCGCGCATCCGCGCTGGTTCTAATGTCGCCATTGGCGATAACGGGGATGTTGACCGCCTGTTTGATCGGCGCGATGGCGGCCCAATCTGCGCGGCCTTTATAGAACTGGCAACGGGTGCGGCCGTGAATGGTGATCATCTGGATGCCCGCATTTTCAGCGCGCTGTGCCAACGTGGTGGCGTTCAGGCTGGCGTCATCCCAGCCCAGACGGGTTTTCAGCGTCACCGGCACATCCACCGCCCCGACTACGGCGTCAATCAGGCGCAATGCATGGTCCAGATCGCGCATCAGGGCCGAGCCGGAATAGCCACTGACCACTTTTTTTGCCGGACACCCCATGTTGATATCAATGATCCGCGCCCCGTTTGCCGCCACCACACGGGCCGCTTCGGCAATCGGCTCAGGCTCGCGGCCGGCCAGTTGTACGGCGGTGTTTTCCTCATTCAGCCCCAATTCCGCCTTTTCCCGCACGCCGCGCTTGCCGACCAGCATTTCAAAGCTGTCAACCATTTCGCTGACCACCAGCCCCGCCCCGAAACGCGACACCAGGCGGCGGAACGGCAGGTCCGTGATACCGGCCAGCGGAGACAGAAAGACCGGTGGGTCCAATGCGAGGTTTGCCAGTTTTATGGTCAAATGCCTAATCCTTGTGCAGTTGCACCTGATTAACGGCGGGCGGCAGGAAAAGCAAATCACGACAGGGTAAAAATCTTGCAAAGATTTTGGGCAAGAAATTTTCAAAATTTCTTGGCGGCTTGCCAGCGGGGTGACAAGAACCTAAACCACATCCCATGAAAACAGCCGCCATCATCGTTGCCGCAGGCCGTGGCCTTCGCGCCGGAGGGGATTTGCCCAAGCAATTCCAGCCCCTGCGCGGGCGCATGGTGCTGGAACATACCATCGCCGCTTTTGCCCGTCATCCGCAGGTCGGCCAGATCATTCTGGTGATCAACCCCGATGATCAAAACCTGTTGCCAACCCTGCCCGAAGTGGAACTGGTGAATGGCGGCAAAACGCGGGATGCCTCGGTGCAGGCGGGCCTGAAGGCGGCCAAAGGTTCCGATCTGGTGCTGATCCATGACGCCGCCCGCCCTCTGGTGTCGCAGCGGATCATAACGGATGTTCTGGACGCGCTGAAAACCCATGCAGGTGCCGCCCCCGCCCTGCCCGTCACCGATGCCTTGTGGCGTGGTCTGGATGGTCAGGTGCAGGCCCCGCAGTCACGCGACGGGCTGCTTCGGGCACAGACACCGCAAGGATTTCATCTGGACCAGATCATTGCGGCCCACGCTGCCCATTCCGGCGGGGCGCTGGATGATGTCGAGGTGGCCCTCGCTGCCGGGCTGGATGTGGCGATTGTGACGGGGGACGAGGCGAATATGAAAATCACCATGCCCGAGGATTTCACCCGCGCAGAGCAAATGATGGAGCAGGATATGGATATACGGCTGGGCAACGGATACGATGTGCACCGGTTTTGTGATGGCGACCATGTGGTGCTGTGCGGGGTGAATGTGCCGCATACACACGGGCTGGACGGCCATTCGGACGCCGATGTCGGGATGCACGCGGTGACGGATGCGATTTACGGGGCGCTGGCGATGGGCGACATCGGCCAGCATTTTCCGCCGAGTGGTCCGCGGTGGAAGGGGGCGGCCTCGCATATCTTCCTTGAACATGCGGTGAAACTGGCGGCTGATCACGGCTTTGCCATTTCCAACGTCGATTGCACGCTGGTCTGCGAAATGCCCAAGATCGGCCCGCATGCGGTGGCAATGCGCACAGAAATGGCGCGGATCATGGGGATGGATATGGGGCGCGTCAGTGTCAAGGCCACCACCTCCGAACAACTGGGCTTTACGGGGCGCAAAGAAGGGATTGCGGCGCTGGCCACCGTGACTTTGGTGAAGGCATGAGCAAACTGATCGCAACCTTTTTCTATGTCGGCCTGATCCGCCCAGCACCGGGCACATGGGGGTCGGCAGCGGCTATTCCGGTGGGCTATCTGATCCATGTCGCCGGAGGCTTTCCGGCGCTGCTGATTGCCACTATGGTGGTGTTTTTTATCGGCTGGTGGGCCACGACCGAGGAAACCAAGGGCAAGGAAAACCACGACCCAAGCGAGATCGTGATCGACGAAGTTGCGGGCCAGTGGATTGCCCTGCTGCCGGTGTCGGGCGGCCTGTGGTTTGCGGGGGTTGACCCGTGGCTGTTCCCCTACCCCGGCTGGGTCACGGCGTTTTTGATGTTCCGGCTGTTTGACATTTGGAAACCCGGCCCTGTAGGCTGGGCCGACCGTAAATCAACCGCATTGGGCGTGATGCTGGACGATGTGATCGCGGGGCTGATGGCGGCTGTGGTGGTGCTGGCGGCAGCGGCGTTTGCGCATGGGGTGCTGATGCAATGAGCCTTGCGGCCAAAGTGCTGGCAGCCTGCCGCGAACGTGGCCTGATGGTGGCGACAGCCGAAAGCTGCACCGGCGGCATGGTGGCGGCGGCATTGACCGAAGTGGCTGGATCATCGGATGTATTTGAACGCGGGTTTGTGACCTACTCCAATGCCGCCAAGCAGGATATGCTGGGGGTTTCGGGGGATACGCTGGAACAGTTTGGCGCGGTATCGGAACCTGTAGCACGGGAAATGGTCGATGGCGCATTGCGCCAGTCAAAGGCTAATCTGGCGGTGTCGATCACCGGCATTGCAGGGCCTGGCCCGTCGGAAAACAAACCCGAGGGGCGGGTGTGTTTCGGGCTGGCTGTGGACGGGGAAACAGCGGTGGAAACGGTGGAATTTGGCGCCTTGGGTCGGGAAAATGTGCGTTTGGCGGCAAGAGATCACGCGTTGGGATTGCTGTTAAAAGCTGTCATCCCCGCAAACGCGGGGACCTCCTGAAACGGAGCGCATTCCTGTTGGGGCCCCCGCGTTCGCGGGGATGACATGCGTTAGCCGTACAGTTCTTTCGCCCGCGCCTCGAATGCGCCCATCGTGCGGCGCACGGCTTCGCCGAACACCACGCCGATCAGTTTTTGCAAAATCGCGTTCTTGAATTCGAAATCGACGAAAAACTGTACCTCGCAGCCCCCTTCCGGCAGATCGGTAAACCGCCAGTTGGAAATCATGTATTTGAACGGCCCGTCCAGATATTCGGTATCAATGGTCTTGTTCTTTTCCGACAGCTTCACACGGCTGCCAAACCGTTCGCGAAACACCTTGAAGGAAATCACCAGATCGGCCTCGAGCAGTTCGTAATCGCCCATATCCTTGCGACTGCGGATACGCGCGGCAGATATCCACGGCAGGAATTTTGGATAGGCCATCACGTCGGAGGCCAGCGCATACATTTGCGCGGCGGTATAGGGCATGACCTTCTTTTCCGTCTGGGTGGGCATTTTTCCTGTTCCCCTGATCCTTTTTTATGCCATTAAGTGAATATATCGGGAAAGTTCAAGGAAACATTATGCCAACGCGACCCTATGTCATCGACGAAATGATCTCGGCCAAAACCATCGCTGCCCGGATCGAGGATCTGGCCCGCGAAATCCATGACGCATTCGAGGGCACCGACAAACTGGTTGTGGTTGGCCTGCTGCGCGGCTCATTCGTGTTTATCGCCGATCTGGTGCGTGAGCTGGACCTGCCGGTCGAGGTGGATTTTCTGGAAGCGTCATCCTATGGCGATGGCACCGAATCCAGCCGTGAAGTGAAAATTATGAAGGATTTGCGTGGAAAAATCGGCGGACGCGATGTTTTGCTGGTCGAGGATATTGTCGATACCGGTTTCACCCTGAAACATGTGGTTGGCCTGTTGAATGCACGCAAACCGGCGCATATGAAAACCATTGCCCTGCTGAACAAACAATCACGGCGCGAGGTCGATATAAATGCCGACTGGGTCGGCTTTGAGATTCCGGATGAATTTGTGGTTGGATATGGCATTGATTTTGCCCAGAGAAACCGCAACCTTCCCTTTATTGGAAAAGTTAGGTTTACATAAAATCGCAACTGGCACGAGAAAGCAGCAAGAGACTGGTTAGATATAAATTTCAGTTAGTGGGCCGGATAAAATATGGGTATTCCCTTTTTGATTTCGTTATTGCCTTAAATATAAATAAAACGTTATTCATCAATGCGATAAGAGACATATTTACGGGGATTAATGCCGCTCCTATCTTCGCGATGTTGTGTTTTTACCGGTATATATGGTAACAATTGGAAATTATCTCATTCCAAGGGACTCATTATGAAACGACCTTTCCTAATTGCGATCGGAGCCGCTTTAATCTCGACAAATTCGGCCTTGGCGAAACCGGAACAGCGCCCCTTGTTTTCTCTGGGAGGAGTGGGCATTTCCGGGTATGCTGATTTATCCTATTATGATGATGAAACTGACTCCGGCACTTTTGGGCGTGCGGATTTCGACTTGACCTACCAGCCCAACCATTCACCATCCTCGTTTTCATTGGGATTTTCGCTTGGATTTGATGGCGCAAAAGAATGGCACAACGGCAGTATTAACACCGGTGTTTTCTATCCTGCTGTTGTGTTTGATTTTGGAGATAGTGGTAAACTTTCCGTCGGGGGACCGCGTTCTGTTATGAACCGCGGGTATATACCCACCCACATTTTTGCCTTGAATAGCCGTCTGGATTTACAGCTTTCTCCGTATACCGGCTCAATAGTATCCTATCTGGCGCTGGCCGGAAATTTCCATCCCTATGGAATCCGCTATGATGCGTCGCTGGGAAATACCAATGTCGGAATATCGTTTAACCAGATCAGCGATTCAGGATTGGACGCTGATTTCTATGCACTGGCGTTTTCCCACGAGTTTGCGGCAAACGGCCGTATCCCCGAGATGAATCTATTCGGCGCAGTTGAACGGATTGACAGCGCCGGAATGAATACCCGGAACTACACCTTGGGGGTCGAGGCCAGCTTTGATAGTCTGGATATAGGACTGCGTTTCGATAATCGTAATCTGCCTGCGGATACCCGCGCAACCGAACTCTATGGCAGGATGCAATTCAATCACGCTTTATCTGCATCCGCTTCTGTAATAAACCTTGATGTCGGGGCTGGCAGCAATGCCAGGATTTACGGTGTTGCCGTAGAATATCTGTTGGTGAACAACACCTATATCAATGCAAGCTATTCAGATGGAAATAATGGAGTCCCGCGGAACCTCGGCATGTCTATCGGTTGGCGGTTCTAGTATGACCCGGATGATAAATTGAATATCTGGCAATTGTTGCGTATGGCCAAATGGGCGCGCCATCCGCCTGGTGAAAAGCGGGTAAAACTGGTGTTGGCTGTCATATTGATCTGCCTTGTTCTATATGCAATCGAACGTTGGATTGGCGTGCCTGACTGGTTGCAACTTGAACCCCAAAGGCGCTTTCGTTTACCACGCCCATAAGCCCCGTTACAGACAATTCCCGTTTTTTCATCTAAACTGCCAGAATGCAACGTTTCGTGAAAAGCCATTGGCAAGGGATGTTACCGGCCTTTCTGTCCTTATTTGTTACTTTAATTGGATTAAGGGTGATTATTCACCTGCTCTATAGTGCTGTTCCCGGTACAATTTCCTATTTTGGAATTGTGCTGCTATTTGCAGCAGATGCGAGTGTAATAATCTGGCAAATCACAGGCACATTACGCGCATGTGAAAGCCGAATGCGCAAAAGTGGTGATACATTTCTTTATTGGGGCAGTTATGGCGCTTCTGTTGCAGCCGTTGTGATTATGGTTTTTGATCTCGCAACAATTCTATCATTGAAAACCGGCTCAAACCCTGTTCCAGTTCCGCCCAAAGTGGCCTTAGCTGTTCAGGGCGATGCCGTTTTGATAAACGGCATTATTGATTTCGCAACATACAATGCTTTGAAAACGCTATTAGAAAATGTACCGGCATCAATAAGAACGGTACGCCTGAACAGCAACGGCGGGCGGATATATGCCGCGCGTGGGATCGCCAGAATTCTGATTGACCACAGACTGGATACAGAGGTTGAAATGCGTTGCCTTTCCGCCTGCACTTTGGTTTTTCTTGCTGGCAATCGGCGAAAGCTGCGGGAAGGGGCGCAACTGGGGTTTCACCAATATGCCCAAGCCAGCGATGTTCCTTTGCTGGACACAGCAGAAGAGCAGGAAAAGGACCGGCAATTCCTTAAGGCGCGTGGCGTTTCTGATAGCTTCCTTAGGAAATTGTTTCAGGCAGAACACGATGAAATCTGGTTTCCAGAGCGGCAGGAATTAGTGGCTGCCGGTGTCATTACGGACTGACCTTATACGCGCCAACGCAACACTTTGGCCTCGATCAGGCTTAGAACAAAACTGAGCGTCACCCCCAGCAGCGACAGGATGGTGACACCGGCAAACAACCGTTCCAGATCATAGAGCGCACCGGCCTGCAGGATATAGGCGCCGATGCCATATTCCGCACCGATCATTTCCGCCGCGGTCAGCAGGATGATGGCAATCGCCAGACTGACCCGCAGGCCGGACAGAATGCCGGGCATCGCACCGGGCAGCACGATTTTGCGGATGATACTGGCGCGGGTCAGGCCAAAGCTCTGGCCCATACGGATCAGGGTGCGGTCCACATTGTCCACTGCGCCATAGGTGGCGACCACGGTGGGGGTAAAGGTGCCGAATGCGATCAGCATGTATTTTGACATCTCGTCAATGCCAAACCAGATCACGAACAATGGCAGCAGGGCGATTTTCGGGATAGGAAACAGTGCGGCCACCAACGGTACCAGCCCCGCGCGCATCACGCTGGACAGGCCAATCCCCAGCC
>WFNH01000117.1 GCA_015488685.1 Marinosulfonomonas sp.
CCAGCGTATCACCCCGATAGCCGCCAAGGGACTGGCCGTTGAAGGTAAAGGTGACGGGGGCGTTTTTGTTCAGGAAACGGCCAGAGTTTTGGATGCGGGTGCTCATTTTGCAGCGCTTTCGGTGGTGGCGGGGTCGGAGCCTCCGGCGGGGATATTTGGGGAACAAAGATATGTCATGTCCAGCCCTCCCAATCGGGGCGTTTTTGTTTGATCTTTTTGATCAGGTCGGCGGGGGGCTGTGTGGTCTGGGCGCTGTAGGTGCCGAACACTTCCAGTGTCATGGTGCAGCGGGCGGCATGGAACCATTTTCCGCAGCCGTTGCTATGCCGCCAGCGTTCAAAATGCACGCCCTTGGGGTTTTTGCGGTAGAACAGGTAGGATTGCAGGTCATCATCCGAGGCCCCTGTGGCGTGGCGGGTCAGGTGGGCCTCGCCGCCGGCGTGGAGTTCGGTTTCTTCGGCAGAAACGCCGCAGTATGGGCAGGTGAGGATTAGCATGACGAACCTTCATTATCAGAAAAATTATTATTCATTTTCAAAACATTGAAAAACCAATTCGTGAATTCCATATTGCGTGTATGGAATTCATCGAAGCGGTCATAGCATTCATCGTCAATACCCTCGTGCTCATTTACTTTTTGTGGGTCGGGTATTTTATTCTTTGCGCTCTGAAATATGGCCAAATGCAAAAAACGGATCCCGAAGCCGCTGAGATTTATCGCCAAGACCTTGAGCAGAAATGGAATAAACAAAAATGGGATAAACATCCTATTTTGAGCTATCTCCTTTTCTTTCCGCTTTTTTTGTTTTCGTAAAACAATCACAAAGCCCAATAGTTCTGTTATAGGCGAAATAAGAAGTGCACTAATATTGTTTACCCAACCAACAGCAACCGATAAAATCGCTGCTACCTTATCGCCATGGTATTGGAATAACTTGTAATTTACCGGTGCAAGCCTTATACTGGTTCCATGGATACATTCTTGAAAATACTCCCTTTGCTTGCGCTTATTGCCATAGTTATCGTTTTTATTCGCGCAGGGGCAAAGACCAAGCCCCATGACAAAGGAAAGATGCGTGGCGGCGGCCCGGGTAATGGCCCAGATATATACTAACATCAGTGAGCCACCCCCGCTGCCACGCTTTCATCAATGAACCGCCCCTCGGCGAACCGGTCCAGCCCGAATTCCGCGCACAGCGGTCCCAGTTGCCCGTTGGCTATCAACTCGGCCATCGCCCAGCCAGACCCCGGAATGGATTTGAATCCGCCCGTGCCCCAGCCGCCGTTGATAAAGCAATTGCCCAGCGGCGTGGTCGATATGATCGGCGAGCGGTCCCCTGTCACATCCACGATCCCGCCCCACTGGCGCATCATTTTCATGCGTGAAATCATCGGGAAGGTTTCGATCAGGGCGCGGATGGTTTCCTCGATATGGTGGAACGATCCGCGCTGGGTATAGTTGTTGAACGCATCCGTGCCGCCGCCGATCACGAATTCGCCCTTGTCCGATTGCGAGATATAGCCGTGCACCGTGTTGGCCATCACCACCACGTCAAGGCAGGGTTTTATTGGCTCGCTGACCAGCGCCTGAAGGGCGACAGATTCCATCGGCAGCCGGAAGCCCGCCATGCGCGCCAGATCGCCGGAATTGCCCGCTACCAGTATCCCCAGCTTCTTGCAGCCAATCGTGCCGCGTGTGGTTTCAACGCCGGTTACTGCTCCGTTTGACTGGTTCACCGCCGTGACTTCGCATTTCTGGATGATGTCCATGCCCATGCCGGAACAGGCGCGCGCATAGGCCCATGCCACCGCATCATGGCGCCCCGTGCCTGCACGTTCCTGCCACAGCGCGCCCAATACGGGATAGCGCGGGCCGGAGATGTTCATGATCGGCACCAGTTCCTTGACCCGCTGCGGGCTGATAAATTCGGTTTTCACCCCCTGAAAGGCGTTGGCCTGGGCTGTGCGTTGAAAGCCGCGAATTTCGTGCTGGGTCTGGGCCAACATCATCACACCGCGCGGGGAAAACATGACATTCATGTTCAGGTCCTGCGACATGGTTTCATAGAGGCTGCGCGCCTTTTCATAGATCGCGGCCGAGGGGTCTTGCAAATAGTTCGAGCGGATGATGGTGGTGTTGCGGCCCGTGTTGCCGCCGCCCAGCCAGCCTTTTTCCAGAATGGCGACGTTGGTGATGCCGAAATTCCTGCCCAGATAATAGGCGGTGGCCAATCCGTGCCCCCCTGCCCCGACGATCACCACGTCATAGGATTTCTTTGGTTCGGGGGAACGCCATGCCTTGCCCCAGCCGGAATGGTAACGCAGGGCCTCGCGGGCGATGGCAAATGCGGAATAACGTCTCATATTTCGAATCCCCTAAAGGGGCATAGCGGCCCCTGCACCACAGTATTGATACGCAGGACAATTCTAGCCGCGCACGCTTGCGGCACAATGGGGAAAATATGCGACATATCGGCGATTTGCGGATGCTGTCGGTTCTGTGATCTGCCTGCGGCGGTT
Source organism: Marinosulfonomonas sp. (assembly GCA_015488685.1). GTDB lineage: Bacteria > Pseudomonadota > Alphaproteobacteria > Rhodobacterales > Rhodobacteraceae > Profundibacter. The sequence goes on from WFNH01000117.1 coordinate 2,521, forward strand.
TCGCCCTTTTGCGCGGGGCGGTTTCGCGATACACGGGGGGGCAGAATTTAACGAAAGGCGAAAAACCCTATGGCGTTCTGGATTGTAATTGGCGTGCTTATCCTTGTGGTTGCAGTATTGCTGGCGTTGGCGCTGTTGCGCGGGCAGGATACGGGGGTGGCGGCCGCCGAATATGATTTGCAGGTTTATCGCGACCAGTTGGCCGGGATAGAGCGTGATCTGGAACGCGGGGTGGTGTCCAAGGAGGAAGCGGCGCGGATCAAGACCGAGGTATCGCGCCGGATTCTGGATACGGACAAGGTGTTGCAAGTGGCCGAGGACGTGCATCGGGCACCCAAAGCCATGACCTACGGGGCAATGTTGGGGGCGCTGGTGGTTCTGGCGGCCTCGGTCGGAGTTTATCAGCGGATCGGGGCGCCGGGTTATCCAGACGAGCCGTTGCAACTGCGCTTTGATGAGGCTGAACAAGCCCGCGAGAACCGCCCCTCGCAGGCCGAAATAGAAGCACAAGTGCCGCCTGTGTCTGCGCAGGTCGATCCACGCCAAAAAGAGCTGGTGGCCAAGCTGCGCACGGCTGTGGCTGCGCGGCCTGATGATTTGAAGGGGCATCAGTTGCTGGCCGGAAACGAAGCCGCCCTTGGTAATTATGCTACCGCGTATCGTGCCCAACAACAGGTGATCGACATCAAGGGGGCGGATGCCACCGCCGAGGATTATGCCGATCTGGCCGATCTGATGATTATGGCCGCCGGTGGCTATGTTTCCCCCGAAGCCGAAGCCGCGTTACAAAAAACGCTGACGATGGATCCGAAGAACGGCAAGGCGCTGTATTATACCGGCTTGATGTTTGCCCAGAACGGGCGCCCGGATGTGACCTTTAACATTTGGCGCGATCTGCTTGATGAAAGCGCGCCGAATGATCCGTGGGTGCGGCCAATCCGCAACCAGATCGAGGATGCGGCAGCGATTGCCGGTGTGAATTACCGTCTGCCGCCACAGGCAGGCGCCCCGGCATTGGCCGGACCGGATGCGGATGCTGTTTCGGCAGCCTCGGATATGACCCCCGAAGAACGCCAGGCGATGATCCAGAGCATGGTATCACAATTGTCCGAGCGGTTGAACACGGATGGTGGCAGCCCGCAGGAATGGGCGCAGTTGATCGGCGCGCTGGGTGTGTTGGGCGATAAGGACAAGGCCGCAACGGCCTGGGCCAAGGCCCGCGAAGCCTTTGCCGGTGATACCGCTGCAGTGGAAACCATTCGCGCGGCGGCTGTGCGGGCCGGTGTGGTGGAATGATCTTTGACGCGATCGAGGATTTCGCAGAGGCCTTGGCGCCGATGCGTGCGCTTGCGGGGCTGGATCTGGGCACCAAGACCATTGGCGTTGCGGTGTCGGACAATTTTCTAACCGTTGCCACCCCGCTGGAAACCGTCAAGCGCAAGAAATTCGGCGTGGATGCGGCACGTCTGCTGGAAATTGCCGCCGAGCGTGATCTGGGTGGCTTTGTGTTGGGTTTGCCGCGCAATATGGATGGCTCGGAAGGGCCGCGATGCCAGTCAACCCGCGCCTTTGCCCGCAACCTGTCACGCCTGACCGATCTGCCGATCGGGTTTTGGGACGAACGCCTGTCGACAGTGGCCGCCGAACGCGCGTTGCTGGAAGCCGACACATCGCGGGCGCGCCGCGCCGAGGTGATCGACCATGTGGCGGCCGGATATATCCTGCAAGGGGTGATGGACCGTTTGGGGCATTTGAAACGTGGCGGATAAGGTCTGGAAACGGGACGAGGTGCAATCGCCTTGCGTCAATATCTGTGTGATCCACCCCGAGGCACGGTTGTGCACGGGGTGTTATCGCAGCGTCGATGAAATCTCGCGCTGGTCTGTGATGGGGGATAGCGAGCGGGCGGCGATTATGGCCGAGCTTGAGGCGCGCAAGCCATTGGTGGTGAAGCGGCGTGGTGGACGGGCTGCGCGATTGAAACGGGCGTGAATTGCGGCAGGTTTTGCGCCCGCTGACGCGGTCGCCCCAGGCTCGCCCCTGACGGGGCTCGCCGTTGCCTGCGGCGCAGGTATTTAGGAAAAGAAGAAGTCAGAGCGTATCGAGTGAAGCCTTGGCGTCGTTCAGGATATTGGCGATTTCGCCACTGGCGATTTTCTGGATATCGTCCTGATATTTCAGGATTGCACCCAGGGTGTCGGCGATTACATCCGGCGACAGGTCAATCACGTCCAGCGCCAGCAGGCATTTGGCCCAGTCGATGGTTTCGGCCACGCCGGGTTTCTTGAACAAATCTTCGGTGCGCAGGCGCTGGACAAAAGCAACCACTTCGCGTGACAGGGCTGCACTGGCCTCGGGGGCGCGGGCTTGCAGGATTTCCAGCTCGCGTTCAAACGTTGGGTATTCGACCCAGTGATAAAGGCAGCGACGTTTCAGGGCGTCGTGCACCTCGCGGGTGCGGTTGGAGGTCAGGATCACAATCGGCGGCTCGGGTGCCTTGATGGTGCCCAGTTCGGGGATAGTGACCTGAAAATCGGACAGGGCTTCCAGCAAAAATGCCTCGAATGGCTCGTCCGTGCGGTCCAATTCGTCAATCAGCAGCACAGGCGCGCCGCCGGGTTGCGGGCTCATGGCCTCAAGCAGCGGGCGGCGGATCAGGTAGCGTTCGGAAAACAGCTCGTCCACCAGAGCCTCGCGGTCCGTGCCCTCGACAGCTTCGGCGGTGCGGATCGCCACCATTTGCGCGGCAAAGTTCCACTCATAGACAGCACTTGCGGCATCCAACCCTTCATAGCATTGCAGGCGGATCAGGCGGCGGCCAAGGGCGGCCGAGATTGCTTTGGCGATCTCGGTCTTGCCAACGCCCGCCTCGCCCTCCAGAAACAGCGGCCGGCCAAGGCGCAACGCCAAAAACACCACCGTTGCCAGATCGCGGCCACAGATATAGCCCTGTTCGGCCAGCAGCGCCGTTACATCGTCAATCGAGGTTATGTCGTGGTCCATTGCTGCCCTTTCGGTTTGTTACCCAGACTGCATGGCAGAACGCCCCCGTCAAGCAAGACTTGCCCAAACCCACCACAATGACGCAAGTTGCCCGGTATGAGCCGCCTTTGGAAACACCGCGCCACAGCGCTATTTGCCGCCAGCATCGGGGCTGCGGTGTTCTGGGCATTGCATCTGCCATTGCCGCTGTTGCTGGGGCCAATGGCGGGGTGTTTGCTGTTTGCGCTGGCCGGGGTGCCTTTGGCGGGGATGGGCACACTGGGGCTGGTGATGCGCACCTTTTTGGGGGTGGTGATCGGCTCAACTGTGACGCCGGAATTGTTGCATGAATTGCCGGGTTACGGGCCAACCCTGTTGTTGATCCCGCTGTTTGTGCTGGTGATCGGCATGGCGGGCTATCCGTTTTTTCGCTGGGGGATGGGGTTTAACCATCCGACATCGTTCTATTCGGCGATGCCCGGCGGGTTGCAGGATATGTTGATTTTCGGCGAGGAAGCGGGCGGCGATGTGCGGGCCATGTCTTTGATCCATGCCACACGGGTGTTGGTGATCGTGGCAGTTGTGCCGTTCGTGCTGGCGCATCTATATAATCTGGACCTGACGCGGGCACCGGGGGTGCGGGCCAGCGCCCTGCCCACGTCACAAATCGTGATCATGGTGATTGCCGGAATTGTCGGCTGGCGGCTGGCCGAACGGGTCGGGTTGTTCGGGGCCTCGATACTGGGACCGCTGATCGTGGCTGCCATTCTGTCGCTTGCCGGTATCATCCAGTCCCGCCCGCCTGCCGAAATGATCTGGGCGGCGCAGTTTTTCATCGGCATTGCTGTGGGGGCAAAATATTCGGGGATTACGGCAAAGGAAATTCGTGTCGATGTGGGGGCGGGGCTGGTTTATTGCGCAATTCTGGCAGCGGTCAGTATTGCTGTGATCTGGGCGGTGATGCAGCTGACCAACCGCGATCCGCTGGACCTGATGCTGGCATTTCTACCCGGGGGGCAATCGGAAATGGCGGTGATTGCGATTGTGGCCGAGGCCGATGTCGGTTTTGTCGTGGCACATCATTTATTACGGATATTCATCGTGATTATCAGCGCCCCCGTAATTGCCCGAATGATCCGGCGATAATATCATTGCATCTGCGATGATTTTCCTTGCGACTCTTGACCTAAACCGTTTCAAGTGACCCTGCGAAACCCCGACTGGAGAGAGACCGCCATGACAACGCCCGCGCTGAAGCCCAAAGATGCCCCTGATCTGTCCCGCTTTGACTGGGAAGATGCCTTTCGTCTGGAGGACCAGCTGAGCGAGGACGAGCGCATGTTGCGCGATGCATCCCGCGCGTTTGCGCAAGGCGTATTGCAGCCACGGGTGATCGAAGCCTATCGCGATGAGGTCACCGACCCGAATATCTTTCGCAAAATGGGCGATGCCGGTTTGTTGGGCACCACGATTCCCGAGGAATACGGCGGACTGGGCGCGAATTATGTCACCTATGGTCTGGTCGCGCGGGAGATTGAGCGGGTGGACAGTGGTTACCGCTCGATGATGTCTGTGCAATCGTCGCTGGTTATGTATCCGATCTATGCCTATGGCACCGAAGAACAGCGGCAGAAATATCTGCCCGGATTGGCCGCCGGCAGTCTGATCGGCTGTTTCGGTCTGACCGAACCCGATGCGGGGTCGGACCCCGGAAGCATGAAAACACGGGCCGAGAAAACCGCGACCGGTTACAAGCTGACCGGCAGCAAAATGTGGATTTCCAACAGCCCGATTGCCGATGTGTTCGTGGTCTGGGCCAAATCCGAAGCCCACGGCGGCAAAATCAAGGGCTTTGTGCTGGAAAAAGGCATGAAAGGCCTGTCCGCGCCGAAAATCGGCGGCAAGCTGTCGCTGCGCGCATCCATTACCGGTGAAATCGTAATGGATGGTGTCGAGGTGGGCGAAGAGGCCCTGCTGCCCAATGTCGAGGGCCTGAAGGGGCCGTTTGGTTGTCTGAACCGCGCCCGTTACGGCATTTCGTGGGGGGTGCTGGGGGCGGCCGAATTTTGTTGGCATGCGGCGCGGCAATACGGGCTGGACCGCAAACAATTTGGCAAACCGCTGGCGCAAACCCAGCTGTTCCAGAAGAAGCTGGCCGATATGCAGACGGAAATCTCGCTGGGCCTGCAAGGCAGCCTGCGGGTGGGCCGCCTGATGGACGAAGCCAACGCTGCGCCCGAAATGATCAGCCTGATGAAGCGCAACAATTGCGGCAAGGCGCTGGAAATCGCCCGAATGGCGCGGGATATGCACGGTGGCAACGGTATTAGCGAGGAATTTCAGGTGATCCGCCATATGGTGAACCTTGAAACCGTGAACACCTATGAGGGCACCCATGATGTGCATGCGCTGATATTAGGCCGCGCGCAGACGGGCCTTCAGGCGTTTTTCTAGGGCACTGATATGATTGTATTCACCAGCTTGTTTCTGTTGCCGCTGATCCCGCACCCGTTGCAACCCTTTGTGATCCTGTTTATTGTGGCCTGATTGCAATTGTTTTAAAGGTGCCCCGAATATGGAAGCTGACCCAACCATTGGCCTGATTTTCTTAACCCTTGTCCCTGCTCCGTTTCTGGTGCCTTTCATGGTCATTGGCGCAGGGTTTGTATTCGGGATAGGTTAGCCATGCCACTGGACCTCTGGCTAGCCTTTGCCGCGGCGTCTTTCGTGGTGGTGGTCATTCCCGGCCCGACAATCCTGTTGGTGGTGTCTTATGCCCTGACCCAGGGAAGGCGCGTAGCCATGGCCACGGCGATGGGGGTGGCATTGGGGGATTTCATCGCGGTTTCCCTGTCATTGGCGGGGCTGGGAGCGATCCTGCTGACCTCGGCCTGGGCGTTTACGGCGCTGAAATGGATCGGCGCGGCCTATCTGGTGTTTCTGGGGATCAAACTGTTGCGCAGCCCGCCGCATCTGGAGGATGTGACAGCCCCCACACCAACACCGGCCAAACGGATATTCGCCCATTCGGCATTGGTTACGGCCCTCAACCCCAAGGGGATCATCTTTATCATCGCCTTTGTGCCGCAATTTCTAAGCGCCGATATGCCCGTGATGCCGCAATTCCTGATCATGCTGATGACATTCGTAAGCCTTGGGGCCATCAATGCACTGGCCTATGCGCTGTTGGCGGACCAATTGGGGCAGCGCATCCGCAGCCCGAAAGTGCTGACTTGGGTGAACCGAACAGGCGGTGCCGCATTGATTACAATGGGCGCGCTAACGGCAACTCTGCAACGGAACTGATCACCCCCAATTCATATATTGGTGCAAGGGATTTCGCCTCAACTATAGGTAAACACCTGAAAATCATCGCGGATTGTTGATCACCAACATCCTGGTTGGCCTTGAAACAGATGCGGGTCGCACCCAACTATTTACAGTCTGGCAACAAAGCAGGCCAATAAAGTAAATTGGTGACGAATGGCTGGAAAACACCTGCTTTTCAAGCGATTTACCTCACATTTTCGCCGTATTTGAATGGAATATCAGCCACACAAAATATCTAAGGAACACCCAAAAACATGGACGACCCGCGCGCGCCCTCTGGTTCGGATGATGCTGACAAGCAGGAATGGCTTGCCCGTCTGGAAGACGTAGGCGACGAGCCGGGGTATTTCAAACCACTGGGCGACAACCACCATGCGGTCCTGACCGAGGGATCGTCGACCCTGTTGGTCACCTTTGAAACCATCGAAAACATCCGCAAGAATACCGAAGATGAAATGCCGATGGGGTTCGAACTGATTGCCGAAAAAGGCTGGTCCCATCTTGGCATTCTGTCCGAAGGGTGCACATGGTTTCGCAGCAGATCGGTTTATGACTATTTTGACGGGTTGTTAGATGAAGGGTTCTTTGAGGAATATGACCATGTGGTTTTCATGGGATCCGGCATGTGCGGCTATGCGGCTGCTGCCTATTCGGTTGCGGCCCCCGGGTGCACCGTGCTTGTGTTCAACCCGCAGGCCACACTGGATCCGCGCGTAACCGAATGGGACCACCGTTTCAAATCCAGCCGCCGTGTTTCGTTTACAGATCGGTACGGGTTTGCCCCCGATATGATTGATGCCGCCAATCAAGTCTTTCTGCTGTATGATCCAGAAGAGGAACTGGATGCCATGCACGCAGCACTTTTCACACGGTCGCATGTAACCAAGTTGCGGTGCCGGTTTCTAGGTCCCGACATCATGAAGGCGATGATCCAGATGGATATCCTGCAGCCATTGGTTGACACCGCCTGTGAAGACGGGGACGTGGCAAAGCAGTTCCACCAATTGTACCGTGCACGGCATGAATATCCCCCTTACCTTGGGCGCCTGTTGACCCATCTGGATGATGATGACCGTTGCATCATGTCAGGGATGTTATGCCGCTATGCCGCCAGCCGGGTGGAAGCGCCCCGGTTCAAAGAGCGGTTGGAAAAAATCGAGACCCGTTTGAAATCGGCAGGTAAAACCCTACCCAACATTCGGCGGGTTAGAAAAAATGTTGCTTTTCAACCTCTGGATTAGCAATTTATTTAGAATTTTCCATAATTCTCCCTTTGAACACAGTTAGGGAGATTGAAATGCTACATCAGATGCCGGCCGACGAACTTGGCCATATTCGCAAGGAAATTCATGCGCTGCGGGTCCGTGAAATCGAGCTGCGCAAATGCTTTACCGACGAATGTGACGATGGCGTATTTGAGGGATGCGATTATGATGTCGAAGTCAAATACCAAAAACGCCGTGTTCTGGCCAAGAACCGGTTGCCATCCGACATCCTGAACGATCCGAAATATTTCGATATTCGCCTTGCCCCGGTTGTGCGGGTGGTCAAACGCAAGGAACCGCGCCTGCCTTTGGGGTTTGGTCCCGCGGGGGTGATTGCGACACAGGATAATTTCGACGTGGTCGAGGCGTGGAATTAACAGGGACGCTGTTAAAATCCAGCCTGCAAGGAAATTTGCCATAGCTTGACGGCCCCGAATTGTGTAATCGGGGGCCATCATGACCGATCAAATCACCCTCCGCCGCCCGGATGACTGGCACCTGCACTTGCGCGATGGCGCGATGCTAGCCGCTGTTTTGCCCGAAACCACACGCCATTTCGCCCGTGCCATCATCATGCCCAATCTGGTGCCACCCGTGGTGACCTCGGCAGATGCGTCCGCCTATAAGGCGCGGATCATGGGCGCCTTGCCTGAGGGTGCGGACTTCATTCCGCTGATGACACTGTACCTGACCGAAGAAACCAATGCTGACGATGTGGCCGCAGCACATGCCTCTGGCCTGATCTCGGCGGTAAAACTGTATCCGGCGGGGGCGACGACCAATTCGGCCTCGGGGGTTTCGGACTTTGACAAAGTGCGCGGCGTTCTGGAACGCATGGCCGAAATCGGCCTGCCCCTGTGCGTGCATGGCGAAGTGACGGATGCCGACATCGATATTTTTGATCGCGAAGCGGTGTTCATCGACCGCGTGCTGGACCCGATCCGGCGCAAAACACAGGGCTTGCGGGTGGTCATGGAACACATCACCACCGCTGACGGGGTGGATTATGTGCAAAGTGCAGATCATGATCTGGCGGCGACCATCACCACGCACCACCTGATCATCAACCGCAATCATATTCTGGTCGGTGGCATCAAACCGCATTACTATTGCCTGCCTGTTGCCAAACGTGAAAGTCACCGGTTGGCCCTGCGCGCGGCGGCAACTTCGGGAGATACGCGGTTCTTCCTTGGCACCGACAGCGCCCCGCATACGGATATGAATAAGGAAAGCGCCTGTGGCTGTGCTGGCTGTTTCACGGCAACCAACACCATGCCGATCCTTGCGCATGTGTTCGAGGAAGAAAACGCACTGGACCGGCTGGAAGGGTTCACATCCCTGCACGGCCCTGCTTTTTATCACCTGCCTGTCAACGACAGCACCATTACCCTGACCAAAGGCACCCCTGCCCCCGCACCGGCAAAACTGGCCACGGACGAGGGTGACGTCACCATTTTCGACCCCGGATTCGATCTGTTGTGGCAGGTCACATCCTGATATATCTTTGTTCTATAAATATCCGCGCCGCAGGCAAGAAGGTTTCATGCCTCCGGCGGGGATATTTGGACGAAAAAGAAACGCAAAATAGGCATTGCCGATGATCCCCTCGACCTACCCTTCCAAAGAAGAAATCGCCCGCCTGACCGCAAGAATGCTGCTGGAAATCAAGGCGGTGCATTTTAACACGGCTGATCCATTCACGCTGGCTTCGGGCCTGCCCAGCCCGACCTATATTGATTGTCGCAAGCTGATTAGCCATCCGAGGATCCGGTCAACCGTGATGGATTTCATGGTCACCACCGTGATGCGGGATGCCGGATTCGAGGCGTTTGACAATATCGCCGGTGGCGAAACTGCCGGCATCCCTTTTGCCGCGCTTGTCGCCGAACGGATGGCCCTGCCGATGAGTTACGTTCGCAAAAAACCCAAAGGGTATGGCCGTAACGCGCGGATCGAGGGCGATATGAGCGAGGGGCAGCGGGTTTTGCTGGTCGAGGATCTGACCACCGATGGCGGCTCAAAGCTGTCTTTTGTCGATGCGATTCGCCAAACCGGGGCGACTTGCGCCCATACCGCAGTGATCTTTTATTACGACATCTTTCCCGAAACCGAGAAAACCTTGGGTGATCACGGGGTTACATTGCATCACCTGTGCACATGGTGGGATGTTTTGACCGAAGCCAAAGCCAGCGGCGCCTTTGATGCGGCCACTTTGAGCGAGGTCGAAAGCTTTTTGTCCGCCCCGCGCGTCTGGCAGGATGCGCGAAAAAAATAATCGCGCCAACGGGCCGGATTTCGTGTATATTGCGTGTTAATTACTAATACCCACCAAATGTGGACAGCTTGAACTATCCACAGGTTTATACAATTTGCGCTGATTGCATGGCGTGGTTAAACAATTGCCGGTGGGACAGACAGGTGGGACATGAACGAAATTGCGCCGATTAATTCAGGTCAGGACGAGGCAGGCATCAGCGATGCCCTGCCCCATAACATCGAAGCCGAGCAGCAATTGCTGGGCGCGATCCTGACCAATAACGACATTTACGACCGTGTCGCGGCGATCATTGGCCCGCAGCATTTCTTTGAGCCAACACATGCGCGGATCTTCGAAGTTGCCGCCAGCCGGATTGCCAAAAACAACCTTGCCTCGCCGGTAACACTCAAGGCGTTTCTGGAGGATGACGAAGGGCTGAAAGAACTGGGCGGTGCCGCCTATCTGGTGCGTCTGGCCGGCGCTGCCATTTCCGGTTTCGCCGCCCGCGATTACGCGCAGATGATCTATGATCTGGCGATCCGGCGTGAATTGATCGGGCTGGGCCGCGAGATTTCGGACAAGGCGGGCAAGGTCGATATTGCATCGGAACCAAAAGAGCAGATCGTCGAGGCCGAACAAGCGCTTTATGCGCTTGGCGAACAGGGTCAGACCGACAGCGGGTTTCAATCGTTCCTGAAGGCGGTGACCGATGCGGTGAATGTCGCCAACGCCGCCTATCAGCGCGATGGCGGGCTGGCGGGGATATCCACCGGCCTGACAGATATGGACAAAAAACTGGGCGGATTGCACCGTTCGGATTTGCTGATCCTTGCGGGACGCCCGTCAATGGGGAAAACATCATTGGCGACCAACATCGCTTATAACATCGCCAAGGCCTATCAAAAGGGTACGCTGCATGATGGCACCGAGGGGGCGACGAATGGTGGCGTTGTCGGGTTTTACAGCCTCGAGATGAGCGCCGAGCAGTTGGCTGCGCGGATCCTGTCCGAAGCAAGCGAAGTACCTAGCGAACAGATCCGTCGCGGCGACATGACCGAAGAGGAATTTCGCCGTTTTGTCGAGGCGGCCAAACAGCTTGAGGCGTGTCCGCTATATATCGACGACACCCCCGCCTTGCCGATCAGCCAGTTGGCTGCGCGTGCCCGACGGCTGAAACGCACCCACGGGCTGGATGTGTTGTTCATCGACTATCTGCAACTGGTGCGTCCTGCTACGGCCAAGGACAGCCGCGTGAACGAGGTGTCCGAGATCACCCAAGGCCTGAAAGCGATTGCCAAGGAACTGGATATTCCCGTGGTCGCGCTGTCGCAGTTGTCGCGTCAGGTGGAAAGCCGCGATGATAAACGCCCGCAACTGTCGGACCTGCGGGAATCCGGCTCGATCGAGCAGGATGCGGATGTGGTGATGTTCGTTTACCGCGAGGAATACTACAAAGAGCGCGAGAAACCGGGCGATCACGAGTTGGACAAGATGCAGGTCTGGATGGATGACATGGAGGCCCTGCGCGGCAAGGCCGAAGTGATCATCGGCAAGCAGCGGCACGGGCCGATCGGCCATATCGAGTTGAGCTTTGAAGGCCAGTTCACCCGTTTTGGCAATCTGGTCAAACCGTGGCAACAACAGGGTGGCGAAGAAAGCTTTTAGAGTTAAGGCCTATTTCGCAGGCTTGCGAAACGGATGCAGCAATTGTCGCCAATAGCCTTTGGGCACTCCGCCCCCGGCCACCCCGTATTTCTGCGGCCACTCGCCGTCGGGCAAATGATGGGTGCCAAACAACCAATCAAGCAACGGGAAATGGGACGCGTAATTGATATCAATCGCCGCGCGTTCCGATCCGTGGTGCCAGTGGTGGAATCGGGGCGTAACTAGAAACCGTTCGAGAAACCCGAAATTAACCCCCAAATTGGCGTGGATAAAGGATGAATAGAAATAAACGATCAGCAAATAGGCTTGAATCGCTTCGGGTTTGAAACCCAATGTGAACATCGGCACCGCCGTTAGCCCGCGTAGCACTGCAATTTCCAGAAAATGCATTCTGGCCCCTGCAAGCCAATCCATGCTTTGGGTCGAATGGTGAATCGAATGGAACCGCCACAGAAACGGGAATGTGTGGAATGCCCGATGCACCCAATATTGCACGAAATCCGTTGCCAGCATGATAATAATCACTTGCACTGCAAAGGGCAAAGCCTCGATCGTGGCAACGATTTGCGACATATCGAGGTTTTTGTTCACCAGATTGGACGGTGCCATTGTCAGGAACGACAGGACCTGCACCAGCATCGAGCTGACCAGGTAATAGAACATGTCCTCCTGCCATTCAGGGCGAAAAACGGTTTGTTCTCCTTTATGGGGCAGGAACCGCTCTAGCGGCACGAAAAGAAAACCGATAAACAGCACATTGACGATAAAATAATCCAACCCGAAGTATAACGCCTGTGCGTTTTGCCCCGGTTCAACCGCTGGCGCACTTCCAAACAGCGAAGCCGTAAGGACAATAGCCAGTCCCGTCCAGCCCAACACCTTGTTCCGGCTTAATAATATGCTGATCAGGGCCAGCAGGTATCCCAGCAACAAGATGCCCCGCAAGAATACCGTGATATAACCACTTTCATGGATAATTGACAGTTCCGGCATGGTAAAAGTCTGCGGGAAAAAGCGGATCATCACAATCAACAGCCCCGCCAACCCCGCAAGTATAGACAGCGATCCCGACAGCCAACCGCTGCCCAAAGGTCGTGATTTGCGCGGTTTTTCCAGCTCGGTTTTTATTCTGCCGATAATACTCATCAACCGCACTCCTGATTTCCTTTGGAGTTTTTACCCGTTTGGCGCGCTTGTGGCTAGTCTGGATATCCCTATCCTTCGCTTTCTGCTTGACCTTCCCCCCCCACCCGTCAAAAACCCCTTATGGGAAGTGGAAACCTGACAATTGATCTGGATGCGTTGACTGCGAACTGGCGGTCGCTTGACGCCATGACAGATTGCGAAACGGCAGCGGTGGTCAAGGCTGACGGCTATGGGCTGGATGCTGGTCGCGTGGCACGGGCGCTGGCCAAGGCCGGTGCGCGGCGGTTTTTCGTGGCGGTGGCCGAAGAAGGCGCTGCCGTGCGCCAAGCCCTTGGCCCTGGCCCCGAGATTTGCGTCTTTGGCGGGCATATGCGCGGTGATACCGATATGATCCACGATCTGCATCTGGTACCGATGCTGAATTCCCTGAACCAGCTGACCCGCCATTTCGAGGCCCTGCCGGGCGCCCCATTTGGCATCCAGCTGGACACCGGCATGAACCGGCTGGGTATGGAGGCCCCCGAATGGGCTGCCGTCCGCGACATCGTTCTGGCGCAAAACCCCGTTTTGGTGATGAGCCATCTGGCCTGCGCCGACGAGCCGGACCACGATATGAACGCAAGCCAACTGGCAGCCTTTCACGACATGACCGAAGGCATAGATGCGCCGAGGTCGCTGGCCGCAACCGGCGGTATTCTGCTGGGGCCGGATTATCATTTCGACCTGACCCGCCCGGGCATCGGCCTCTATGGCGGCCTGCCCTTTGCCGATGCGCGGCCCGTTGTGCATCTGTCCCTGCCGGTGATCCAGACCCGCGATCTGGCGGCGGGTGAAACCGTGGGTTATGGCAATGCATGGCGCACGGATCAACCGGCCAGAATTGCCACCGTATCCGGCGGATATGCCGACGGGCTGATCCGCGCGATGTCGGGCAAGGCCACGTTTTGGCATGATGACATCCCTTGCCCGCTGGTGGGCCGTGTTTCGATGGACCTGATCACGGTAGATATCAGCCATCTGAACGAAGCCCCAACGCATCTGGACCTGATCACCCCGCAACAGACGGTGGATGATCTGGCAGAAATGGCGGGCACCATCGGCTATGAAATCCTGACATCCTTAGGCCCGCGTTACGCCCGCCGTTATGCAGGAGGGTTTGCCGCATGAGCCTGCTTGCCCCGATCGCCGCCATTGGCCGTAATACAATGGGTATTCTGGCCGCCCTTGGCCGGATCAGCATCTTTTTATTCCAGACGCTGGGCCATATGGTCCGCCCGCCGTTTTACATTAAGGAATTCGGTCATTCCCTTATGACTATTGGTTATTTCAGCCTTCCTGTTGTCGGCCTGACCGCCTTTTTCACCGGCGGTGCGCTGGCCTTGCAGATTTATGCGGGCGGTGCGCGGTTCAGTGCCGAAGCAGTGGTGCCTCAGATCGTCGCCATCGGTATGGTGCGCGAATTGGGGCCGGTGCTGGTGGGCTTGATGATCGCGGCGCGTGTCACCTCGTCCATCGCCGCCGAAATCGCCACCATGCGGGTGACCGAACAGATCGACGCGCTGGTGACGCTTTCCACCCACCCGATGAAATACCTGACCGTGCCGCGTGTGTTGGCGGCCTTTATCACGGTGCCGCTGCTGGTGGGCATCGGCGATATCATCGGCATTTTCGGCGGCTTCCTTGTGGCCACCGGCAAGCTGGAGTTCAACGCCGCCACCTATCTGAACAATACGGTCGATTTCCTAGAGGCGGCCGATATCGCCTCGAGCCTGATCAAAGGCGCTGTGTTCGGTTTTATCGCTGCTTTGATGGGCTGTTATTACGGCATGAATTCGGGCCGCGGGGCGCAAGGGGTGGGCAAGGCCACCAAATCATCGGTCGAGGCGGCGGCGGTGCTGATCCTGGCGGCCAATTTCCTGTTAACTTCAGTGTTGTTTTCATCATGATTACTTTAACGGATGTGCATAAAGCCTTTGGCAGCAACAAGGTTTTGCGAGGGGTTAACCTGACCATCCCCACAGGCGAAAGCATGGTGGTGATTGGCGGCTCGGGCACGGGGAAATCCGTGTTGCTGAAGTGTATTCTGGGGCTGATAAAACCTGACAGCGGTGTGATTACCGTTGACGGGCAGGATGTGACCAAGGTTGACCGCGATGCCTTTCTGGCCCGTTTCGGGATGTTGTTTCAGGGCGGCGCGCTGTTTGACAGCCTGCCGGTCTGGCAAAATGTGGCTTTTCGCCTGCTGCGCGGATCATTGAAACGGCCCAAGGACGAGGCCCGCGCGATTGCAATTGAAAAACTGCGCCGCGTGGGGCTGAAACCGGATGTGGCCGATCTTTATCCGGCGGAACTGTCGGGGGGGATGCAAAAACGTGTCGGGCTGGCCCGCGCCATTGCAGCCGAGCCCGAGATCATCTTTTTTGATGAGCCAACAACAGGGCTGGACCCGATTATGTCAGGCGTTATCAACGAGTTGATCCGCGAAATTGTAGTAGAAATGGGCGCCACGGCCATGACCATCACCCATGATATGAGTTCGGTTCGGGCGATTGCCGACAAGGTGGCGATGCTGCATGACGGGGTGATCCAGTGGACCGGTCCGGTGGCGGATATGGACGCATCGGGTGACCCCTATCTGGACCAGTTCATCCACGGCCGCGCCGAAGGGCCGATCGAGGCGGTGAGGTAAATGTGTTTATCGATAGAGGAAAGCCATATGTCAAATCTTGATGAAATTGAAGCAATATTAAAGTCATTATTATCGCCCCCTAGAGCAGTTTCTATGCCAGATATTGACGAACTACTAATGTTGGTCGAAGAATCTCGGAGTTTACTTCCAAATCGTTTTTTAGAATTGTCGGACACCCTAGACTCCTTTGATATAGACGCACCAGAAGAGCATCCTTGGTTCTATGAAACATGTAAAAGATTGTTGAGAGTGTTAGAAGTCCAAGAGCGAATAGTAAGAAAAAGAGCAAACCACACAGGTTCGCTTACCCCAGTTTTCACATTAGAAGAAAAAGATAAAAACCGTGTTCTCAAGCTATGCTCAGATATGCGAAAAATTGTATTGGCCTCAACAGATTTTGATCACCCACATAAAATTAGATTGGCTAATCGAATAGCGGCCATTGAGGACCAAATTCATAGAGAAAAAGGTATGTTTGATGTTATACTGGGCGGAGTAAGCGACATTGGAGAAACTCTTGGTAAATTTGGCAAGAATATAAAACCTCTTACAGATAGGATGAATGAGGTGATGAAAATCACTCGCAAGGCAACCAAAGAATATGACCAAATTCCACCACCGGAAGAAGTTAAACAACTTCCGAAACCAAATTCGCCCAAAAAAGCTATGAAAAATAACGGCCATTAACAATCTAAGCCCAAATATGCGACATAACTGGTGGACCAGTTCATCCACGGCCGCGCCGAAGGGCCGATCAAAGCCGTGCGCTGACCTATAGGGCGGATTTTCCGTGCTTCAACCATTGTGGCATGGTTTTCGGCCCCATAAGTATCAGTATGGGCGCCGCAATGCCCAATCATTTCGGGGTGGAGTAATCTTGTGAACCTGTTTTTGAAAATTGCCAATCTGTCGCTGATTGTGCTGTTCCCCATTGCGTGGTTTGCGCCGATGCTGCGGGCCGGTGTGCTGGGCGGCATGATGCCCTATTTCTTTGATCTGAACGAAATATCAGTGATCACCGGCTTGCAATCACTGTGGGAATCCGATGTGTTTTTGGCCCTGCTGGTGACATTTTTCGCCATTTTCGCCCCCTATATGAAAACCATTGGCCTTGCCCTGATCCATTTTCATCTGCTGCATCGCAAGGTGCTGCCGGTGCTGCATTGGCTGGGGCGGTTGGCGATGGCCGACATCTTTCTGGTGGCGCTGTATCTGGTGGTGGCCAAGGGGATTGGCGTGGGCACAGTGCAAACCGCATGGGGCCTGTATTTGTTCACCGGCTGTATTCTGGCATCGCTTGCAATCTCTTTTGCGACCGAGAAGAAACGCACGCCTTGATGTGGCCGCAAAGCTGGGGCAAAAGGGCCTATGGCCAAAACGCACACCTTTACCTGTAATGCCTGTGGCGCGTCCTCGACCAAATGGTCGGGGCGTTGCGAAGCCTGTGGCGAATGGAATTCGATTGTAGAAGAGGCGCCACTATCGGCAGGCCCCACAAAGAAATCACTGGGCGGCAAACGTGGCCGCGCGCTGAACCTGACCGATTTGTCCAGCAAAGAGGTGCCACCGCCGCGCACCCATTCCGGCATGGACGAATTGGACCGCGTGCTGGGGGGGGGGCTGGTGCCGTCCTCGGCCATTCTGGTGGGCGGTGATCCGGGCATCGGCAAATCCACCCTTTTGCTGCAAGCCGCTGCAAGTTTCGCCCGCAAGGGTTTGAAAACCATTTATGTTTCCGGCGAAGAGGCCAGCGCGCAGGTGCGTATGCGCGCGGACCGTCTGGGCCTGCGCGATGCGCCCGTGCAACTGGCCACCGAAACCAACCTGCGCGATATTCTGACCACGCTGGAAACCGAAAAGCCGCAATTGGCGATCATCGATTCCATTCAGACCATGTGGGCCGACAACGTCGAATCCGCGCCGGGCAGCGTATCCCAAGTACGGGCCGCCGCGCATGAATTGACCACATTCGCCAAACGGCGCGGCATGTCTGTGATTCTGGTGGGCCATGTCACCAAGGACGGGCAGATCGCTGGCCCTCGCGTGATTGAACATATGGTCGACACCGTGCTGTATTTTGAAGGCGAACGCGGCCACCAGTTCCGAATCCTGCGCGCCGTGAAAAACCGTTTCGGCCCTGCCGACGAAATCGGTGTGTTTGAAATGACCGGCGCGGGCCTGTCCGAAGTCTCCAATCCCTCGGCCCTGTTCTTGTCGGAGCGCGACAAACCGGCGGCCGGATCGGTGGTCTTTGCTGGCATCGAGGGCACCCGCCCTGTGTTGTGCGAGTTGCAAGCACTGGTCGCCCCCTCGCCGCACAGCCAGGCCCGCCGCGCGGTTGTCGGATGGGATAGCGGACGGTTGGCGATGATTCTGGCCGTGCTCGAGGCGCGCTGCGGCATCCCGTTTACTGGCCTTGATGTCTATCTGAACGTCGCGGGCGGCATGCGGATCAGCGAACCGGCGGCCGATCTGGCTGTTGCAGCGGCGCTACTGTCCGCGCGCGAAGACACCGCTTTGCCTGCTGACACTGTGGTTTTTGGCGAAATTAGCCTATCAGGGGCATTGCGACCCGTAGGCCAGACAGAAAACCGCTTGAAAGAAGCGGCAAAACTTGGTTTTTCGGGTGCAATTGCGCCGTCAGGTGGTAAAACCTCTGGCGCCGGGGGGCTGAATATTCAGAAAATGCCGGATTTGACGGCATTTGTTGGTGAGATTTTCGGTGCCGGTTAACCGGTCCAAAGCAGGCTAGGAGATTACGACGTGGAAGGTTTTACAATTATTGATGCAGTGGTGGCGGTTGTCATCATACTGTCTGCGCTTCTGGCATATTCGCGAGGGTTTGTGCGCGAAAGCCTGTCGATTGCTGGCTGGGTTGTCGCCGCCGTGCTGGCATTCATGTTTGCAGCACAAGCCGAACCGCTGATCCGCGAAATCCCCGTTCTGGATGATTTCCTGAAAGGCAGTTGCGAATTGTACCGTATCACCGCCTTTGCCGCTGTATTTGCGGTGGCCTTAATTGTGATGTCGCTGATTACACCGTTGTTCTCGTCCATCGTGCAACGCTCGGCGCTTGGCGGTATTGATCAGGGGCTTGGCTTCTTGTTTGGCGTGGCGCGCGGGCTGCTTTTGGTTGGCATCGCGTTGGTGGTTTATGACCGCGTTATCACCGATCAGGCCATCCCAATGATCGACGACAGCCGCACCGCCCGTGTATTTGCGCAAATGCAGGATAAATTGAACGACAGTATCCCCGAAGATGCGCCAGGCTGGCTCGTATCGCGTTACGAACAGTTGATCGGTGATTGTAACAAGCCTGCCGAAAACTAAAGGCCGCACAGACTATTTGGTGACAGACCGCCCGCGACCCCCTAAAGAGGGAAGCGAACCACTGCCATGGGATTCGGAGCGACTGCTGAAATGCATAACATGCCGCCAAGCCACCCGTTTGATGATGACAAGCTGAAAGAGGAATGCGGCGTTTTCGGCGTGATTGGTCAGGTTGACGCCGCCAATTTCGTTGCCCTTGGCCTGCATGCCCTGCAACACAGGGGGCAAGAGGCCGGCGGTATCGTCAGCCATGATCCCGAGCAAGGCTTCAATTCCGCCCGCCGCTTTGGCTATGTGCGCGACAATTTCACCAAAGCCAGTCTGATGGAGACCTTGCCCGGCCCGCTGGCCATTGGCCATGTGCGTTATTCCACCGCCGGCAAAAAGGGCGCTGTGATCCGCGATGTTCAGCCGTTCTTTGGCGAATTCGCGATGGGCGGAGCCGCGATTGCCCATAATGGCAACATCACCAACGCTGCCGCTCTGCGCAAGGAACTGATCCAGCATGGCTCGATCTTTCAGTCCTCGTCAGACAGCGAATGTATCATCCACTTGATGGCTCGCAGCTTTCAGAAAAACATCCCCGAACGGATGAAAGATGCCCTGCGCCGTGTTGAGGGCGCATTTTCCATCGTTGCGATGACGCGCACCAAATTGATCGGCGTGCGTGATGCTTTGGGTGTGCGCCCGCTGGTATTGGGCAAAATCGGCGATACCGGCTGGGCGTTGTCCTCGGAAACCTGCGCGCTGGATATCATCGGCGCCGAATTCGTGCGTGAAATCGAGCCGGGTGAAATGGTGGTGATCACCAAGGACGGCGTTGAATCCCAC
>WFNH01000118.1 GCA_015488685.1 Marinosulfonomonas sp.
ATCCTCCGCAGCAATAAAACCCGCGCGGAAATCCTGAAACGCCTGACCGAAATTGCCAATGATGATTTTGGCGATGATCCGGACGAGTGGCGGGCGTGGTATCAGGCGTTTGACGACGATCCCTATTTCCCACCCCATAGATAGGTAAAATATAGCCCTGAACTACTTGCTGGCAGCTTGATACGGCGCGGCTTGGCATTGCCGAAATCAAGGGTCACAAGTTCGGGCGTGGCCTGACAGGGGATTATTGGCAAGATTGTTAGCAAGGTTGAGTTTGGACAACGACCCGTAAGCAGTTTTAATGGGCGGAGAGTGTTGCAATTATCCGTTCAGTTTTTGAAGGAAAGTTAACAGGCAAGAACCTTCGCAGATTCACTGAAGCCATAAACGATTCGGCTGACTACATTTCTGGATGGCGAACACTAATGTGAGGTACCAAATATGACGATGAAGAGTTTTGGAAGAATAATCCCACTGCAGGGATTTATGTTGGGCCTTGCGGGTTATGGTCCATCCAAACAAGATGGCGTACGTGATCTGGTGCAAGGCCAAAATGACGATGAAAAGATTAATGCGATATTTGAAAACCGTTCGAGGCTTGTAAAATTAACTGGCGTTGACTTTGGCTTCTCCTTGAAAGAATGGCATGATCATCTTTTATCTGTTGAGAGACTTAAAAGAAGCTATACGCATCCTTATGGTTGGAAAGGTGTCGAAAAAGCAATCCTTGCCGAAATTGCGAACCCTGACCGCGAACGTCTTGAGGCATTGGCAGAGGAAATGGAGCAGTCCAGAAAGATTTAGGACATTTTGAAAACACAGCAGTTGGAATGAATGTGACCTGAGATATTATGGTTTAATATGAGCAAACCAATTTTCATACCTGAACTGAGCGTATGCGACATTAAGCTTTAAAGAGTGGAAAAGTTGGACCGAAGAACTATTTTCTCTGGTTAACAAACATCTCATTGAGATACTACTGTGTGGTATCAATTGTGGTATTTATTTTGGCTTGAAAATAAATACCGTTATATATCATTGTACTGTTGACTATATATTGGGGACTGTCTGTCCGCCACTATCCCCCGAGAACCCGTTCTCCGTTTGCGGTCGTGG
Source organism: Marinosulfonomonas sp. (assembly GCA_015488685.1). Classification (GTDB taxonomy): domain Bacteria; phylum Pseudomonadota; class Alphaproteobacteria; order Rhodobacterales; family Rhodobacteraceae; genus Profundibacter. The sequence goes on from WFNH01000118.1 coordinate 1,117, forward strand.
CCGTTTTTTTGTTGTTTTCAAAGGTTATTGCTGACTGGCTGTTGAGTGCAGTTGCCGCTACGGGCAAACACGTTAGCCATGCTCTCCACCCGCCTGCCGCTTCCAGGTGCTGACCTGATTGGGGTGCAGCTGGTGACTTTCTGCGATCTCCTGGATCGTCCTGTCGCCACGCAGCGCCTCTAGCACAACCTTTGCCTTAAACTGATCCGTAAACTCCTGTCGACGTTTCGTCATGTCGTATCCCTCTCTTAGCTTCGGGATACGCCCTAGCTCGCTGTCCGGTTTTTTTGGACCAGTTCACGCTAACTGGATTATCCCAGCGCTACAATTTCTCGCCTTGCCGATGTGCGAGTTGACGTTGGTCTGGATATTTGTGTTTTGATTGATGGTGGGCGTCGGCGTGGCAGCGAGATTGTATTCGCGATGGCGCAGGGGCCAGTGGATTGCTGCGAGGGCTGGCTTATGCCTATGGATTGGTAGAAGGGGGGCAAGCAGGAATGGAAAAAAACTTTGATATCTTTGCGACAGAGATTTCAATCACCCTAAACCTGATGGGTATTTTCAGCATTTAAGAATTTATAAAATTGGGCGAATTATCTTTGTATCATCATTAGCTGATTAACCGGCAGGGGTGAATTTGGCAAATAGCCGGTGCTGGTCACCGGGATATGAAAGACGTGCCCAGGTAACATAGCCCTTTTCGTTTTGGGTAATTCGTTCGACCTCCAGGCAGGCACTCCCCTGAGGGATTTTCAACAATCTGGCCACATCCCCTTTGGCTGCGCTGGCGTAAATCTGGTGCTCTGCCGCATTCCAAGGCACGGTTCTAAATAGCCATGCGCCGGGTGCCTCATGTTCAAAAGACGCGCTTTCCACTTCGGGTACGGCGGTCTTGCTGATAATGCGCTCTTCAATACAAAAAGGCTGGTCATCGGCAAAATGCAAACATTTGATTTTACGGATATTGCAAAAAGCCGATGCCCCCAAATGGTTCAGAAACTCTGGCTGGCTATCCCCTGAACTATCACCTAGCAATTGGTAAGAATATTTCCTACCCGCCTTTTCAACTTCGTCACGGATATTGGTAATTTCCAATGCGGCAGACAAGGATTGCGGCGCTTTTACAAATGTACCGGATTTGCGGTTACGCTCCAACAATCCTGCGCGTGTAAGTTGCGTTAGGGCTTTGTTCACGGTCATGCGCGAACACCCGTAGTCCTTGGCCATATCGGTTTCAAAGGGAATCCGGAACCCCGGGGCCCAGACCCCTGATACAATCTTTCCCTGCACGTCGTTCAGGATGCGAAGATGTAATGATTGGGGGGCTGGTTTCTTTTGCGCTGGTGCATTTTCAGTTTGGCTATCCATCATGTGGGTATACACATTTTCGCAGAGAAGAACAAACATTCGCTAGATCAGGACACTGCAATGATTGACCAATATAGCCTTCAAGCCCCAAGGCTGGATTTCAGCTTGGTCATCGCCGTTTGGTAAGTAGCAATAATTGCATCCCTTTTGATGTGCCGTCCGTCGTGCACCATATGGCGCCCCGCTGACCAGACATCAGTGATTACACTGTCATCAGCGGCAAAGCAAAGCCCGTCAAAAAGCTGGTCGGGGGCCAGGCTGCACAGATGCGGGTGCTGACTGTTGATCGCCACAAGGTCAGCCAAACGGCCCTGTTTTATCTCTCCGGCTTTGCGCCCAAGGGCCTGTGCCCCCCCTGCGGCTGCCCCCAGATACAGGGTTTTCCCAACCGACCCGGCACCGGCAACCATCACGTTGCGCTGCAAATCCCGCAGGCGTTGGGAGTATTCCAAGCTGCGCAATTCCTCGGTCAAGGAAATTCGCACGTTGGAATCCGACCCCAGACCAAAGGCCCCGCCCGCCGCCAGATAGCCCGGTCCATTAAAAGGGCCGTCGCCAAGGTTGGCCTCGGTGATCGGGCAAAGTCCGGCAACAGCGCCGGAATTGGCCAAGGCAGCGGTTTCGGCAGCGCTCATGTGGGTTGCGTGGATCAGGCACCAGTCTGGTGTGATGTTTTGGTTGCCCAGCAGCCATTCGACCGGCCGTGCGCCCAGCCAGCCTGTGATGTCGGACACCTCTTTGGGTTGCTCTGCAATGTGAATGTGGATCGGGCCATCAGCGTAAGCCGCCGTGATCTGCGCCAACTCGCCGGGTGCTGTCGCGCGCAGGGAATGGGGGGCAATGCCGACCCTGAAATCCACAGGCATTGCTTTTGCCGAGGATTTTGCCGCCGCTACAATCTCTGAAAATTGATCAATCGAATTGCCAAACCGTCGCTGACCATGGCTCAGTTTAGCCCGCCCCGCGCCGCCATAGGTATAAAGCACAGGCAAGTGTGTCAGGCCAATGCCCGTGTGCTTCGCGGCTGCCATAATCCGGTGGCTTGTCTCGGCAGGGTCCTCATAGTGCGCGCCACTGGGCTGATGATGCACATAGTGGAATTCCCCGACCGAGGCATATCCGGTTTCCAGCATTTCCATAAAGACCAGCCCTGCAATCGCCTCGATCTGCGCGGGCGTCAGGTGATCCAGAAACTGATACATCAATCTGCGCCACGTCCAGAAACTGTCTTGGCCAGCGGCCCGAAACTCGGTCATCCCCGCCATGGCCCGCTGAAAGCTGTGGCTGTGCAGGTTGGCCATGGCCGGCAGCAACGTATCAACCCGAATATCATCAGGGCGCGGATCAGCTCCGATCTCAACGCCTGTGATAAAGCCGTTATCTATTTTCAGCCGCACATCGGATTGCCAATCAGCAGTAAGCCACGCACGGTTTGCAAAAATCCTCATCGGGTCACCTTTATGTATAGACATAATAAGAATAGAGGATTATAGACATCCAAAGCAACCCGTATTTGGAAAACGATGACGCATTCCGCATATAATCTGACAAACACGACTATTGCGACAATGGACCCCGATATTTCGGGGCCTTATGGATTGCTGCAACATACTGTTATTACTGTGGAAAACGGGGGGATCGGCTGGGTCGGGGCCCCAGATGGCTTGCCGGAACGATACAAGACCCTGCCCAGGCACGATATGAATGGTCGGCTGATCACCCCGTCATTGATTGATTGTCACACGCATATCGTTGCAGGTGGCAACCGTTCAAAGGAATTTGAAATGCGCCTGCAAGGCGCCAGTTACGAGGAAATTGCCCGGGCCGGTGGCGGCATTATCTCGACGGTAAAGGCGACCCGCGCGGCCAGCGAGGCTGATCTATTGGCCGAGGCCCTGCCGCGCGTTGATGCGCTGATCGCCGAAGGCACAGGCATTATCGAGGTGAAGTCCGGCTATGGCTTGGACATTGAAACCGAGCTGAAAATGCTGCGTGTGGCGCGGCGTATTGGGGGTGTGCGCCCAATCCGGGTGCGCAGCACGTTTTTGGGTGCCCATGCGGTGCCCCCCGAATTTAGCGGCGAGGCCGACGCCTATATCGATCAGGTCTGCATCCCTGCCTTGCGCGCCGCCCATGCCGAGGGTCTGGTGGATGCCGTAGACGGGTTTTGCGAGGGCATCGCTTTTTCACCTTCCCAGATCGCGCGGGTTTTTGATGTGGCGGTGGCGCTTGGCCTGCCGGTCAAGCTGCACGCCGAACAATTGTCCAATCTGGGCGGGGCGAAAATGGCCGCCGCCTACGGGGCATTATCGGCGGATCATATCGAATATCTGGATCCATCCGGCGTGCGGGCTTTAGCCGCCGCCAAAACGGTCGCCGTCATTCTCCCCGGTGCCTTTTACACACTGCGCGAGCGCCAAAAGCCGCCGATTGACGCCCTGCGCGAGCATGGTGTTGCCATGGCTGTGGCCACCGATTGCAACCCCGGCTCCTCGCCGATTTCATCCCTGCTGCTGTCGATGAACATGGCCTGCACCTTGTTTGGCATGACACCGGAAGAGGCCTTGGCGGGCACAACGCGCAATGCGGCGCGTGCCTTGGGCCTCCATGACAGCGGTATGGTCAAAGCAGGTCTGCGGGCTGATCTGGCCGTCTGGAATGTGAAGCATCCGGCGGAATTGTCCTATCGCATCGGGTTCAACGCGCTTGAAACCCGCATATTTAGAGGTAAGTTATGAAAACCCTAACCTTGGTGCCTGGCAATGTTTCGCTGGAACAACTGGCAGATGTTTACTGGAACCGGACCTCTATCACTCTTGACCGCGGCTGCCGTGACGGAGTGGAGCGCGCGGCCGCACGCATCGCATCCGCCGCGAGCGGGGCGGTGCCGGTTTATGGCGTCAACACCGGCTTTGGCAAACTGGCCAGCATCAAAATCGCGCCGGAAGATACCGGCACCCTGCAACGGAATCTGATCCTGAGCCATTGCTGCGGGGTCGGAGATGCCATTCCCACCGATATAGTCCGGCTGATGATGTCGCTGAAACTGCTGTCCTTCGGGCGTGGTGCATCCGGTGTTGGCTGGGACCGGATTGAACTGTTAGAGGCCATGCTGAAGCGGGGTATCATTCCGGTTATTCCAGCGCAGGGGTCTGTTGGCGCGTCGGGCGATCTGGCACCGCTGGCGCATATGACGGCGGTGCTGATCGGCGAAGGGCGGGCCGAATGTGATGGCCGCATCATGGCAGGTGCAGAGGCGCTGAAGGCCGCTGGCCTCGCCCCCATCACCCTTGGCCCCAAGGAAGGGCTGGCCTTTATCAACGGCACCCAGTTTTCCACCGCCTTTGCGCTGGCCGGATTGTTTCAGGCATGGCGCGCCGCGCAAAACGCCTTGGTGACATCGGCCATGTCCACGGATGCGATTATGGGGTCAACCGCGCCGACCCAACCGGAAATCCATGCCTTGCGGGGGCATCGCGGCCAGATCGAAGCCGCCGCCGCGATACGCACATTGCTGGAGGGTTCGGTCATTCGAGACAGCCACCTTGAGGGCGACACCCGCGTTCAGGACCCTTATTGCATTCGCTGCCAGCCACAAGTGACGGGGGCCGCGATGGATGTGCTGCGCCAAGCCGCCACCACCCTTGAAATCGAGGCCAACGCCGCCACCGATAATCCGTTGGTTCTGGTCGAGGCGGATAAAATCGTTTCCGGCGGCAATTTTCATGCCGAGCCGGTGGGCTTTGCCGCCGATATGATCGCGCTGGCGCTGGCCGAAATCGGCGCGATTGCACAGCGGCGTATTGCGCTGATGGTTGACCCGACCCTGAGCCACGACCTGCCCCCCTTTCTCACCCCCGATCCGGGCCTGAATTCCGGCCTGATGATCGCCGAAGTCACCACCGCCGCCCTGATGTCTGAAAACAAACATCTGGCCAACCCCTGCGTGACCGATAGTACCC
>WFNH01000119.1 GCA_015488685.1 Marinosulfonomonas sp.
CTCTATGGCTATGCCCATGTGCCGTGGATGGCCAAACGCCAGCAGTTGATCCCGACCGACGCCCTGCCCGCCCCCGAAGAACGCCTTGGCCTGTTCGATGTAGCCCGCAAACTGTTCATGGCGGATGGCTATAAGGAAATCGGCATCGACCATTTCGCCCTGCCCGACGACGGGTTGGCGGTGAAACAGCGTGAAGGGCAGTTGAAACGCAATTTTCAGGGCTATACCGATGATACCTCGGATGTGCTGATCGGGCTTGGGGCCTCGTCCATCTCGAAATTCCCGCAAGGGTTTGCGCAACATGCCTCGGGCACCTCGCAGTACACCACAGCGGTGCGCGAGGGGCGCTTTGCCACAGTGCGCGGCCACGTCTTTACCGAAGACGACCGCCTGCGCGCTCGCATGATCGAAGCCTTAATGTGCGATTTTCGCATCAACAGCGCCGAGATTCTGGACAAGTTCGACATCACCCGCACGCAACTGGAAGCGATGTACAAAAAGGCATCGGGCGATTTCGAGGGCCTACCGCAAATCACGGCAGAAGGCTTCTACCTCCCCCCCGAAGCCCGCCCCCTAACCCGCATGGTCGCCCGCAGCTTTGACGCCTACGATCTGTCCAAGGCGGGGCATAGTTCGGCGGTTTAGAGGAGGAGGATATTACTGGTAATATACTTCCAGTAAGAAACCTCCCGCAACACAGGGGTTTTAATGGGCGATATCCGAGAAAATTTAACACGAAATGAGAGATTTTTACAAAAGCATCCATGGTGCTGTTTATGCGGTGGTTCGGTCGCAGCAACCACTATCGAGCATGCACCTCCAAAAGTGTTTTTTATAAATAAAGAAGTCCCTGCTGCGACACATCGAGTGCCCGCTTGCGCGCGCTGCAACAATGGATCTGGTGCCTTGGATCAGGTCGCTGCACTTGCCAGCTTAATACAAGCAACCGTCCATAAGGATATTCCAGACAAATACATGGACAAGCTAATTCATGGTGTCAAAAACAACGCCTATGACGCATTCTTGGCAATTGCAAATGGCAGTTCATCCGATGTGCTATTAAGAGTTGATGGAAAAGTGGATTCCTTTTCAAAGGTTGAAATAAATCCAATACTTTATACGAATTGGCTCAACCCATGGGCTGCAAAGCAAGCATATGCGCTTTATTACCTGCATTCTGATGGTGAAATACTCCCCCCCACATCCAGAGTTTTAGTTCAGTGGTATACCAACGAACATGTCGTGGATGAATCGACACCAGACACACTATTACGATCTTTGAGACATTATGGCGAACTCAGACAAGGAGTAAAAAATTCTGAACTTCAATACAGCTATAAATGGCAATTAGATAAAGAGTTAGGATGCTTTATCCTAATGCTTCAAGACTCGCACATGGTAATGCTCGGGATAATTCACAACACGGAGCAATCAGAGGCAAACCCAGATTGGACACTATTTTCTACCAATGCTGAACGCGGAATACACTTGGTTGAATAATACATGGGATTTATCTGATGAAATACCATTGACAAAACGATAGACATCGAGCTCAACTAATCCCACCCTTCACCTTCAAATCAAACGCTGCCGCCATCAGCGCCTTGGTGTACTCCGTCTGCGGCGCGTCAAACACGTCCGCTGCGTCCCCCGTTTCCACCACATCACCCTGTTTCATCACCATCACCTTGTGCGCCATCGCCCGCACCACGCGCAGGTCGTGCGAAATGAACAGATAGGCCAGCCCGTGTTTGCGCTGCAATTCGCGCAGAAGATCGACGATCTGCACCTGCACCGTCATATCCAGCGCCGAGGTGGGTTCGTCCAGCACCAGCAGTTTGGGCCGCAGAATCATCGCCCGCGCAATGGCGATCCGCTGGCGTTGGCCGCCGGAAAATTCATGCGGGTAGCGGTCCATCAGGGCGGGGTCCAGTCCCACCTCTTCCATAATCTCGGCCACCATTTCGCGTTCATCCCGACCGGGGTCCAGACCGTGCACGCTTAGCCCTTCGGCGATGATCTGTTCAATCGACATGCGCGGTGAAAGCGAGCCAAAGGGATCCTGAAACACGATCTGCATATCGCGGCGCAGGGGGCGCATCTGGCCGGGTTTCCAGCCGGCAATATCCTGTCCCATGAACACAATCTGCCCTTCCGAGCCAATCAGCCGCATGATCGCCAGCGCCAGCGTGGTTTTACCCGAGCCGCTTTCCCCGACGATCCCCAGCGTTTCACCACGGCGCACCGAGATCGAAGCCTCATTGACCGCTTTCACATAGCCCGACACCCGCCGCAGCAAGCCGCGATAGATCGGGAACCAGATGCGCAAACCGTCGGTGCGCACCACTTCTTCGGCCCCTTGAGGCACCGGCGCGGGTTGCCCAACGGATTCAGCCTCAAGCAGCATTTGCGTATAGGGGTGTTGTGGATTATCGAAAATCTCGGCCGTCGGCCCTTGTTCGACAATTTCCCCGCTTTTCATCACATAGACCCGATCCGCGATCCTGCGCACGATGCCAAGGTCATGGGTGATGAACAGCATGCTCATCTGTTCGGTGCGTTTCAGGTCGGCCAGAAGTTCCAGTATCTGCGCCTGAATGGTCACGTCCAGCGCCGTGGTGGGTTCGTCCGCGATCAGAAGGTCCGGTTTGTTGGCGAGCGCCATCGCGATCATCACCCGCTGGCGCTGCCCGCCGGACAGTTGGTGCGGATAGGCCCCCAGACGGGTTTCGGCATTGCGGATGCCGACCTTGCGCAGCAGTTCCAGAATGCGGTCCTGTGCGGGGATGCCGTGCAGGCCCTGATGCAACGACAGGCTCTCGGCCAGTTGTTTTTCGATGGTGTGCAGCGGGTTCAGGCTTGTCATCGGTTCCTGAAAGATAAAGCTGATGTCGTTGCCGCGCACACGGCGCAACTCGGCTTCATCCGCGCCAACCATTTCGGCGCCATCATAGGTGATGCTGCCGGTGATCTCGGCACTATCAGGCAACAGCGAAACGGTGGACAGCGCGGTCACCGATTTGCCCGAGCCGCTTTCCCCCACAATCGCCACGGTTTCCCCGCGTCCCACAGTCAGCGACACGCCCTTGACCGCACGGGTTTCCTTGCCGTCCTGCCTAAAGGTGACAGACAGGTTTTGAATGTTCAGGATATCGCTCATTCAAAGGTCTTTCTGGGGTCGAACGCATCGCGCACCCCTTCGAATATAAACACCAGCAGAGACAGCAGGATCGCGAATACGAAAAAGGCGGTAAATCCCAGCCACGGTGCCTGAATGTTCTGTTTGGCCTGCAAGGTCAGCTCGCCCAGTGATGGCAATGATGACGGCAGGCCGAAGCCCAGAAAATCCAGCGTGGCCAGTGTGGCGATGGAACCGGTGACGATGAACGGCAAAAAGGTCAGCGTGGCAACCATCGCGTTGGGCAGCATGTGGCGGAACATGATCACGCGGTTTGAAACGCCCAGCGCCTTGGCCGCGCGCACATATTCGAAATTGCGCGCCCGCAGAAATTCGGCCCGCACCACGCCGACCAGCGCGGGCCAGCCGAACAGCACAGTGATGAACACCAGCAACCAGAAACTGCGCCCCAGTATGGCGGACAGGATGATGATGACATAAATCGACGGGGTCGAGGACCAGATCTCCAACAACCGCTGGAATGTCAGGTCGATCCAGCCGCCGAAATACCCCTGAATCGCGCCCGCAACAATGCCGATGACCGAGCCAATGCTGGACACCAGCAAAGTAAAGATCACCGACAGGCGGAACCCGTATATTACCCGCGCCAGCACGTCGCGTTTTGTGTCATCCGTGCCCAGCAGGTTGTGCCGGTCCGGTGGCGACGGGGCCACGCCGGGGATGTCGACGATAGTATTGAAGGAATAGGGGATAGGCGGCCAGAGCAGCCACCCCTTTTCAATCTTTTCGCCCGCGATTTCACCATCCTGTGCGTCTTCGATCAGGGCCTCGGGTTCGTCAAAGCAATCCTCGATCCCGCCGGTGGTAATCAGGCATTTCACCTCGATATCACGGTAAACCGCTTCGGTTTTGAAATCGCCACCGAATTCTGTTTCGGCGTGGAAATTGAAAATCGGCATATAGTATTCGCCGCGATAGTTAATCAAAATCGGTTTGTCATTAGCGATGAATTCGGCAAACAGCGACAGGCCGAACAGGATGCTGAAAATAATCAGCGACCAGTAGGCACGTTTGTTCTTGCGGAAATTGCGCCAGCGGCGCTGGTTCATGGCCGATAGCGCCATTATTCGCCCCTCCCCTCGAAATCAATACGCGGGTCGATGAACACATACATCATATCCGACAGGATACCGACAATCAGCGCCAACAGGCCGAAGGAATAAAGTGTGCCTAACATTACGGGGTAATCGCGATTCACCACGGCTTCGTATCCCAATCGCCCCAGACCATCCAGCGAGAACAGGGTTTCGATGATTAACGAGCCGCCGAAAAACACCCCCACAAACAGCGCCGGAAAGCTGGCGATCACGATCAGCATGGCGTTTCGGAACACATGGCCGTAAAGCACGCTGCGCTCGGTCAGGCCCTTGGCCTTGGCTGTGACGACATATTGCTTTTTGATTTCATCCAGAAACGAGTTTTTGGTCAGCAGCGTCAGCGTGGCAAAGGACGCAATGGTCGAGGCCAGCACCGGCAGGGTGATGTGCCAGAGGTAATCCAGCACTTTGCCGACCAGCGACAGGTCGTCAAAGTTATTCGAAGTCAGCCCGCGCAGGGGGAAGATTTTCCAGTATGACCCGCCCGCAAACAACACCAGCAGCAGGATGGCGAACAGGAAACCGGGGATGGCATAGGCAACGATAATTGCGCCCGATGTCCATGTATCAAACCGGCTGCCGTCCTTGACCGCCTTGCGTATCCCCAAGGGGATCGAGATCATATAGGCGATCAGCGTGGACCACAGGCCCAGCGTGATCGAAACCGGCATCTTTTCGATCACCAGATCAATCACCCCGACGCTTCGAAAATAGCTTTCGCCAAAATCAAAGCGCATGTAGTTCCACATCATGTTCAGGAACCGCTCCAGCGGCGGTTTATCGAACCCGAATTGTTTTTCCAGATCAGCAATAAATTCGGGGGGCAAGCCCCGCGCGCCCTGATAGCGCTCATCGCCACCAACGCTGCCGCCACCGGCATCGCCGCCACCAGCGATGGTCTGGAACGCATCGCCCTCGCCCTCAAGGTTGGCAAGGATTTGTTCAATCGGACCACCCGGCACAAACTGGATCAAGGCAAAGTTGACGATCATGATCCCGATCAGCGTCGGAATGATCAGCAGCAATCGCCGAAGTAGATATGCACCCATTTACCTGTTGCCTGCTCTTGTTATTGAAATGCCCCTGCGGCCTTTAGGGCCGCGGCTTTTTCGGGGTTATACCACCAGATCGACAATTCCCCCAAGCTGGTTTTTGGCGGGGTGTCGGTATAGGGGCGCTCGAACATGTTGTAATAGGCGATGTTGTGCTTGGCTTTGTACCACTGCGGCACCCAGATATGCATTGCCCGCAAGACACGATCCAGCGCCTTGACTGCGGTTGTCAATTCTTCGCGCGATTTGGCGCCCTCGATGGTTTTGATCAGAGAATCCACCGCTGGGTTTTTCACCCCCGAAATATTGTTCGATCCCTTAAGGCCCGCTGTGCTGGACCCGAACATCCCACGCAATTCGATCCCCGGTGTTTCCGACATGGAATAGCGTCGCGTGGTCACATCAAAATCGAAATTCTTTTCCCGATCCTGCGCTTGTGCGGCATCCACACGGGTGTAAACCGCATTCACCCCCAGACGTTTCAGGTTTTCGACATAGGGGTTGATGATCCGCTCGAACGACGGCCCGTCATTCAGAATTTCAATGGTCAGCTTTTGCCCCTTGTCGTTATAACGAAACCCGTCATCCCCCACGGTCCAGCCCGCCTGATCCAGCAGCTTGCCTGCACGGCGCAGCAGTTTGCGATCACTTACCTTGTCGGCCTTGGACACGGCCGGCACAAAAGCCGGTTCCGTGAAAACGCTTTCGGGAATATCGGCGCGCAAAGGTTCCAGCAGCGCAAGTTCCTCGGGCGAAGGCATCCCCTCGGCCTGCATGTCCGAGTTTTCCCAGAAACTGTCGGTGCGATCATAGAGGCCGTAAAACAGGCTTTTGTTCGACCATTCGAAATTGAACGCCATCGAAATGGCCTGACGCACCAGCGGGTCTTGCAACTGCGGGCGGCGCAGGTTGAACCAGAACCCTTGTGTGCCTGCCGGGTTGCCGTCGGGCAGTTCTTCCTTGATCACCCAGCCTTTTTCAATCGCCGGAAAATCATAGCCCGTGGCCCAAAGCTTGGACAAAAACTCCTCGCGGAACCCATAGGCGCCGCCTTTGAACGCCTCGAAGGCGGCTGTGTAATCGGCGAAATATTCCACCTTTATCACATCGAAATTATTCTGCCCCACATTCACTGGCAAATCCTTGGCCCAGTAATCGTCGCGCCGTTTATACGCAACCGAGCGACCCGCATCGACCGAAAGCAGCTCATAAGCCCCCGACCCCAGCGGTGGTTCCAGCGTGGATTCGGCAAAGTCGCGGGTGGCGTAATACGCCTTGGAGAAAATCGGAATGCCTGCCGCTGTCATCGGCAATTCGCGTTTGATGGCGTCGGCGGCAAAAGTGAATTTCACGGTTAGATCATCCAGCGCCTCGACCTTTTCAAAATCTTTGAACAGCACCTTGTAGCTGGGGGCGCCTTTGTCTTTTAGGGCTTCAAAAGAAAACACCACGTCTTCGGCCCGCACCGGTGTTCCGTCGGAAAACATCGCCTCGGGGCGCATGTGGAAAATGGCCCATGAACGGTCCTCGGGGTATTCGATGGTTTCGGCCACCAGACCATACATCGCGTCCGGCTCGTCCAGATTACCGGTCATCAACGTATCGAAAAACGCAGTCGAAAGCGTCGCGGCATTCCCTTTCAGGATATAGGGCGTCAGGCTGTCAAAGGTGCCAAAACCCCACGTCGAAAATTCGCCACCCTTGGGGGCGTCGGGATTTACATAGTCGAAATAGGGGAAATCGGCGGGGTATTTCAATTCGCCAAAGGTGGAAATGCCGTGGGATTTGATGATCTTTTGCTCGGCCTGCACCGAAGTGGCCCATAACATCGCCAAAGCCAATGCCACCATTGCTGTGAAAAACATCCGCAATCCCGGCGCCACGTTTAGGCGTCTGGTCTTAGCTATGGGCCCGTTTTGGCGTGTTGGCATATTATGCTCTCCGGTCAGTTCCGTTTGATATTTCTGACCCTTAGCTAATGATGCGCGGGCCAAACATTCAAGACCAGAATGAAGCCACTGACGCCAATTTGACCAAACTAGCCGGTCATCCACAAAAAAACCCGCCCGAAAGCATCGAGCGGGTTTAAATTGTCATGTCAGCCGGATCAGCCGCCGATGGTGGCAAGATAGGCAATGACATTGGCGCGGTCTGTCATCTTTTTCAAACCGGCAAAGCCCATCTTGGTTCCGGGAACGGCTTCTTTCGGTTTGGTTAGGAATTCACTCATCCGGTCCGGTGTCCATTGGCCGCCGTGCTCTTGCATGGCGCTGGAATAACTAAACCCTTCGGCAGTTGCGACATCGCGGCCAACAACGCCATACAGATACGGGCCAGTTGCATTGGCACCCTTCTCCAGTTTGTGGCAGGCTTTGCATTTACCGAAAATCTTGGCCCCCTTTGCAACATCTGCTGACGCCAACAGGTCCTCAAAGGTGGGCTCATCCGATGTGGCCTCTTCTTCTGCCGGAGTTGCAGCATCCTCTACTTCGATTGTATAGGCCATCGCTTGCTCTTCGCCGTGACCGCCAGCAGTCGTGAAAAGGGCTTCAGCCGCCCAATTGCCAAAAAGGAAAATCAGTAGCGGAGCACCAACGCCGCCGATGACTTTTACAAGTGTCATTGTGTTGAACATGTCTCTATCCATCCCGTTGAACATTTGGGGTTATCTATCCGCTTCCCCTACCTTATCGCAAGGTGTAGTTAACGCGGCATTACGCCTTTTTTTCTTTTTTGTGGCGGGGGAGCATAAAAATGACCGGGAAAATCGCCTTTCAGGGTGAATTGGGGGCTTATTCGCATCAGGCCTGCGTCGAGGCACGGCCCGATCTGGAGCCCATTCCCTGCCGAACATTTGAAGATGTGATCGAAACCGTACGCACCGGCAAAGCCGATCTGGCCATGTTTCCGGTCGAAAATTCGACCTATGGGCGCGTGGCCGACATTCACCAGCTGCTTCCGGCATCCGGCCTGCACATCGTGGACGAAGCCTTTGTGCGCGTGCATATCAATTTGCTGGCCCCGAAGGGCACAAAACTGGAGCAGGTCAAATATGCCATGAGTCACACTGTTCTGTTGGGCCAGTGCCGTGATTTCCTATCGGAATATGGCATTCATCGGGTTACCGGCGCAGATACGGCCGGATCCGCCCAACATGTGGCCGAGGAAAACAACCCCGAACTGGCCGCACTGGCATCCGAACTGGCGGGCGACATTTACGGGCTGGACATCCTTGCCCGCCATATCGAGGATCACGACAAAAACACCACCCGTTTCCTGATCATGTCGCGCGAACCGGACCTGAAGCGACGCGGGCGGGCAGGAATGATGACATCCTTTGTATTTCGCGTGCGCAATATCCCGGCGGCGTTGTACAAAGCAATGGGTGGCTTTGCCACCAACGGCGTAAATATGACCAAGCTGGAAAGCTATATGGTGGACGGTTCCTTTTCCGCCACACAATTTTATGCCGAAATCGAAGGCCACCCTGACGATAAAAGCGTGCAATTGGCTATGGAAGAGCTGGATTATTTCACCGATATGATCACATTACTGGGTGTCTATCCCGCTGATCCACAACGCCGTTAGGTCAGCAGCCCGTCTTTGTAACGATCTTCAATATCACTGGCAAAACGCGCTACGCGCATCCGGTAGCGCGCTTTCAGCTTGTTCTTGGCAATGCGCATTGATTGCACCATCACACGCGCTGTCAGGTTTTTCGGTTTGATGTCCAGCGAAACAGAAATCCGCGTTCGCCCCAGTGACAAAGCAACCAAATCAACAACAACTTCGCCCCCCAAACCACCGGATGTGGACTTGACCAAAACCCGATTGGGTGGATCGCATTCAGTCAATTCTGCACGCATATTGCGTTGCCTTCCGCGAAACGGAAAGGAGATATCCCAGGTGATGATCGTATCCGGATATGATTTTTCATTACTCCGCTGCACCTGTGCCCCCCGCCGTAGTGCCGCGCGTTCAAAGACTGCAAAATCCGTCATTTCACGGAATACCACATCAATCGGGGCTTCTATGTCTTCTTTGGTCGAGAACTTCATTTTACATTCCGGCACTTTTTACGTTTGTCGCGCTGTTTGCCCCTAATCCAGCTGATCCGCAAGCCAATGCTGCACCAGAAAATGCGCAATTGCCCCGACACGTGCGGGTTTTATCACAGGATGGGTGCCGGCATGAACCTCCAGCATCTCTTCGCGGGTTACCCACAGGGCATGTTCGATCTCGACCGGATCAATGGTGATGTCACGGCTTAGGGCCACGCCTTTGCAGCCAAACATCAGGCTGGACGGATAGGGCCACGGCTGGCTGGCCAGATAGTCAACCGCCCCCACCTTGATACCTGCTTCCTCGAACACTTCACGCCGAACTGCCCCCTCGATGGTTTCGCCCGGTTCCACAAATCCAGCCAACAGGGAATACATCCCTTCGGGCCATTGCGGGCTGCGGCCCATCAGAACGCTGTTGCCATGGGTGATCAGCATAATCACCACCGGATCGGTGCGCGGGAAATGTTTGCGCTCGCATGACGGGCAATCGCGTTGCCAGCCTGCCATTGTCATTTTACTTTCCACCCCGCAGGCCGAGCAAAAGCGATGCGTGCGATGCCAGTCAAACAGCGATTTCGCGCTGGCAATCAGTTCCGCATCGCGTGGCGACAGTTGTGCCATCACGCTGCGCAACTCGACAAACACCTGACCGGCGGGCAATGCCGGATGCTGCTGTTGGCTGGGATCAATGAATTGAGCCATTTCGGCCTGATCCAACCCGTCAGGTTCCCAGCCGGAAATATCCCGTGCAAAAACGGGCGCGCCCTGATCCAGGCCCAGAAACAACCACCCCGCCGACGCATCCGCAAATACCGCGTGATCCACCGGCAGGCGCACCAGCGCAGTCCCGTCAACCAGCACCTTGCCCCGCCAAAGCACCAGAACCCGCGCCGCCTTGTCCGCCCAGAGTGCGGCAAGTTTTGCATCATCCCCGCGCAACTCTGCCGCCCGATCCAGACCGGATCCGCCAAATGTTACCGACTCGGAATTTCGCATGTTGTCCCCTTCTTTGCCGACTATGTGACACAGCTTTGTGGACAATGACAATTCACAGGTTTGATTGTCTGCGCAAACCCAATCAATAGAGGAATTTATTTTGTCAAATCCCCTTTAAGGGTATTGGCAAGATTCAGCTTATCCGATTACGGTTAACCATAAGTCGTGCTAGGTTTCCCTTAATTCTTTTCAATGGAATCATAATGGAGGCTCCCATGACCTACGCAACAAAAACAACAATGACCCGCCGGAAATTTCTGGCCGGAACCGTAGCAGGAACGTCCTTGATCACACTCCACCCTTTTTCCGCCTATGCTGCCGCCAATCAGGCCCATTTGCGCATCATGGAAACCACCGATCTGCATGTGCATATCTACCCTTATGACTATTATGCCGACAAACCCCGCGACACCGTCGGGCTGGCCCGCACCGCAAGCCTGATCAATGGCATCCGCAACGAGGCAACCAATTCCCTGCTGCTGGACAATGGCGATTTGCTGCAAGGCAATCCGATGGGCGACTACATCGCATACGAGCGCGGCATGAAAGAGGGCGACCTGCATCCGATCATCGCCGCGATGAACACCATCGGCTTTGATGCCTCGACCCTTGGCAATCACGAATTCAACTATGGCCTTGATTTTCTGATGAAATCCCTTGCCGGTGCCGAATTCCCCGTGGTTTCGGCCAACATTGCCACCGAAACGGGCGCCACCCCGCGGGACGACAAAACGCTGGTAAAACCCTATATCCTGCTGGACCGCACCCTGACCGATGGCGCAGGCGAAGCCCACCCGATCCGCATCGGGCTGATCGGCTTTGTTCCGCCGCAAATCATGAACTGGGACCGCCGCCATCTGGAAGGCAACGTGACGACCCGCGACATCGTCGCCACCGCCCGTGCCTATGTCCCCGAAATGAAAGAGGCAGGCGCCGACATCATCATCGCCCTGTCCCATTCGGGGATCGAAGCCTCGGCCAATGACGAGGGGCTGGAAAACGCATCATTGCAACTGGCGCTGGTCGACGGGATCGATGCGATCATGTCCGGCCACCAGCACCTTGTTTTTCCGGGACCGAAATTTGACGGGCTGGACGGTGTGGACGTGGCCAAAGGCACCTTGCACGGCAAACCCGCCGTGATGGGTGGATTCTGGGGCAGTCACCTTGGGGTTGTGGACCTGATGCTGGAACGGTCGGGCAATGAATGGAAAATCGCCAGCCATGCATCCCAAACCCGCCCCATATCCAAACGCAACGAGGACCGCAGCGTCACCGCATTGGTCGAGAGCCAGCCGGATGTACTGGCGTCCGTGGCAAAAGAGCACGAGGAAACCCTTGCCTATATCCGCCGCGCGGTTGGCAAAACCTCGGCCCCGCTGCACAGCTATTTCGCGCTGGTGGCGGATGACCCGTCGGTGCAACTGGTTTCGACCGCACAGCTTTGGTATATCGGCGAGATGCTGAAGGGCAGCGAATATGCCGCCCTGCCGTTGCTATCCGCCGCCGCCCCGTTCAAAGCCGGTGGCCGCGGCGGGCCGGAGTATTATACCGATGTCCCCGTAGGCGATATCGCCATCAAAAACGTGGCCGATCTGTATCTCTATCCCAACACCGTGCGGGCCGTGAAGGTGACAGGGGCGCAATTGAAAGGCTGGCTGGAACGCTCAGCCGGTATGTTCAATCAGGTCGAGGTGGGCAAAGCCGACCAGATTCTGCTGAACCCTGATTTCCCCAGCTACAACTTCGATGTGATCGACGGGGTGACCTATGAAATCGACATCAGCCAGCCATCGCGGTTTGACGCCAAAGGCGGCGAGCTGAACCCCGACGCCAGCCGCATCACCAACCTGAAATACAACGGTGCGCCGGTAACGGATGATATGGAATTCATTATCGCCACCAACAATTACCGCGCCTCGGGCGGCGGCGATTTTCCGGGGGCCAAGGGCGACACCATCGTTTACGAGGCCCCCGACACCAACCGCGACGTGATCGTGCGTTATATTGTCGAACAGGGCACAGTGAACCCGCAGGCCGACGACAACTGGCGCTTCAAATCCCTGCCCGACACCACAGTGCTGTTTGATACAGGGCCAAAGGCGGCGGATCATATCGGCGATGTGAAAGACATGGTGATTGAACCGGCAGGCGATGGCCCCGACGGCTTTGCCCGTTTTCGCATTACGCTTTAGCATATCCGGCGGGGCACCTTTGCCCCGCCAATTATAGCGAGACCCGATGAAGTATTTGTTCCCCTTGTTGGCTGTGCTGTTCGTTTCAGCCTGCCAACCGTCATCTGCCGAACCACCCCGAGGTCCAGCCAAACTATTGTTTTCATCCGGTTTTGAAGCTGTGACGCTAGAACCGCTAAAGGATGGCTATCAAAACATCACCGGCAGGGATTCCCGCACCGGCTTTAGCTGGCCTGTCAGTATTCTGGGGGCATCTGAAAGCGGGCTGCACATGATCAACCATGACAACCAGCAGGCCCTGCACAACGAAATCCAGACGGTCACAGGCCACAATGGCCACCCTACCCGCGCGCTATATAGCGTCGAAAACTATGCGCACCGCGGCGACACACAGGACCCTTATGAAATTCTGGACATCACCGACGGGCGGCGTGATCTGTATATCCGCTACTGGATCAAACTGGACCGCAGCAGCCTAACCCAACCTGATATGTGGCGCACGTTTTTTGAATGGAAGACCAAGGGCTATGCCAATGGCAGCGGCTTTCGGCTGATCTCGTTCATCTATACCGACGGTGATGGCAAACCCTATTGGCACTGGCAGGGCGACCGTGATCCGGAGCACCCCATCTGGGAAATCGATAACCGGGATATCCCCGTGCCGATGGGCAAATGGTTCCTGACCGAATTCTACTGGCACTGGAGCGAAGGCAAGGACGGGCGGGCCTTGTGGCGGATAAACGGGCAGGTCGCGGGCGACCATTTCGGCCCCACCACCCGCAACCGCAAACCGATTGATTTCATCATGCTGACCCAGATTTACGGGGATGCCAATCCGAAACACCAGTGGGTGGATGACATTGAAATCTGGGATGGCTTGCCGGAATGACGAATTTGCCTTTTGGCGTCTCCCGCGCCTGATGCAGAGTTCCTTTTATTATCAGGTTAACAACAGTTTTTACCGCTGTCGCTATGCGGGGAAACATCCATGATCCGACTCTGCCCGTCCAGTTGAACCGCACAATGGCCGAGAATGGATTTTTTCAACATCTCGCGACCCCGCCGGATACGCGATTTGGCAGCAGGAAGCCCGATACCCTGGGATGCGGCAAAATCCTTTTGCCGCCCGCCGTTCAGATCGGTAAAGCGTAATGCCTCGCGATAAATCTCTGGCAGGTCCGCAAGCAATGGCACGATACAGCCGGAAAACGACGTGTCCGCCACTTCGGTTGGCAATCCGACACTCTCAACATCCCGATTATCCTGCACAGGCATCTTACCCTGTTTGCGATAATGGTCCGCCAATACGGATTTGGTTACCGTATAGAGCCATGCCAACGGTTCCTTAACGTCGCTGTATCTTGCCTCGTTGCGAACCACCCTCAGAAATACCTCTTGCAAGACATCCTCTATATCCTCGATGGCCGAGATGCGCCGCTGAACATAGCGGCGCAACTGTTGGTGAAACTGGCGAAAGGCCTCTTCCGAAGGTGTCATACCGCCCCTAACAAACTGCCGAAGGGTCTGCATTGCGGGCCGCAAAGAACTGTTTCAGGTTATCGGGAAGCTTATAATCCCCAGCCGGAATGTTCGCGTTATCCCCGACTTGGCCCGTTCCGGTAACTGCCGCCATGATCTCTTCCACGATTTTTCCGACCGGTGCCGATTTATACACCTCGTCATTCCAGTGCCAGGTGCGGCAGTCCACCGATACATCACCACCCGCCAGACTGCCGCAACTTGGACAGTCATCTTCTGTAATCGCCGGATCAATATCCTTGCCGGCAATTTTGATGGTAGGAGAAGACCTGAACTCGTGCGCTATGGCAATATCCTGATCCTTTACATGGATTTTCCTTTCCACCAGATCAACCCCGAGTGCTGCCAATGGTGGCTTCATGATTTCCACAGCTTCGCGTAAAGTCTGGGCCGTGCCACCGCATGGCTCGCAGGTATTCACATCCAGATACAGAAACTCCACCTCCAGCGTCTGGGTTCCGTTTTGGGGAGCCTTTGTATTGTCGCTGTTGCATCCGCAATTCATTTTCTTCTCCTGTTTCAAGGTCATGTTCTGCGGGCATTGACGCAATAAACGAAAAAAGGATGCAAAAATAATCAGAAACATAAGTAAGAAAATCCGGGATAGGCTATCAAACCGGCCCTATTCGTAAGCAATATCCTCGATCACCACCCAGCCGCGTTTCTTGTCCGGCCCGAATTCGACCAGCATCAGCGAATAGGTGTCATCAACCTCGAGCAGTATCAGAGGCGTATCAGCGGCAAGTTTTGAAATTTCTGTCTGCATGTCATCGGGGCTATAGACGCTTGCACCTTCCACCGCCTTGGCCGTCACCGGCGGCGTTTCCGTGCGAATATCCTTGGTATAGGGAACAATAGCGCGCGCGATCACTTTCCCCTGCGCATCATAATCAACCCTTTGGAATATGTGATCATCAACAACGGTCCGGCTGATCTGGACATAGGGAATCCCGTCTTCACCAATCGCCCAGTATTCATCGGTTCCGCGCGGGCCGGAACGATACCAGCCGGTAAAACCGGGTTCGCCACAGGAAAATTCGGGATTGGACACCTCGATACCCTGTTTCCACTGCCCATTCGGTTGCGAAATCAGCATCTGGTAGTAGTTGCTGACCATCCCCTGCCCGACGCCCACGAACAGATCCCTGATACCATCATCATTCACGTCTACGGCAAGCACCTGAGGCAATCCGGTATCGCGCGACAGGTTCCATTCGACTTCGCCAAAATCGCCCGAGAATACAGTTTTGCCCGCCTCGGAGATATAGACAAGATCATCCCCCTCCATCTGCAACAAGGTCGCTTCTGTGGTTGGAGACAAGGCAAATGTCTGCTCGGACTTTTTATCGAAGTTCCGCTCCAGAACCTCGCAATCCGCAAAAGCGGCCTGCCCGCTGGCAAATGCAATTGCAAAGGCAAACATAAGGGGCCTTAACCGGATGGCCCTGTAATTATCCGCAATTCGTCCCATTTTTCCGCCCCTCGCAATTAAAACCCCAATCACATGACACAGGTCTATCGTAAGCGTCCACCGCCTACACTTCCGGACTATAATTCCACGGCATCAGCTGGTCCAGCTTGTTGATCTTGTGGTCGGCTATTCGTTCGAGAACCCATGTGAGCCAAGCTTGCGGATCAACCTTGTTCAGTTTGGCGTTTTCAATCAGGGTA
>WFNH01000120.1 GCA_015488685.1 Marinosulfonomonas sp.
TGCTAGCACCTTCGGCAGCGTCTGCTGTCGGTGTCTGCACTTCGGCAGCTTCGCCACCTTCAGCGGGTGCTGCGGGCGGCTGGCCAGCCGGAGCCGGAGCGCCATAAGGGCCTTGCGGACCGGGATACGGACCCCACGCGGGGTTCCACCCATTGCCATAGCCGTTATAGCCGTTGCCATAACCGTTCCCGTAGCCTTGACCTTGACCTTCACCACGGCCTTCGCCCTGGCCTTCGCCTTTTACGTCACCGTTAAAGCCGAAGTTGAACGAGCCGTTGCCATTGCCGCGACCGTTATTGTTGCTGCTGAACGGGCCCCAGTTGTTGCCCCAACCGTTGTTCCAACCGTTGTTGCCACCCCAAGGTGTCCAGTTGTTGCCGCCCCAACCGTTGTTGTTGCCCCAAGGGCCCCAGTTGTTATTTCCGCCCCAAGGTGTCCAGTTATTGCCACCCCAGCCGTTGTTGTAATAGCCGGGAGGGGGACCGTAGTAACCGGCGGGCGGGCCATAATAGCCACCTTGGCCGGGGGCAGGGCCCCAGTTCTGGGCGCTGGCGCCAACGGACATCAGGCTGCCCAGTCCGGCAGCAAGAGCGATTTTGAATACTGTTTTACGCATAGTGTATCTCCTTGTTATTGTTCCGTTTATTTCTTGAACGTGGCATTGGAACTTGTGCCGCCGCTCGTCATTTTATTGTTGGTCGTCTTTCGTCTTGTTTTGCTCACCAGAACCCGAACGGGGAATAATTGTTACCGGATGGTCCACCCCAGAAACTGTTGCCGAGTGGTGGCGGGGGGTATCCGCCTGCGCCGCCGCCGTATGGCGGTGCGCCCATCGGATAGGCGGGTGCATATCCGACGGGTGGCGGGCCGTAATATGCCGGTGGGCTGGCATATGGGGTGAAAGGGGCGCCCTGATATCCATAGGGCGCAATGTAAGGGGTGCTTTGCGGTGGGGCCGATAGCTGAAGATCCAGATCGGGCGGGGCAAAGCGGCTGGGACCTGCGGGGGCAGCCTGTGTGGCAGGCGGCGTTGCCGGTGCCTCTTGGTAATATTTCGGTTGCGGTTTGGGCGCAGGGGCTGGGGCCGGTGCTGCTTGCTGTGGATAGGGGTTCCACGGGTTGGCCCCAGCCGTGTCGGGCGCAAGACACAGGGCCGCAACCACGGCGGTGGTGGCAGTCTGAAACCTGATATGTGCCCGTAATAGTGCCATTCGTATTCTCTATTGTCTTTGCGGTTGTTGTGGTCTGGCGTAACCGGGTTGGTAGCCATAGCCGTAAGGGTTGGCATTGCCCCAAGGCATGAACCCCTGCGGCCCCCAAGGTTGGCCCGTATAGCCGTAGTTCTGGCGCGGATAGGGCTGCGCGGGCTGGCCGTAATTAGGGGCAGGGCGTTGTTGGCGGGGTTGTTGGCCGTTTTGCCAACCGTTCTGTCCAGTGGCATAGCCCGGGAAATACCCCGGTGTCGGGGCTGCGCCATACCCTTGCGGTGCACCTGCCCCTTGGGGTGGTTGCGACCAGTTCCAGCCGGATATGAACGGCTGTTGGGGGGGTGGGGCCTGTGTGGTTTGCTGCTGCTGAGCCCCATTTGGCCGTTGCACCTGCATCCAGTAGGGCATCGGTTGGTTATAGGGTTGCTGTTGGGGCCGCATGGCAGGGGCTGGCGCTTGTGGGCGGATGATAATCTGATAGGGGCCGGGAATGGGCGCGGGGGACATGGCCGTTTGCGCCGCAAGCGGGCTTGTGACCATGATCAGGCCGAACGCTGTTAGTGCCGATTTACGCATAAGTCGCCTCCTATTCCTGATTATCGCTGTTGGGGTTTTTCAGCCGGATACCGCGCCGTCCCGATGGTTTTGCCTTGCGGCGGGTGGCGGGTTTGATTGCCGCTTTGCGGGTCGCCGGTTTTGTTTTTGGTTTGCGGGCCGCCGGTTTGCTGGCAGGTTTTGTCGCTTTTGGTTTTGCCGCCGGTTTACGCGCCGGTTTGACCGCTTTGGGCTTGGCCGGTTTCGCAGCGGGCTTTACGCTTGCTTGCGGTTTCACCTCGGGTGTTACGGTTTTCTGCGCTGGTGTGCTCACCACAGGCGCGGGTTTTGATGGGGGTGTTGTCACAGGTTTCTTGCGTGCGCCCAAAACCATCCGGCCCAACCCGCGCAGCAATCCAAACAAGGCTTCGCCCACAAACAGAATCGCATCCCACAGCCCGGCCAGTGCCGATTTGGTGGTGCCGATCAAGCCTTTGCCCGATCCACCCGAAACGCGCAGCGGTTTGGGCGCGGGTTCGGCGGGTGGCATTGGCGCTCCATTCGCTGTTTCCTCATGCCCCAGTTCCTGCATCGCATCGGCATATTTTACACAACCAAGCGGGATCACCACCAGCGTTAGCAATGTGGACACCATCCCGCCCATCATCAGCGAAATCGCCATGCCCTCGAAAATCGGGTCAGACAGGATCACGGACGAGCCAATCATCAGCGCAAGTGCTGTGATAATGATAGGTCGCGTGCGGGTGGCACAAGCGTGGATCACGGCGTCTTTGACGGGCATACCGGATGCCACCGCCTGACGCGAGAAATCGACCAGCAGGATTGAATTGCGCACAATAATCCCCGCCAGCGCGATAAAGCCGATCATCGAGGTTGCGGTGAACGGCGCGCCAAACAGCCAATGGCCGGGCACAATGCCGATCAGGGTTAGCGGAATGGGCGCCATGATGATCGCGGGCAGGCGGAAGTTGCCGAATTCCCCGACCACAAGGATATAAATCATGATCAGCGCAACGCCAAAAGCGATGCCCATATCGCGGAAGGTGACATAGGTAACGGTCCATTCCCCGCCCCATTCCAGCGCCGATTGCAGGCTGGTGGTGGGTGGCCCGATATAGTTGGTGTCGACCCGCACGCCATCCGGCGCAATGTAATCGTCCAGCAGGTTTTCCATTTCAAGGATGCCGTAGATCGGTGCGCCCAGACGGCCGGCCACTTCGCCGGTGACATATTCAACCGCCCGCAGATCCTTGTGGTAAACCGGATCATCCACGCGATATTGTTCAAAATGGCCCAGCGTGGTCAGCGGGATCATAACGCCGCTGGCCGAGGGCACAGGTAATTGCCCAAGCCGCCCGAATTCGCCACGCAGGGCAAGCGGCATTTGCAGGTAGATAAAACGCGGCTCAAGCGCATGTTCGTCTTTGACATCGCCCAGACGATACCCACCCAGCGTCATTTCCAGCTGCCGGTTGATGGTGTCAACCGACACACCCAGACGCGAGGCCTTTTCGCGATCAATCACAAAGCGCCAGCTGTCAAAGGGCATTTGCAGATAGCTGTCGGCATCAACGATGTTTTCCGCCTGTTCAAACAGGTGCTCCACATCGCGGGCCACTTGACGGCGGGTGGCATCATCGGGGCCGTAAATCTCGGCGACCATGGTTTGCAATACGGGCGGGCCGGGGGGCATTTCCACCACCTCGATTCGCGCGCCCAACTGGTCGGCCAGCGGTTTCAGCGCAGCACGGGCAGCAACCGCCAGATCATGCGAGGTGCGCTCGCGGTCGCCCTTGTCTGTCAACTGCACCTGAATATCGGCGCCCCACGCGAAATCGCGCAGATAGGTGTGGCGCACAAGGCCGTTGAAATTGAACGGGCTGGCAGTGCCGGTATAGCTCTGCAAGGCCACGACCTCGGGCATTTTCAGCAGTTCGTCGGACAGGCGGGTAACGACATTGGCGGTGACGGGCAGGGCTGTGCCCTCGGGCATGTTCACCACCACGTTGAATTCCGGCTTGTTGTCGTTGGGTAGCATTTTGACCGTGACGGTCTGGGTATAGAACAACGCAAGACTTAGGAAAAACACCAGCCACATGCCCAGCCGGAACAGGCGGGCCTTGGCGCGGCTGTCCAGCAGTGGGTACAGCATATGTTCAAAGAAATGGTGCAGGCGTACGGACTGGCGATGTTCGCTTTCCTGCATTTTGGACAATTTTTTCATCGAGGGTTTGATGCGTTGGGCCAGCCAAGGGGTAAAGATAAAGGCGGCAAACAGGGATAGCAGCATCGCGACGGATCCCAGCGCGGGGATCGGCCCCATATACGGCCCCATCATACCGGTGACGAAACCCATTGGCAGCAGCGCCGAGATTACGGTGAATGTGGCCAGAATAGTCGGGTTGCCGACCTCGCGCACCGCATCGACGCTGCAATCATCCGAACATTCGCCGTTCAGCAGCCATCGGCGATAGATGTTTTCCACCACCACAATCGCATCATCCACCAGAATCCCGATGGAAAAGATCAGCGCAAACAACGACACCCTGTCGATGGTATAGCCCAGCAACCACGCGCAAAATACCGTCAGCAGAATGACCACCGGGATCACGATCAGCACCACGGTAGCGGCACGCATCCCAAGGGCCAGCCAGATCAGCAGCGTAACGGCCCCTGTCACAACGAACAGTTTGAAGATCAGCTCGTTGACCTTCTCGTTGGCTGTTTCGCCATAATTGCGGGTGACTTCGACATGCACATTATCAGGGATCAGGCTGCCCTTCAGGCGGTCCACATAGGCCAGCACATCATCGGCCACCGACACCCCGTTGGTGCCGCTTTTCTTGGCAACGGAGATGGTGACGGCCGAGGCGCCAATCGGGGCGCGGTCGGCAACCTTGCCTTGTCCTTCATGGGCCCCATAGGCGGGGCCAGTGTAATAGGACACCACGTTATCCGCATCGTCCGTGCTTTCGGTTACAAGTGCCACATCGCGGATATAGATCACTTGCCCGTCGTGGGTGCCGATCATCAGGTTTTCAATGTCGCGGGCGGTTTTCAGGAATGCGCCTGTTTGCAGCGAAAAGGTGGTTTGCCCCATTTCCACCGATCCGACCGAACGTTCGGCATTGGCCGAGGAAATGGTCTGGGCAATCTGGTCCAGCCCGATGCCGAAACCGGCCAGCCGTTCGGGGAAGATTTCAACCCGAATGGCATCGGACCGCCCGCCTGTAATGAAACTTTGCGAGGTGGTGTCGATTTCTTTCAGCCGTTGCAACACGTCCAGCCCAAGTGATCGCAGGCCGGCCTCGTCCAGTTCGTGCGACCACAGGGTCAGGGTGACGACCGGCACATCGTCTACCCCTTTGGGGCGGATCAGCGGTTGCGACACGCCGGGCGGGATACGGTCAAGGTTGGACTGGATTTTATCGTTCAATTTCACCAGAGACGGCCCTAATTCCTCGCCGACATCAAACTGTACAGTGACCATCGCGCCATCGCGGTTAGACACCGAATAGACGTGATCCACCCCCTGAATTTCCGACATCAGCCGTTCCAGCGGGTCGGTG
Source organism: Marinosulfonomonas sp. (assembly GCA_015488685.1). Taxonomy (GTDB): domain Bacteria; phylum Pseudomonadota; class Alphaproteobacteria; order Rhodobacterales; family Rhodobacteraceae; genus Profundibacter. The sequence continues at coordinate 5,333 of WFNH01000120.1, forward strand.
GCAAGCGAGGCGACCTGATTGGCGGATGCCCCGTGGTAGGAAAAGAAAATATCGACCATAGGCACGGAAATCTGCGGGTCCTCCTGACGCGGTGTCAGGATCAGGCCCATGATGCCAAGCGCGAGGCTGGCAAACAGCAGCAACGGCGACAGCGGTGAATTGATGAACATTCTGGCAAGGCTGCCGGCCAACCCCAGTTTGGGTTGCTTCACGTCATCAGCACCGGACTCCGGTTGGATATTTTGATCCGTAGCTATGGTCTTACCCCTCCTTGTCGGGCGTCGTCATGTGGGTGGTGCCGATCTGTCGCCGGTTCCCGCCCTGTATTCATTGCTGTGCCTGCTATTCTCCTGAAATCAGATTGGCGGGCGGGTTCAGGATGACCTGTTCCCCGCCGTTCAGACCCGATACCACCGAAATCCGGCCATCGGGTAAAGGGTATCCGACACGCACCAGCCGCAGCGACGGTTTGCCGTCCTCAAGCACAAAGACCGAAGGCAGGCTGCCACGCCAGATCAAAGCCTCGTTCGGGATGGCTTGACCGTTGCGAGTGGGGACAGATGCGTCAGGCACGGTGACCTCGACATACATGCCGGGGCCGCCGGGGGTGTCATAGGGCAGGTCGAACTTGACCCGCACGGTATGGCGTTTGGGGTCTGCTACCGGAAAAATCTGGGCAACTTTGGCGTCAACCGTTGCACCACCAACGTCCAGACGTGCAGGAACGATCATGCCTTCGGTCAGGCCAGCGGCCAGTCGCACGGGGATTTCCGCATCGATGCGCAGGTAATCGGTAAAGGCGTAGGTGACCAGCGGGGTGCCGGGTTGGACGGTGTCGCCCACCTCGACCATTTTGTTGATGATGATGCCATCGAACGGAGCCACCGAACGGGTATCGCGCACACGGGTGTCCAGTGCTTCCAGATTGGCCTGCGCCTGTGCCAGTGCGCTTTGGGCCTGATTGATGCCAACGCCACGGGCGTATAGATCGGCCTGCCGTTCGACTGTGGTGTTGGTGAAGCCCAGCGAATCCGAAAAGCCGCGGGTAAAGAACTGATCAAAGGTCGACGGGATGCCCATGCCGGGGATGCCGGTCATCGAATTGGTGCGGGGTGCATACAGCTCGCGGGAATATTGCATCTGTGCGTTGCGCAAGGCCGCTTCGGCCTGCGAGATTTGCGCCAGCGCGGCGCGGCGCTGGGCCTGAATGCTTTCATCGCCGATCTGCAGCAATACGTCACCTGCCTTTGCACGGTGGCCTTCGGCACCGGCAAGGAAAGTTACGCGGCCCGGGCTTTGGGCGGTCAGGGTAACCTGTTTGAACGGGATCACAGTGCCGCCGACCGTTGCCTTGCCACCAGTCGATGTGGTTGAAACGGGGGCGGTCTGGAAATTGGCTTCGGATTGGGCCAAGGTCGGGGATGTCAGAATCGCGCCCGCGCACAACACAGCCAAAACAAGCAAAGATGGTTTTACCCTGTTTGATATTTGCATTGGCGCTCCCCGTTTTTATTGTCTTGGTATTAAGGTGACTAATAATTCCTGTCGCAATCAGACTGATATGGAAAGATATATCGCAAAACGCGCAATATATCAAAATATTCATATGTGAATAGAGTGAGGCAAGGGAAACCAACCATTTTGGCGGGTCCGGGAAGACGCAATCACAAAGCGAAATAATTGTTGAATCTGCCTATTTTATTGGCTGAAAAGGCGGGCAGACCAAAGAACACCCCATGAGATGAGACCCTTAACGGGGTAACTGTGATTTCAATGAATCCATGCTTTGATCTCCAGAGAAATAAATTCGGAGGAGCACAATTGTCGCATTGAATTTTGCGAAAATATCCGAAAGTGATTCGCGCCTAAAACGGGAATGCATTGCCCCACATATAGGACATCGGGTTGGACAGCGCATAGGTTGCCTTGCCGATGTCATAGGTCATCCGGTTCATATTGCTGGCCATGTTCCCGACCGCGCCGGACAGGCCGACCATTGTCTTGTTCATTGTGCCGATGCTTTGGTTCATGGTTTCGACATTTGTTGTCATCGAACCGATGCTTTGGTCCATGTTGGCGATATTGCTGTTCATGTCGCTCATACTGGCGCTCATATCGTGCATATCCTTGGCCATACTGATCTGGGTGCCGACCATGGTTTTGATACTTTCATTCAATTCCTGAATGATGTCGGTCATGGTGAAAACCCGCTGCGCCATTCCATACATGACCCATGTGAACACCGCCATCACAACCACAATCAGAAAGGTGGTCAGTCCGATAAAACGTCCGCTGTTTACACGTCTATACATCAAGATGTTCCCGTTATGGGGGCGCGTGTTAATACGCCATGAAAGGATGTCGGGCAGGGCCTCGTCTAGCAGGCTCGAAACCGAGATATTCAAATACTCATATTATAAAATGCGAATATTGTTAAGTGGTTCTGTTTTTCCAGCTTGCCGAGGGGGGGGATTTGATTCGGGCGGGGCAAAAAGAACCATGGTTTTTGGCTGCTCTCAGGGAAGTGATGTTTCAGCGTTTCAATCTATGCGCTTGAAAGGATCATCAATTCTGGTGTGAAAGGTCGCTTACAGCCAATTTATTGTCGTGTTGCTGTTGCATTGCCAGGCTGTAACCGCTTTAGTCTTTTTCTGAAGAGCGCAGGTTAACCTGCCGGACAGAACACAATAGGGAGCCGCTTAGTGGCCATGACCGACTCGGATGCAGCGTTTGTCGAATTTGACCGCGTGCAGAAAAGCTATGACGGTGAAGTGCTTGTCGTCAAAGATTTGAACCTACAGATCGCCAAAGGCGAATTTGTGACAATGCTGGGCCCATCGGGGTCGGGCAAGACAACTTGTCTGATGATGCTCGCCGGTTTTGAAACCGCTACCCACGGCGACATCAAGCTGGGCGGCGTTTCGATCAACGACATTCCGCCGCACAAACGCGGCATTGGTATGGTGTTCCAGTCCTACGCCCTGTTCCCGCATATGACAGTTGGTGAAAACCTGTCGTTTCCTTTGGAAGTGCGCGGTATGGGTAAGGACGAGCGTGAAGAGAAAGTTCGCCGTGCATTGGATATGGTGCAGATGGGTGATTTTGCATCGCGCCGTCCGGCACAACTGTCTGGCGGGCAGCAACAACGTATCGCGCTGGCCCGCGCGCTGGTGTTCGAACCGCAAGTGGTTCTGATGGACGAGCCGCTGGGCGCTTTGGACAAGCAGCTGCGTGAACACATGCAGTTCGAGATCAAACATCTGCACGACAGCCTTGGAATTACGGTGGTTTATGTGACCCATGACCAATCCGAAGCGCTAACCATGTCGGACCGTGTGGCGGTGTTCGATGATGGCCGAATTCAGCAACTTGCCGCCCCTGCCGATCTGTACGAGCGCCCTGAAAACAGTTTCGTGGCGCAGTTCATCGGGGAAAACAACAAATTGGCTGGCACGGTTGTGGCGCTGGATGGCGGCAATTCCAAAACCGAAGGAAAAATTGCCACGGTGCAACTGGAAGACGGCGACACCTGTCAGGCGCTTGCTGTTAAATGCGGCGGTCCGGGGTCGAAAACGCTGGTCTCGATCCGGCCGGAACGGGTGTCAGTTTCTGCTGATCCGGGGCCGAATTCGACAACAGCGAAGGTGTTGGAGCTGATCTATTTAGGGGACCATATCCGGTGCCGATTGAATGTGCACGGTAATGATGAATTTGTGGTCAAGGTGCCCAATGCGGCTGGTCATAAACATCTGGTTGTTGGCGAAACCACACAAATCACATGGGACGCCGTAGATGCGCGCGCCCTTGATCCGTTATAATAATCTGAACGACAGGGGCGATGAACGCCCGCACATAATCAAGAGCAGTTCTTGTAACTAGGGAGAAAACTACATGAAAAAGATACTTATCCTGACAACAGCCCTGAGTGGCTTTGCCTTCGCTGCCTCGGCAGAAGAGGTGACAGTCATGTCATGGGGTGGCGCTTATACCAAATCGCAGGTCGAAGCCTACCACAAACCTTTCACAGCCGAGACCGGCATCACAGTAAATTCGGTTGATGCTGACAATCCTGCGACTCCGATCAAAGCGCAGGTTGAAGCCGGCAATGTGACCATTGATGTTGCCGACGTGGAATTCTCGGACGCTGTGCGCCTGTGCGACGAAGGTCTGCTGGAAGAAATCGATCCTTCCATCCTGCCCCCAGCCCCGGACGGAACACCTGCCACCGAGGATTTCATCGACGGTGCGATTCAGGATTGTGCAGTTGCAAACATCGTCTGGTCCACTGTTTTTGCCTATAACAAGGACAACGTGAACGGCACACCCACCTCGATTGCCGATTTCTTTGATACCACCAAATACCCGGGTAAACGCGGGCTGCGTAAATCAGCCAAAGCGAACCTGGAAATGGCGCTGATGGCTGATGGCGTTCCTGCTGGCGAAGTCTATGGCATCCTGAACACACCGGAAGGTGTTGATCGTGCATTCGCCAAACTGGACACCATCAAAGGCGATATCGTCTGGTGGGAAGCCGGTGCACAGCCCCCCCAACTTCTGGCTGATGGCGAAGTTGTCATGTCGACCGCCTATAATGGTCGTATCTTCAACGCTGCCGTGGCCGAAAGCCAGCCGCTGGAAGTTGTCTGGGACGGTCAGATCCTTGACTTCGACCTGTTTGTAATTCCCAAAGGGGCGCCGAACAAAGACAATGCAATGAAGTTCATTGCCTTCGCAACCGACACCAAGCGTTTGGCAGATCAGGCCAGCTATATTTCCTATGGTCCTGCACGCAAATCTTCGGGTTCTCTGGTTGGCCTTTATCAGGATGGCAAAACGGAAATGGCACCACATATGCCGACAGCCGAAGCCAACCTGAAAAACGCTTTGGTCAACAACTTTGAATTCTGGGTTGATCACGACGCCGAGCTGAACGAGCGTTTCAACGCTTGGCTGGCGAAATAAAAAAGATAATCGGGCGGCGTTACAATTGCGCCGCCCTTTTCCAATTCCTTAGGCAAGGCGCAACGCGCAGATCCGGGTGACTTATGGCCGATGCGACGACAAATCCGACAAACACTGGTCTAACCACAGCGGACGGCAAACCGCTTAAGGCAGCCCTTGCCCATGCGCAGGCACGATCGCGCCGACGCGCGTTTTTGCTTGTGCTGCCATTGCTGCTGTTTATTGTCATTACCTTTATTGTGCCAATCGGGCAGATGCTGAAACGCTCTGTCTATAATGACGGCTTTACGGTGCAAAAGAATCTGACCACAGGTGAGAAAACACCGATCATGGTCAATCTTGCGAACTGGTTTGATGAAAACCCTGCCGGAACAGAACCGGATGAAACCGCCTTTGTTGCATTGGTCGAAGATCTGAAAACCTTGAAAGAGACACGGGCGGCTGGTCAGGCCGGGACGCGGATCAATTACGAATTACCCGGTTCACGGTCTCTGTTCACCCAAGGGGCACGCAAAGCCAAAAAATTGCAACCGCCGTTCAAAGAGGCCCTGATCGAGTTGAACCCGAAATGGGGTGATCCAAAATTGTGGCAGGTCATGCGTAGCGCCTCGAGCAATCTGACGGGCACATTTTTTCTGGCGGCAATGGACCGGACACGCAATGCTGATGGTGACATCATGTCTGTTGATGAAGACCACCAGATTTACCTGAAATTGTTTGGCCGCACGTTTATGTTGTCTGTGCTGATCACTGTCCTGACATTGATATTGGCCTATCCAATCGCGCATTTGCTGGCCACGCTGCCACTGCGCTATTCCAACCTGTTGATGATATTCGTGTTGTTACCGTTCTGGACATCGCTGTTGGTGCGAACGACCAGCTGGATGATCCTGTTGCAAAGTCAGGGTGTGTTGAATGACGCGATGGTGGCAATGGGGCTGATCGGGAATGATAACCGCATCCAGATGATGTATAATAAAATCGGGACGGTGGTGGCGATGACGCATATTCTGCTGCCGTTCATGGTGCTGCCGCTTTATTCCGTGATGCGCCCGATCAACCCGTCCTATGTGCGGGCCGCGCGCAGCCTTGGCGCAACCAGCTGGACGGCCTTTCGCCGCATCTATTTTCCGCAAACCGTTCCGGGGATTGCCGCTGGAGCGTTACTGGTGTTCATTCTGGCGGTTGGCTATTACATCACGCCGGCCCTTGTGGGCGGATCGGACGGCACGCTTATTTCCAACCTGATCGCCTTCCACATGCAAAAATCGCTGAACTGGTCAATGGCGGCCGCGCTGGCCTCCCTGCTGCTGGGTGGCATCCTGATCCTCTATTGGCTGTATGACCGGCTGGTGGGTATTGATAATCTGAAGTTAGGGTAACGTTATGGCACTTCCCAGTTATGCATCCCGCGCTGAAAGGATCTGGCACTACACCTATCTGGTGATTTGTGTGCTGATCTTTTTGTTCCTGATCGCACCGATCCTGATCGTGATCCCGCTGTCGTTCAACGCCGAGCCTTACTTTACCTTTACCGAAAAGATGTTGTCGCTGGACCCGACCGGCTATTCAACCCGCTGGTATGATCTGCTGCTGACCTTTGGCATGAACGCGCCCGATGCCACGCGCGACAGTTCGTGGTGGGCCGATGCCTGGGAAAATGCCGCCTGGATACGGGCGACGAAAAACTCGCTGATCATCGGTTTCTTTGCGACCGTTCTGGCGACAGGTCTGGGAACGCTGGCCGCTTTAGGCCTGTCAAAACCCGATATGCCGTGGCGTCGTCCGATCATGGCGATCCTGATTTCGCCGATGATCGTGCCGATTATCATCACCGCAACGGGGCTGTTTTTCTTCTATTCCTATATTCGGATCGGCAGTTGGGGCATTCCTTATCTGGGGATCATTCTGGCCCACGCCACATTGGGCATCCCCTTTGTGATCATCACCGTCACCGCCACCCTTAGCGGGTTTGATCATTCGCTGACCCGTGCGGCGGCCAATCTGGGGGCCAACCCGCGCACCACGTTTTTCCGGGTGATCATGCCGCTGATCCTGCCCGGCGTTATTTCCGGTGCACTGTTTGCTTTTGTCACATCGTTTGACGAAGTGGTCGTGGTGCTGTTCGTTGGCGCGCTGGATGAACAGACAATCCCGCGGCAGATGTGGAACGGTATCCGCGAACAGATCAGTCCGGCCATCCTGTCGGTGGCGACGATCCTGGTGATCATTTCGATTCTGTTGCTGGCCACCGTCGAACTATTGCGTCGGCGTGGTGAAAAACTGCGCGGGATTTCCCCGCAGTAGAACAGGTATTGCGCCGCGCTTCGCGCGTCGCCGCAGGGCGCTGCCCCCTGACGGGGCCAGCGCCCAAGCCTCCGGCGGGGATATTTAGACAAAAGAGAAATCGGGCGCTATTTATGGGCCCAATCGTCAGGGTCATCCGAGTTGTTCGGGGACAGGCCAATAACATCGCCTTCAGTATCACACCCCAGCCCCAGCACGGTGCGATTGGCATAGTTGAAATAGGCGGTCACCTGATTGATTTCCAGAATTTCGCCATCTTCAAACCCGACACTGCGAAGCGCTTTGATGGCCTCTTCCGGTATCTTTGACGGTGTCAGGGTCAACATCGCCGCATAGCCCAGTGCCATCTTTTCGGCATCCTTAAGCGGGGCAACGTCGACATCGCCATCCTCGATCGCCTCGCGCAATGCATCGGCGCGGGTGTCATCGTTTAGCAGGCGTTTCATACCTGTGAAATGGTGCTCGACGCAGTAATCGCATTCATTCAGGGCCGAAACCCAGACGCCGATCATTTCCAGAAACCATTTCGGCAATGTGTTGCCCGTGTGGTGCAGCACATTCTTGTAGATCGCCATATGCCCTTCCATCGTGTGCGGGCGCAGGGAATGGGACATCATGATGTTGTCCACATTGTCATCCGGCCCCTTCACACGGTCATAGAGTTTCTTCAGCTTGCCGGTGGCCTCGGCGTATGGAACGGTTTTGATCCAGCTCATAGTTCATCTTCCTTTGGTCCTGTTGCGCTTACGCAGGCTAGACCATAGGCGCAGATTACCCAAGCAATCCCAGCCATACCCAAGCGGTCAATATTGTCGCAGCTGTTGACAGCAATACCGCCGAGGCCGCCACCCGCCGGGCCACGCCATACATGTTGGCAAAGATATAGGCGTTGATACCGGGTGCCATTGCCGCCGTGATAACGGCTGAACGAAAGGCGTCTTTGGGAAGGGCCAGCGCGGCGCCCAGCGACCATGTGATCACCGGATGCAGCACCAGCGACACGGCGCTGATATACAGGATCACCCGCATGTCGCCTTCGGGTTTGTAACGCGACAACACCCCGCCCATGCCAAACAGCGCGGCGGGCAGGGCGGTGCGTTTCAAAAGGTCCAGCGCATCGGTGGTGAATTCGGGCATCGGCAGGTGGGTCAGGTTCACGATAAACCCCGCCGCAATGGCCAGCACCAGCACATTGCGAAACATCGCCCGCAATACCGAACGCGAGGTTTGCCCCAAACCGCCACCCCGGTTGCGCACCACCTCCATCACGGTGATGCCAAGGCCATAGCAAAACGGCGCATGCACCGAAATGATAGCGAAATTGGCGGCCAGCGCGTCCGGTCCGTAGGCGCGTTCGGTGATCGCCAGCCCCAGCAGCAGGGAATTGGAAAATAGACCGATAAAGCCGATGGCGACGCTGTCTTCCCACGGGCGATGGAACAGAAACCGCGCGCCGAACAGACCGGCGGCAAACCCCGCCGTTGCACCGGCATAGAAACTGATCATCAGGCGCAGATCAAAGCTGGCCCCAAGATCAAGCGTGGAAATGGCGCGAAACAGCAGGGCGGGGATGGCAAAGCTCTGGGCAAATTTCATTAACCCGTCAATTGCAGCATCAGTCATCCAGCCACGCCAAACGGCGACATAGCCTAGGCCGACAACCAGAAAAACCGGCAGGATGACATCCAGCAGCGCCTGCATGGGTTACTGAACTTGCGGAAGGAACAAGAACATGGAAACAGGCGAAAGTCTGTCTTCTTCCTCGCAAGTGACGTTTGCAATCCACTGTTCGGTATACTGCCCATCAACCAAATCCGAAATGACGGTAAAACCGCTGTACTTGCAGTCCGAGGATTGATCAAAAAGGATGTCCTGCAACATATCACCCCCTTGGTTGAAATAGGCTGGGAGTGCTGCGCGTGTTTTATTCAGACTTTGACGGATCAGGGCCTCTGCCGTGTTGTTTTCCAACTGGTAGCGCCGCCGGTTTTCGTCAGCACCGGTGGTGATTGTGAACATGTTATTGCCGTCGGATAATTCATGCATTGGAAGGTAGGATTGTTCGCCTGTATCAGCAACCAGCGGGCGGGCCTTGCGCCACAGCAAAATATCAAACGGGTTTATCCGATTCGGCAGGGGCAGGATTTCAACCCTTTCCTGTTCCCCGAAATCCAGGAAATCTATACCGTGATCAATGACGCGCATTACGGGCCAGATTTGGGCATCTGTATTGGTTTTCCTGTCGCGGGCAATCAGGACCACATCGGTCTGGGTGATGTGATGGTATCCCATGTTGTCATCCATCCGGCGCAGAACAAACAGGTGGGTATCATTCACGCCCAACAGGGTTTCACTGACCTCGACCACTTGTGGTGGTGTGGCGCTGGCGGGGGTGGTCAGCAGGAACAGAGCAAACAGCAGGGTGATAATACGCATAACACTTCCTTTTGAGGCAACGATGCGCCCATCTACGCCCTATTGCGTGGCGATGGTCAACCGCATCCCGTCAAAGGCGGGGGTGATGTTGTCGGGGGTTTCGCCCGCCACGGTATTGTAATCCAGATCAATGTGCATATTGGTCAGCACCCCGCGTTTGGGCGCGGCGCGGGTTATCCATTCCAGAGACCGTTCCAGATGCACATGGCTGGGATGGGGTTTATGGCGCAGGGCGTCCAGCACCCAGATATCCAGCCCATCCAGCAATTCCCATGTGGTTTGGGGAATGTCCGACACGTCCGGCATATAGGCCAACCCGTCGATGCGAAATCCCAGCGCCCCGATTTGCCCGTGCTGAACGGGCAGGGGGGTCAGGGTGATGTCTCCGCCAGCACCGGACACGCTAATATCACCATCAATCGTGTTCATGTCGCAGATCGGCGGATAATTCGATCCTTCGGGCGTGATGAACGCATAGCGGAACCGCGCATATAGGTCGTTTTGCGTCGGCATGTCGGCCCAAACGGGCATCCGTTGTTTGGTGTTGAAAACGATCATGCGGATATCGTCCAGCCCGTGCACATGGTCGGCGTGGGAATGGGTATAAACCACCGCATCCACGCGGTCGATGCTGGTGGCCAGCAGTTGGCTGCGCATATCGGGCGAGGTGTCGATCAGCACGCGGGTGGTGCCCGCCTTGCCAATCTTTTCAACCAGCATCGAGCAGCGCGAGCGGCGGTTTTTCGGGTTTTCAGGGTCACAATCGCCCCAGATGCCGCCAATCCGCGGCACCCCGCCACTTGATCCACAGCCAAGGATGGTTGCCCGCAGTTCAGCCATAGTCGGCCACCTTGGTGAACAACCGTTCAAAGTTTGCCTGCGTCTGGGCAGCAAAATCGGCATAGTCCATGCCGAACACTTCGGCGCCCACACGAGCGGTCAGGGCGGAAAAGGCTGGTTCGTTCCGTTTGCCGCGATGGGGGGGCGGGGCCAGATA